>NZ_JBFBAX010000009.1:0-227714 GCF_040682395.1 Streptomyces sp. NPDC051207 | reverse complement strand
TCCTACACCGAACTGCCCTCCTCCAACCCGGCCGTCCTCGCCTTCCTGCGCGAATACGAGGACGACCTCGTGCTGTGCGTCCACAACTTCTCCCGGTTCGCACAGCCGACCGAACTGGACCTGCGGGAATTCGACGGACGCCACCCGGTCGAGCTGTTCGGCGGCGTCCGCTTCCCGGCCATCGGCGAACTGCCGTACCTGCTCACGCTCGGTGGTCACGGCTTCTACTGGTTCCGGCTCACCCGAGTCGCATCCCGCATCGGCCGTCGGCCATGAGCACTGCGCCGACGAAAGGAGGCGTGACCATGCCGAAGACCGCATCCCTCCGCCCGAGCCGTACGCTCCTCGCGGAGCCCATGGCGTCCCTCGCCGGGCTCCTGCGGGAGTGGCTGCCACGGCAGCGCTGGTTCGCGGGCAAGGACCGGCCCGTCACGGAGCTCGGCCTGCTGTCGATGACCGAGCTGTTCCCCGGCTGTCTGCACGTGCTGGTCCACGCCGGGCACGGCGGCGTGCCCTCCCCCGGCGGCAGTCCCCCACCCGGCGACTGCTACCAGCTGCTGCTCGGCGTGCGGGACCACCCCGCCCCACGGCTCGCCCGGGCGCTGATCGGCCAAGTGCACGAGGGGCCGCTCGCCGGTCTGACGGTGTACGACGCCCTGCACGACCCGCGGTCGGCGCAGCTGCTCCTGGACCGGCTGCGGCACCCGGGCTCGGCGGGCCCCCTGCGCTTCGAGGCCGACCCGTCCCGGCCGGTGCCCGGCGGGCTCGTACCGCGGCTGCTGGACGCGGAGCAGTCGAACTCCTCCCTTGTCTACGGCGACGAGTTCATCCTGAAACTGTTCCGGCGCATCCAGCCCGGCGTCAACCCCGACCTGGAGGTGCCGGTCGCGCTGGCCCTGCAGGGCTGCCGCCGGGTGCCCGCGCCGGTGGCGTGGCTGCGCACGACGCACCCGCAGGAGGCCACGCTCGGCGTGCTCCAGCCGTTCCTGCGGGACGCCTCCGACGGCTGGACCCTCGCCCTGAACGCGCTCGCCGCCGCCGACGACTTCACCGCCGAGGCCCGCCAGCTGGGCCGGGCCACCGCCGAGGTGCACCTCGCGCTGGCGTCGGCGTTCCCGGTCGGAGCCCCCGGCGAGAACGGCCGTACCGCGACGGCGATGACCGAGCGGCTCACCGCCGCCGCGCACTCCGTACCGGCGCTGCGGCCGTTCGTCCCCGGCCTGCGCGCCGCGTTCGCCGCGCTGACCAGCTGCGACCCCGGGCCGCCCGCCCAGCGCATCCACGGCGACCTGCACCTCGGGCAGGTGCTGCGGGCCGGCCGGGACTGGTTCGTGATCGACTTCGAAGGTGAGCCGTCCCGCCCGCTCGCGGAACGGCGCAGCGCCCACTCCCCCGTCCGGGACATCGCGGGCATGCTGCGCTCCTTCGACTACGCCGCCCGGCAGCGCCGCCCCTGGCGCCCGGAGTGGGCGCGCCGCTGCCGCGAGGCGTACTGCGCCGGTTACGCGGCGAGCGCCGGCTGGGATCCGCGCAAGAAGCACGGACTGCTGCGCGCCTATGAGACCGACAGGGCCGTGTACGAGGTGCTCTACGAGGCCCGGCACCGCCCCGACTGGCTACCCGTGCCGATGGCGGCCATCGAGCGCCTCGCCGTGAGAGGAGACTGACCCGTGGCTCTGCGTGACACTTCGCTTCCCGAGCCGTCCGGCCCCGTTCCCTGTGGGGCCGCGCCGCCGCTGGACGCCGCCGACCGGGGGCGCCTGCTGGCGGGCGCCCACCACGACCCGCACGGCCTGCTGGGCGCCCGTCCGGTGCCCGGCGGCGTCGTGTTCCGGGCGCTCAGGCCCTTCGCCCGGGCGGTGAGCGTGCTCGCCGACGGCCGGCGCACGGCTCTCGCCTCGGAGGGCGACGGCCTGTTCTCCGGCGTCCTGCCGCTCGACACGGTCCCCGAGTACACGCTGCTCGTGACGTACGGCGACGAGGAGCGGGAGGTGCACGACCCGTACCGTTTCCTTCCCGCGCTCGGCGAGCTGGACCTGCACCTGATCCGGGAGGGCCGGCACGAGCAGCTGTGGAAGGCGCTCGGCGCGGAGCCGATGACGCACCAGGGCGTGCCCGGCACCCGCTTCACCGTGTGGGCGCCGAACGCGCAGGGCGTGCGGGTCGCCGCGGACTTCACGTTCTGGGACGGCACGGCCTTTCCGATGCGGTCCCTCGGCGCGTCGGGCGTGTGGGAGCTGTTCCTGCCGGGCGTCGGCGAGGGCACCCGGTACAAGTTCGAGATCACCTCCCGGTACGGGCACCGGTTCCTGAAGGCCGACCCGATGGCGCGCCGCGCCGAGGAGCCGCCGAACACCGCGTCGATCGTGACGGCCTCGCACTACGAGTGGGGCGACGCCGAGTGGATGGCGCACCGCGGGGACACGCCCGTGCACGAGGCGCCGTTCTCCGTGTACGAGGTCCATCTCCCCTCCTGGCGACCGGGGCTGACGTACCGCCGGCTGGCCGAGGAGCTGCCGGCGTACGTGAAGGACCTCGGGTTCACACATGTCGAGCTGATGCCGGTCGCCGAGCACCCCTTCGGCCCGTCGTGGGGTTATCAGGTCACGTCCTACTACGCGCCGACCGCGCGGCTCGGCTCGCCCGACGATTTCCGGTACCTGGTCGACGCCCTGCACCGGGCCGGCATCGGCGTGATCATGGACTGGGTGCCCGCGCACTTCCCGAAGGACGACTGGGCGCTGGCCCGGTTCGACGGGGACCCGCTGTACGAACCGGGGGACGCGCGGCGCGCGGAGCACCCGGACTGGGGCACCTACGAGTTCGACTTCGGGCGTACCGAGGTGCGCAACTTCCTCGTCGCCAACGCCGTCTACTGGTGCGAGGAGTTCCACATCGACGGGCTGCGCGTGGACGCGGTCGCCTCGATGCTCTACCTCGACTACTCGCGCGACTCCGGCCAGTGGGCGCCGAACGTGTACGGCGGCCGGGAGGACCTGGACGCGATGGCGTTCCTGCAGGAGATGAACGCCACCGTCTACCGGCGCGCGCCGGGCGTCGTGACCATCGCCGAGGAGTCCACGGCCTGGGGTGGGGTCACCCGGCCCACCGACAGCGGCGGGCTCGGCTTCGGGCTGAAGTGGAACATGGGCTGGATGCACGACTCCCTGGAGTACATGTCCAAGGAACCCGTGCACCGCAAGTACCACCACCACGAAATGACCTTCTCGATGGTGTACGCCTACAGCGAGAACTACGTCCTGCCGATCTCCCACGACGAGGTCGTCCACGGCAAGCGCGCCCTCGTCTCCAAGATGCCCGGCGACTGGTGGCAGCAGCGCGCCAACCACCGCGCCTACCTCGGCTACATGTGGGCCCACCCCGGCAAGCAACTGCTGTTCATGGGACAGGAGTTCGCGCAGGGCGCCGAGTGGTCCGAGAAGAGCGGCCCGGACTGGTGGCTGCTCGACCCGGAGTACCCGGCCGAGCCCGACCACCGCGGGGTGCGGGACCTGGTCCGCGACCTCAACACCCGGTACCTGGCGACCCCGGCCCTGTGGCAGCGCGACACCGACCCCGCCGGTTTCCGGTGGGTGGCCGTGGACGCCGCCGACGACAACGTCTACGCGTTCCTGCGCTACGACACCGAGGGCACCCCGCTGCTGGCCGTGTCGAACTTCTCCCCGGTCGTCCGGCAGGACTACGCACTGTGGGTCGGCGACGACCACGTCGCCTGGCGGGAGGTCCTCAACACCGACGCGACACGGTACGGCGGCAGCGGCGTCGGCGAGCCCGGCCCCGTCAAACCCGAGGTGGGGAGGCTGCGGCTGACCCTGCCGCCGCTGGCCACGGTGTGGCTGGAGCCGCTCCCGATGTGACACCGGACGCGACGTGAGAGGTGTTCGAATGCCCCTGCCGGGGCATTCGGGGTCGTACGCGTACGACCGGAACGTCTTGTCGTCGCGCCGGACCACAGAAGGGGTGCATGCCGTGCGGACCGTCGGAGTGGAGGAGGAACTCCTCCTGGTCGATCCCGAAACGGGCGAACCGCGGGCGATGTCCGCGGCCGTGCTCGCCCGCGCCGAGCGGGACGACGCGGACCAGGACGTGTTCGAGGAAGAACTGCACGAGCAGATGCTCGAGTTCGCCACACACCCCCAGTCGGACATGGCGGCGCTGCGGGCCGAGATAGGGCGCTGCCGTGAGGAGGCCGCCCGGCACGCCGGCGAGATCGGCTGCACGGTCGTCGCGCTCGCGACGTCGCCGCTGCCGGTGAGCCCGTCCGTCGGCGTGAGCCGGCGCTACCAGTGGATGGCGGAGCAGTACGGCATAGCGACGCGTGAGCAGCTCGTCCTGGGCTGCCACGTCCATGTGTCCGTCGAGTCCGACGAGGAGGGCGTCGCCGTCGTGGACCGGCTGCGTCCGTGGCTGTCGGTGCTGTCGGCGATCAGCGCGAACTCGCCGTTCTGGCAGGGCAGCGACAGCGGATACAGCAGCTACCGCAGCCGGGTCTGGCAGCGCTGGCCGTCGGCCGGGCCGACCGAGATGTTCGGCTCGGCGGAGACCTACCACCGGCGGGTCGCGGACATGGTGGCCACCGGCTCCATCCTCGACGAGGGGATGATCTACTTCGACGCGCGGCTGTCCCAGCGGTACCCGACGGTGGAGATACGGGTGTCCGACGTGTGCCTGCGGGCCGACACGGCCGTGCTCATCGCCACGCTCGCCCGCGGTCTGGTGGAGACCGCCGCCCGCGAGTGGCGGGAGGGCCGCGAGCCGCTCGACCACAGCGTGAGCCTGCTGCGGCTGGCCGCGTGGCGCGCCGCCCGCTCCGGCCTCTCGGACGAGCTGCTGCATCCGGTGACCATGCGGCGGATGCCCGCCGACACCGTCGTACGGTCCCTGCTGGAGCACGTCGAGGACGCGCTCGGCGAGAGCGGGGACCTGGAGGAGGTCCGCAAGGCCGTCGCCGAGGTGATGCGGCACGGCACCGGCGCGGACGTGCAGCGCGAGGCGCTGCGGCGCACCGACAGCCTCAGGGACGTCGTGGTGGAGTGCGTGCGCCACACCCAGGAGTGACCGGCCGCGGGCAGGAGTGACGCGCCGCGCGCAAGGATGACGCGCCGCGCGCAGGGGTGATCGCCCCCCGTGTCGGCGGGGCGGTCACCCCTCAGAACATCAGGATCAGGGCATACGCCAGGAAGAACGCCGCGATCAGCACGCACAGGGCGAGGATGACCGTCAGCGGTCCCTTGCCCCAGCCCTTGGTCGGGTTGTGCGTCTCCTGCGGGCCCGCCTCGGGCATGCTGCTCTCCGCCGGCGGTGTCTCGCCGGGCGGCACTCCGCCGCCCGGCTCCAGGCCGGTGGTGCGGTCGGGATCGGGATCGGGATTGATGTGAGTCATGCCGTCCGAGTCCCCCGATCGCGCCCGGATCACCAAACGGGTATCACTTCCGGGTTCGCCACCCCGTGAGCTTTTCGCCTCCGCTAGATTTCGGGCAGCGGCGATGACGCTACTCGTCGGCCTTGTGACACCCCGTACACGTCAGGAGCAGCGCATGCGCGACTTCGCCATCGCTCCGACGGCGGCCACGCCCCTGACCGGCGGGCTCGCCGACAGTGTCTTCGTGACGGCCGACCGCACCCCCGCCCTGCCCGTCCTGGCGCGCCGGCCCGACCCGGCCTCCCAGCAGTGGGAGGAGGTCACCGCCGCCGAGTTCCGCGACGAGGTGGTCGACCTGGCCCGCGGCCTGATCGCGTCCGGGATCTCGCCGGGCAACCGCGTCGCGGTCATGGCGCGCACCCGGTACGAGTGGACGGTGCTCAGCCACGCGCTGTGGGCGGTCGGCGCGGAGCTGGTGCCGATCTGTCCGACGTCGTCGCGCGACCAGGTCGAGTGGATCCTGCGGGACGCCGCGTGCGTGGCCGTGGTCGTCGAGGACGAGCAGGGCGTGATGACGGTCGGCTCGGTGTGCGCGACGCTGCCGTACCTGCGGCACGTGTGGCAGCTGGACGCGGGAGCCTTGCGGGATCTGGCGGCGCGCGGCGAGGTCATTGCGCCCACCACGGTCGACTCGATGCGCCGCATCGTGCTGCCGGACGCCACGGCGGTCATCGCGTACACGTCCGGGACGACCGGCCGTGCCCTGGGCTGCGCGCTGAGCCACCGGGGTCTGGCCAGCCCCTGCGACACGCTGCTGGCCGGCTGGGGCCACACGGCGGCGCCCCCGGGCGAGCAGGCCGCCGTCCTCGCGTTCCTGCCGTTCTCCCACGTGTACGGGCTGATGATGCAGAGCATGTGCGTGCGCGGCGGGGTGCTCATGGGCCACGAGCCCGACCTGAGGGAGCCCGCCCTGCTGGCGGCGCTGCGCTCCTTCCGGCCCACATATCTGTACGCCGTGCCGTCGCTGTTCGAGAAGATCTACAAGACGTTCCTGCGCAAGGCCCAGGAGTCGGGGCGCGGCGCGCTGTTCGAGCGGGCCGCGGGCACGGCGCGGGACTACGCCCTCGCCCTGGAGCGGCAGCGGCTCGGGCAGGGGCCGGGGCCGGGTTTCGACCTGCGGCTGCAGCACGCGCTGTACGAGCGGACGGTGTACCGCAGGCTGCGGTCCACGCTGGGCGGCCGGGTGCGGCGCGCCACCTCGGGCGGCTCGCCGCTGAGCCGGGAGCTGTCGCTCTTCTTCGAGGGCATCGGCATCTTCGTGCACGACGGCTACGGCCTGACGGAGACCAGTGGCGGCGTCACCATGCAGCCGCTGGGCCGGGAGAAGTCCGGCACCGTCGGGCAGGCCCTGCCGGGCACGGAGATCCGGGTCGCCGACGACGGGGAGATCCTGGTGCGCGGACCCGCGGTGTTCCAGGGCTACGTCAACAACCCGGAGGCGACCCGGAGGGCGCTGCGCGGCGGCTGGCTGGCCACCGGTGACCTCGGACGCCTCGACGACGAGGGCTATCTGACGATCACCGGCCGCAAGAAGGACGTGATCATCACCAGCGGCGGCAAGAGCGTCTCCCCGGCCGCGCTGGAGCAGCGGCTGCGGATGCATCCGCTCATCCACCAGGCGGTCGTGGTGGGCGACAACCGGCCGTGCGTGGGGGCGCTGATCACGCTGGACCCGGAGTTCCTGGCGCACTGGCGGGCCGCGCTGGCGTGGCAGAGCGACGCGCCGGGCCGGGAGGCGCGGGAGGAGAACGCGCTGCGCGAGGAGGTCGCGCGGGCCGTGGCCGCGGCCAACAGCGCGGTGTCGCGTTCGGAGTCGATCCGGGTGTTCCGGGTGCTGCCGGAGCCGTTCGAGGTGGCCAACGGGCTGCTGACGCCGTCGATGAAGCTGCGCCGCGACGAGGTGGTGCGCCGCTACGCGCTGGAGATCGACGCGATGTACCAGGCGCGCTCCCGGTCCGGTCGGCGCACCTCGCCGGACGAGGCCGCGGTGTGGGACGACTCGGACCATGTGTTCCGCTGAGGCGTACCCCGGCGCGGGCCGGCGGGCGCGTAGGACCCCGCCGACTGGGAACTAGCCAACCAAAGGACGAAGGGAAAGGCCGACAGCCGCACTGAGTCGGGCCGGGAAGGCGACATGGCAACCGAGCCGCGTTGGGACAGGACACTGGCTGCCAAGGAGATTTCGAGCCGCACCGCGAGCTTCGCGGGGGCGCTGCACAATGTCACGGGTGCGCGCCTCGTCGCGGAGGAGTTCCTGCAGGAGCTGTCGAGCGTGTCACCGCCGTCGGCTCCGGAGCACTGGGACGACATCCTGCTGGTGGTGACGGAGCTGGCGGCCAATGCGGTGCAGTACGCCCCGGGGCCGTTCGAGCTTCGGCTGCGCCGTACGTTCGACGGTGTGCACGTGGTGCTGCACGACACGAACACCACGCCGCCCGCGCCGCGTCCGTTCCACCCGAGCCGCGGCGGTGGGGGGATCGGCTGGCACCTGATTCACACGCTGTGCGACCAGGTCAGTGTCGTGCCGAACGACCGCGGCAAGGACATACATGTCTTCCTGCCCTGGTGACGGGCCTCAGACGGGGGCTCGGGGCTCGCTCAGTGGCGGCCGGAGGCGGTGCGCACCGGCACCAGCACGGTGATGGTCTTGCCGCCCTCGGGGCGCCGGTCGATGGCGATCTCCCGGGCGAGGCGGAGGATGAGCGGCCAGCCGTAGCCGCTGCCGCGGTGCCCGACCGGCAGGGAGCCCGGGCCGTAGGCGACCGCGGGCACGACGGGGCTGTGGTCGTGCACGGCGACCCGCAGGCCGTCCTCGACGGCCCAGGCCTCGAAGCCGGCCAGTCCGCCGCCGTGCCGGATCGCGTTGGTGACCAGCTCGGAGACGACGAGCAGCAGGTCGATGACGTCTTCCTCGCGCGGGCCGGCGCCCGCCGCGGCGTCCCACGCGCGCCGCACCACCGATGCCGCGTACGCGCGTGCGCCCGCGGCGCTGGTCACCTCGCCCGAAACCGGCGTGCCGGGCGGCGAACCACCGTGCGCGGTGGGACTGGTCCCGTCGGTCAGCTCCATACGTGTCGCGCCCCCGTCGTCATTCACTCGTTCCGTTCCGGCGCCGCGCCCGCGCGCCCGTCGGGCCTCCGTCCTCGGCCTGGAGGCTGTCCGGCAAGTATGGCGGGATTGTGTCCCTGGGCACACTGCTCCCCTCTTCGCGGGCCCGTGACATGATCCGCCCCGGTGGGCGGTGGCGCCCGCCGGGGCGGCTCCACAGCAGCGGATACCCCGGTCGGGCTTTCGCATGTCCCGCCGAAGGTTCCAGGCATGTACTGCTGATTAAGGGGTAAGCGCGGGGGCGCGGTGCAGTTTGCCGGCCGGAGTACTGATCCATCGCGTCCGGCACCGGCATCCGTACCGCGGACGCTCGCAGGGTGGCCCGCACCCGGCCGTCAGGACTCGTTGGAGGTAGTCGTGCACATTGCCCAGAACCCGCTGTCCGTCGAGGTGACCCTGCCCCGGGAGGACGTCGCGCTGATCAAGGTGCAGGGGTACCTGGACGTGGACACCGCGACCGAGTTCCAGCACCACCTGGCCAACCAGCTCCACCACGGCCGGCGGCACTTCCTGCTCGATCTGTCGGCGGTGCCGTTCATGGACTCGTCCGGCATGAACATCATCCTGCGCGTCTACCAGCAGGTGCGGGAGATGCCGGGCAGCGTCCATGTCATCTCCCCCACCCCCGCCGTGCGCCGGATCCTGGACCTGACGGGCGTGAGCATCACGGTTCCGGTGTCGCAGAGCGCCGAGGAGGCGCTGGAGCGCGTCGACCGGGGCCCACAGACACCCGACGGCCCGGAGCCTCCCGCGCAGAGCGAGATGTGACGCCCGGTCCGCGGGCGTCCTGTTGTACCGGAAGCGGTGTCGTACGGGCTCGTACCGCTGGTTAAAGTTGTCGTCCGGCAGAGGTGGCGTCGCCTCTCACCTGGCCCGAAAGGGTGTGCGGTGCGGCGCGACGCGGACGAGCTATCGAGGAGTGAAGCACGTGCCGGAACACGAAGCGGAGGGAACGCTCGCATCGCCGGCGCGGGAGGTCGGGGACTTCCTGCGCCGTCGCCGTGAGCAGATCGCCCAGCGGTGGGCGGACGAACCCCTCTTCCGCACCGTGTTCACCGTCTCGCGGGACGAAGCGGTGGAAGCGGGCAAGGCCCTGGTCGACGCGCTGGCCCAAGTGGCCGACGCGGAGCGCGTGGAGGACCCGGACGCCGCCGGATTCACCATGATCCGCGAGCAGCTGGCCCGGATGGGAGCGTCCCGGTCGCGGGCCGGTCTGACCACGGCGCAGGTGTCGACCGAGCTGGACAGTCTGCGGTCCCCCGTCGAGAACCTCCTGGCGGGTGACCTGCCGGACGCGCCGGCCGGTCATCTGCTGGCGTGCACGTCGACGCTGACCGTGCTGCTGGGCACGCTGCGGGTGGTGGTCATGCAGACGGCGCTCAGCGAGGGGCAGGCCCTCATCGACCGGCAGCGGCTGCAGCTGCTGGAGGTGGCCACCCCCGTCATCAAGCTGTGGGACGGCATCGTGGCGGTTCCGCTGATCGGGACGTTGGACAGCGCCCGCAGCCAGGTGGTGATGGAGACGCTGCTGGAGTCGGTCGTCGAGCAGCACGCCCGGTTCGCGATCCTCGACATCACCGGTGTGCCGACGGTGGACTCGCTGGTGGCCCAGCACCTGATGAAGACCGTCGCCGCGGCCCGGCTGATGGGAGCGGAGTGCATCGTCTCCGGCATCCGCCCGGCCATCGCGCAGACCATGGTGCACCTGGGCCTGGACCTCGGTGCGGTGGTGACGCGGGCGGGCCTCGCCGACGCGCTGGCGTACGCCCTGCACAAGCTCGGCGCGGACATCGTGAACGCGCCGTCCCACGGTGCGGGTACCCGGTGAGCGAAGCGTTTCCCGTGCCCGGCACGGGCCGTGTGCCGGTCCTGCGGATCGGCGACGTCCTTCTGGTCACCCTCCAGGGTGACCTGCACGACACCTCGGCGCAGGATCTCCAGCAGGACATCGCGGAGGCCATCGCGCGCAGCCGGGTGATCGGCGTGCTGCTCGACCTGTCCGGGGTGGAGATCGTCGACTCGTTCCTGGGCCGGGTGCTCGCCGAGATCGCGGCGCAGGCCGAGCTCCTGGCGGCCACGACCGTGGTGGCCGGCATGCGGCCCGCGGTCGCCATCACCCTCGTCGAACTCGGTCTGACCCTGCCGGGAGTGCGCACCGCGCTCAGCACGGAGGCGGGTCTGGAACTGCTGAAGCGGGACGCCCGGACGGCGTCCCGTTCCGGTGGCAGACGTCAGGAGCTTCCGTGATGCGGACGGGCACGGGCGTGGAGGCCCGCCTGCCGATCCGTTCGGACATGGATCTGGTGTGGGTGCGCCAGCACGTGCGGCAGGCCGCCGCGCAGGTCGGCTTCGGGCTGGTGGCCCAGACGAAGCTGGTCACCGCGGCCAGCGAACTGGCACGCAACACGCTGGTGCACGGCGGCGGCGGCCACGTGGATGTGGAGCACGTCGTGCACGGGGCGGTCAACGGACTGCGGCTGACCTTCGTCGACCAGGGGCCGGGCATCCCGGACCCGGAGCTGGCCCTCAGCGACGGCTACACCTCCGGGGACGGGTTGGGCATGGGGCTGGGCGGCGCCCGGCGCCTGGTGCACGAGTTCGTCCTGGAGAGCAGTCCGGGCGCGGGTACGTCGGTGCGGGTGACGTCGTGGGCGGGGTTGCCGCCGCGTCCGCGCGAGGAGGTCTGAATGCCGCGCGTGTGGGACGTCCCGGTGTGCGACTCGACGCGGGTGCGGGACGCTCGGGTGGCCGCCGAGCAGGCCGCCTCGCTGGCCGGCCTGGACGAGCGGCGCGCCGCCTCCGCCGCCCTGGTGGCGACCGAGCTGGCCACCAACCTCATCAAGCACGCGGAGGGCGGCCGGGTGCTCATCGACGTGGTGCCGCCTCCGGTCCTGCCGGCCGGCCGGGACGCGCCCCGAGTGGTGCAGATCTCGGCGATCGACCACGGTCCGGGGATCGCCGACGTGGCGGAGGCGCGGCGCGACGGGTTCTCCACGGCCGGGTCGCTGGGCGCCGGACTCGGCGCGTGCCGGAGGATCTCCGACGACTTCGGCCTGCACAGCACGCCCGGCCGGGGCACGGTGGCGCTGGCCCGGATCGGCGCCGCCGGCAGAGGCGCGCGGACCGCCCCGGAGCGGTCGGCCGGGGTGCGGGCGGGCGGGGTGAACGTGCCGTTCGGCGCGGCCGACTACTCGGGCGACGCCTGGGCGTGGGTGCGCCACGAGGACCGGCTGACGCTGATGATGGCCGACGGGCTGGGGCACGGCCCGGAGGCCGCCCGCGCCTCGACCGCGGCCGTCGAGGCGCTGCGGGAGGCGGCCCGCCTCCCGCCGGGCGAGATGCTGCGGCGGCTCGACGCGGCGCTGTCCGGCACGCGCGGCGCGGCCGTCGCGGTCGCCCAGGTCGACACCCGTGCCGGGCGGCTGCGGTTCGCCGGCATCGGGAACGTGGGGGCGCGGCTGTGCCAGGGCGGCACCTGGCGCCATCTGACGTCGCGGCCCGGCATCGTCGGCGTGCACCGGCGCGCGACCCTGCGCGAGGAGGAGACCGAGTGGGGACCCGACCGGCTGCTGATCATGCACACCGACGGACTGCCCAGCCGCTGGACGCCGCCGTCGGACGAACGGCTGTGGGAGACGGACCCGGCGGTGACGGCCGCGGTGACGATCCGGGACGCCAGCAGTTCCGCCCGCCCGGTGCGGGACGACACCGCCGTGGCGGTGCTGACCCCGGGTCCGGTCGCCGCATGACGCGCAGCTGGGAGATCTCTTCCGTCGCCGACGCCGCCCGGGCGCGGGTCATGACCGCCCGGCTGGCCGCCGCGTACGGCGTGTCCGCCCTGGAACGCACCCGGCTGACCGCGTCGCTCAGCACGCACCTGCGGCAGTGCCTCACCAAGGGCGGCACCTGGCGGCTCAGCGTGGAGGCGCCGACGGCCGGGAACGGCCTCCTGCACGTGGTGGTGACGCCGCCGCGGGAGGCGTCCGCCGCCGGGGAGACACCGTGGAGCACGGCCGTCGCCTGCCCGGGTACGGCGGAGACCCCGGCCCAGGTGCCGTCCCCGGCCGCCGAGGACAGCGGGTTCGCCGAGGCGCTGCTCGGCGCGGACGAGGACACCGCGCTGGTGCTGGAGAAGCTCTCCGAGCAGGAGGAACTGGTCGCCTTCCACCGGGAGGAGCTGCACCAGACCAACCAGGGCGTGCTGGCGCTGCACGCGGAGCTGGACGCGGCCGGGCGGGCGCAGCGGGAGGCGTTCGCGGCGGAGCGCCGGGCGCGCCGGGAGGCGGAGGACGCCCGCCGCAGGCTGACGTTCCTCGCGGACGCCAGTGCCGTGCTGACGTCGTCGCTCAACCATCACGAGATCGTGCGGCTGCTGCCCGGTCTGCTGGTGCCCGAGTACGCCCGCAGTGTCGATGTGTGGCTGTTCGAGAACGACAGCGACAACGGCTCCGGCCGGCAGGGCCCGGTGTCGCATCCGGCGGCGGCCGTACGCGCGGTGCGCACCGGGCGTGCGCAGTACGCCGCCGACCATCCGGGCGGTCTGCCCGGCGTGGACGACCATCCGCCCTCGGTGCTGGAGCCGAACCGGCCGCTGCTGTGCATTCCGCTGGTGACCCGGCAGGCCCCGCTGGGCGTGCTGACGCTGTCGCCGCCCGGTATGCGCTGGGACCCGGACGACGCCGTGATGCTGATCGAGCTGACCCGCCGGGCCAGCATCGCCATCGACAACGCCCGGCGCTTCGAGCACAACCGGGACATCGCGGAGACGCTCCAGCGCGCCCTGCTCACGGACCTGCCGGAGACGCCGGGCCTCGGCCTGGCGGCGCGCTATCTGCCGGCGACCCGGGGCCTGAACATCGGTGGTGACTGGTACGACGCGTTCCGGCAGCGGGACGGCAGCCTGATCACCATCGTCGGGGACGTCACCGGGCACGGTCTGCGCGCGGCCGTCATGATGAGCCAGTTGCGCACCGCGCTGCGTGCCTACGCCGTGGACGGCGGCAGCCCGGGGCGGCTGCTGACGCGGCTGCACCAGTTCCTGCACCACCTCCAGCCCGATCTGTACGCCACCGCCGTCATCGCGCGGTTCCACCCGGACGACGCGACCCTGACGTGGGCCGCCGCCGGTCATCCCCCGCCGGTCCTGCGGACCCCGGACGGGCGGGTGCACACCCTGGACGCCCGGCCGGGTGCCATGCTCGGCATTCCGCTGCGCCAGGAGATCGGCGACCACACGGTGCGGCTGTCGCCCGGGTCGACGCTGGCCCTCTACACCGACGGTCTGGTCGAGCGGCGCGCGCACGGCATAGACCCGGGGATCGGCCGGCTGGCGGCGGCGCTCGGCTCGTTCGGCACCGAGGAGCTGGACGCGGACCTCTACGGCTCGGCGGACCGCATCCTGCAGCCGCTGCTGAGCGACTCCGAGCGGGACGACGACGTGTGCCTGCTGCTGTGCCACTTCCGCGGCACGCGCTGACCGGCACGGCCCCGCTCCGCTGAGGGCGCGGGCGCTCCTTCCCCACCGATGTTTTTCGGCCATGCCCGGGGCACGGCGGTGACCTGCGGTTTCGTCTGCCTGGCCCGTCCGGCTGGCGGAACGGGCACGGACACGGTGGGATCAATGAGGTGCGAAGCAGCGATCCAGGGGCATGCGAATGGCGTTCGTGGCAGACCGCCTGGAGCCGCAGAAAGGGATGAACACGTGACACGACCCAGGATCCTGGTGGTCGGCGCAGGCTTCGCCGGCGTGGAGTGCGTCCGCCGCCTGGAGCGCAAGCTCTCCCCCGACGAGGCCGACGTCACCTTGGTGACGCCGTTCGCCTACCAGCTCTATCTGCCGCTGCTGCCCCAGGTCGCCTCCGGCGTGCTGACGCCCCAGTCGATCGCCGTGTCCCTGCGCCGCAGCAAGAAGTACCGCACCAGGATCATCCCGGGCGGTGCCATCGGCGTGGACCTCAAGTCGAAGGTCTGCGTCATCCGCACCATCACCGACCAGGTCGTCAACGAGCCGTACGACTACATCGTGCTGGCGCCCGGCAGCGTCACCCGCACCTTTGACATCCCGGGCCTGACGGACCACGCGTTCGGCATGAAGACGCTCGCGGAGGCCGCCTACGTCCGCGACCACGTCATCTCCCAGCTGGACCTGGCCGACGCCAGCCAGGACCCGGCCGAGCGCGCCTCCCGGCTGCAGTTCGTGGTCGTCGGCGGCGGCTACGCGGGGACCGAGACCGCCGCCTGCCTCCAGCGCCTGACGCACGCCGCCGTCCGGCGCTACCCGCGGCTGGACCCGCGGCTGATCAAGTGGCACCTCATCGACATCGCGCCGAAGCTCATGCCCGAACTGGGCGAGAAGCTCGGGCGCAGCGCGCAGGAGATCCTGCGCAAACGCGGCATCGAGATCTCCCTCGGCGTCTCCATCGAGAAGGCGGGCCCGGAGGAGGTCACCTTCACCGACGGCCGGGTCGTCCCGACCCGCACCCTGATCTGGACCGCCGGTGTCGTCGCCAGCCCGCTCATCGCCACGCTCGGCGCGGAGACGGTCCGGGGGCGGCTCGCCGTCAACGCCGAGCTGAACCTGCCCGGCCACGACGGGGTGTTCGCGCTCGGCGACGCCGCCGCGGTGCCCGACCTTGCCAAGGACGAGGACGCCGTCTGCCCGCCGACCGCGCAGCACGCCCAGCGGCAGGGCAAGCACGTCGCCGACAACGTCATCGCCACCCTGCGCAACCAGCCGCTGCAACCCTACGTCCACAAGGACCTCGGCCTGGTCGTGGACCTCGGCGGCAAGGACGCGGTGTCCAAGCCGCTCGGCATCGAGCTGCGCGGCATTCCCGCCCAGGCCGTGGCGCGCGGCTACCACTGGTCGGCGCTGCGCACGAACGTCGCCAAGACGCGCGTGCTGACCAACTGGCTGCTCAACGCGGTCGCCGGCGACGATTTCGTGCGTACCGGGTTCCAGGCCCGCAAGCCCGCCAAGCTGAAGGACTTCGAGTACACCGACTCGTATCTGACCCCGGAGCAGGTGCGGGCGCAGGTCGAGGGAGCGGGTGGCCAGGAACGCCTGACGTGAGGCGCCGGGGCGGCGCGCCTGCCCGGAGTCGCACCACCGGCCCGGCCCTTGTTCGAGGGCCGGGCCGGTGGTGGCGTGGCGGGAGTGCGGCGCGGTGAGGGATCCGGAGCGGCCGGTCTCCACCCTCGCGGTCGTGCGCGGTCATCTGCGCGTGTTCGTGCGCAGTGCCGGGGTGTGCTTCGGGATCGTCCCGCGGACCGCGGCCGGGAGCCTGGAGCGACTGCCGCTGCGGGTGCCCGCAGCGGTGGCCCCGGCCGGGGTTCAGAAGTCGGTGGGCAGGCCGCTGGCCTCGGCGATGCCGCGCAGCTCCTCGTTCTGCCGGTGGCGTTCGCGGATGTGCTCGGCGATCTCGCCGAGCCGCTCCGGGTCCGAGGCGGTGTCCGCGTCGGTGACGACCCGCACAGGGCCGGTGTCGTCGACGGTGATCTCGACGACCTCGTTGTCCAGGCGCCCGGTGACGGCGGTGGCGATGACCAGCGCGGCCTCGTCCCGCACCTCCTGGGGCAGGTCCTGGGTGTCGTCGCCGTCCAACGCGAAGTCGAGGGTGGACAGCTCCTGCCGGTCGATGGCCCGCAGCACGGGTTCGACCACCCTCAGCAGCAGCTGGTAGTCCTCGCTGTTCATCCTGATGCGCAGGAGATCGAGGTACATCTCCACGGGGCGGCCGTCCTCCGGGGGGATCTCGAATTCGCTCATGCCCTACGGGTTCCCCACCGCGCGCCGCTCAGACGCCGGGCGGATCAGACTCTGCGCCAGCGGGCCATGGCGAAGGAGAACAGCCCGAACAGCACCAGGCCGACCGCCACGCCGACCAGCAGCCAGGGCCCGAGCGGGGTGCCGGAGAACGAGCGCAGCGTGTCGTCCAGACCCTTGGCCCGGTCGGGCTCGTAGGTGACGGCGGCCCGTACGGCGAAGCCGCCCGCCACCGCGAACACCAGGCCGCGGGTGACGCCGCCCCCGACGCCCGCCACGTCGACCAGCCGCCGGGTCCGCGCGGACATCCCGTGGTGGTGCAGCTTGTCCTGGTACTTGCGCCGGACCGCCGTCGTGCCCATCCACACGCCGGCCGCGACCACCGCGATCCCGGCGGCGCCCATGAGCCACTGCCCGGCGGGCAGGTCGAGGATCCTGGCCGTGGCGTCCCGGGACTGCCGGTCGCTGGAGTCGCTGCCCGCGCCCGACGTGTCGCCGGACGCGAAGGCCAGCACGGAGTAGGCGACGAACGCGTAGAAGACGCACCGTGCGGTGGCCAGCAGGCGCTTGCGCGGCTTGCGGCCGTCACGCCCGGCCTCCCCGAGCAGGGCCTCGGACAGCCGCCACAGGGCCATGCCGGCGAGCCCGATGCCGAGCGCCCACAGCAGTACGGCGCCGAAGGGCTGGTCGGCGACCGCGGCGAGCGCGCCGCCGCGGTCCGCCTGGCGCCTGGTGGCGCCGAAGGCGACCTGCAGGGCGAGCACGCCCACCAGCAGATAGATCACACCACGTGCGGCGAGCCCGGCCCGCGCCGCGCCCTCCGCGACCGATCCCGTGGGCCGGTTGCCCCGCCGCAGCAGGCCGCCACCCGTCATCGCGCCTGTCTTCATCTCCGCCTCCGGGGATGCGGATGCCCCGGTGCGGGGGCGTCACACCCCGGCCGCCCACAGGGGCTTTCCGGCCCCGGTGACGCTGTTCAGGGCGTCGTGGTCCGGTCGGCGCCCAGCACCTCGTCGCGCACCCGGGCGCAGCTGCGGCTGATGAGGCGGGAGACGTGCATCTGGGAGATCCCGAGCCGGTCGGCGATGCGGCTCTGCGTCATGTCCTCGAAGAACCGCATGTAGAGGATCGCCCGCTCACGCTCGGGCAGCCGCCGCAGGCCCTCCTTGGCGGACTCGCGGTCGATGACGACGTCGTACGACACGTCGGTCTCGCCGAGGGTGTCCGAGAGGCTGTAGCCGTCGTCGCCGGCCGACAGCTCGGCGTCCAGCGACAGGGTGCTGAAGCTTTCGAGGGCTTCGAGGCCGGCGCCGACCTCCTCCTCGGTCAGGCCGGTGTGCGCGGCGATGTCGGCGACCGACGGTTCGGGGCTGCCGGGGTTCTGGGTGAGTTCCCGGCGTGCCACGCGCACCTTGTTGCGGAGTTCCTGGACGCGGCGGGGCACCCGCAGGGCCCACATGCGGTCCCGGAAGTGCCGCTTGACCTCACCGGTGATGGTGGGCACCGCGTAGCTCTCGAAGGCGCCGCGCGAGGGGTCGAACCGGTCGACGGCCTTCACCAGGCCGAGGGCCGCGACCTGGCGCAGGTCCTCTATGGACTCGCCGCGGTCGCGGAACCGGCCGGCGATGCGGTGGGCCATGGGCAGCCAGGCCGTGACGAGCTGGTCGCGGATCGCGTCCCGCTCGGGGCCGTCCGGCGTGGCGGCCAGCCTGGCGAAGAGTTCCGCCGTGTCGGGTGCGTCGTCGTGCCGCCGCCTGCCGGTCGGCGGGGAGGGCTCGGCGGGCGGGCTCGCCGGGGGTGTCGTGCCGGTGGTGGTGGCGTGGCTGCCCGTGCCGGGACGGCTGGTCGGCGTATCCATCAGCATGCGGAATCGCTCCTGAGCGGTTGTGTCAGGGTGTACCGCGGGACGGTCGCTGTCCGGATCACCTGGAGGGCCCGGAGCCGTACCGCTCCCGCTGGCGCGCCTCCGGTCCGAAGCACGAGTCTGCATTTGCCCGGTCACAAGGATGACAAACACCTCATGCGGGAAAAATGCTCAGAAAAGCGGCACGACGGCTGTGATGCACTTGCCGCCCGTGGGCAGGCAGGAGACGTGGACGTCGCAGGCGAGCCGGCACACGATCGGCCAGCCGTGGCCGCCCGGGCGGCGGCGGGCCTGCCCGTCGGCCGGCGGCACCACCACCGGCGGTTCGGCGCTGCGGTCGCTGACCGAGACGCGGACGTCCCGGCCGGTGACGTCGACCCGGAAGTCGGTGATGCCGCCGCCGTGCAGCAGCGCGTTGGTGGTCAGTTCCGAGGCGACGAGTACGGCGTCCGACAGGGCGTCCGCGTCGCACGGGCGGTGGGCGGTCCGGCAGCGTTCGGCGACCGCGCGTTCCACGGCCCGGCGTGCCTCGGCGGGCTTGTAGGGCCTTGGCCGCCCGGCCGTTCGGGCACCCGACGGCTCGACGACAGGTTCTGTGGTGCGCTCCTCGCACATCGCTGAGCTCCCTGGTCTGTGGATGAGAAGCCGTAGCGGGCGGCGCCCGTGCACGGTGACCGCGCGGCGGGCGACCTCGTGGGCCGGCCTCGGCGGCCGGTCCGTACGGATCCGTGAGCCTCCCCTTCCGGCTGACCTGTGCGAGGAGTGTCAAACATCCGCTTCGCCCGCCGGAGGGGCGGTCATTCGGCTGTCCCGGGGTACCTGGACCCCATGACCGAAGTGGTGAACTCGGACGAATTGCTGCGACGCATCCAGCGCGCGAGGGCCTGCGCGGCGGCGGAACAGCGCACCTGGCGCACCCGGCGCGGCGAACTCGACGGCACCGACCCGGCCGGGGCCGGCGACGCGGCCGTGCGGGAGCTGTCCTACGAGGTGGTGCTACGGGTGCTGGACGAGATACTCACGCCCGGCAGGCACGCGGGGCCGGACTGAGAGCCCCGGGCCGACTCGGCACGGGGCCCCGCCCGGCGACGCTCCGCACCCCCGTCGACCAGCGGGTTCCGCCATGCCGGCCGTACCTGCGGCCGGCATGGCGGCCGGGATGCGCCTGCCCGACCCGGGTGATTCGGAGCTGGAGACGATCCGGGTCGTGGCCCGGGACGCCGCTGAGGGCCCGCGACGCCCAGTGAGAGCCTTCTTCGAGTGAAACAGGTCACGTGGCCCGCTTTCGGCTACGCACTGCGCCGCTCGGTCCTTTATCGTTCATTCACACCTGGCGACGGGGTCGACGCAGCGTCCTCCGTACGTCACCTCTTACGGCCCTGGCTGGTTTCCCCCGTCCAGCCAGGGCACTTTTTGTGCCCTCGCGTCCCGTGCTCCGCGGAAAAGTGCCCCGCCGGCTCGCGCTCGCGGAAAAAGGGCCGTCCGCCAAGGTGCCCCGGGCGTGCACAGCGGCTGAAATGGGCGTAGGGAAAGCACCCGGACGGACCCATCTGCCGGCGAGGAGCCCCGCCTCATGACCAAAGCGATCAAACTGCTCACCGCCCTGCCGTCGCCCCAGCGGCAGCATCTGATGGCGCTGGCCCGGGAGGTCTCCTTCCCCGAGGACGCCCGGATCTTCGAGGCGGGCGGCCGGGCCGACCGCTTCTGGGTGATCCGCTCGGGCGCCGTCAGCCTGGACCAGCGCGTGAACTCGTTGCACCGGGTGACGGTCGCCAGCCTGGGCGCGGGCGACCTGCTCGGCTGGTCCTGGCTGTTCCCGCCGTACCAGTGGGACTTCGGCGCTGAGGCGTTCAGCCCGGTGCGCGCCTACGAGTTCGACGCGGCGGCGGTGCTCGCGGCGTGCGAGGAGGACCCGCGGCTCGGGCTCACGCTGGTACGCGGCGTGGCGGAGATCCTCGCGCACCGCCTGGAGATGACCCGGGGCAAGCTCATGGAGCAGTACTCGATGCACCGGCGCGGGGTGCTCTGAGGCCCACGGTGCGCGGCCGGGCAGGGCTCGCACTCGCGGCCCCGCGCCTCAGCTCCCGGCGATCAGGGTCACGCCGAGGACGATCATCGTGACGGCGACCAGGGCGTCCAGGAACCGCCAGGCGGCTGGACGGGCCAGGAAACGGCTCAGCAGCCGGGCCCCGAACCCGAGCGCGGTGAACCAGCAGAGGCTGGCCAGCACCGCTCCCAGGCCGAACGTCCAGCGCAGCGGGCCGCGGTCGGCGGCGACGGAGCCGAGCAGGAACACGGTGTCGAGGTAGACGTGCGGGTTGAGCCACGTCATCGCCAGGCAGGTGAGCACCGCCCGCCTGCGCGACCCGGCCGCCTCCCCCTCGGTGGTGAGGCCGTCGGCGGGGCGGAACACCCGGCGGGCCGCCAGGGCGCCGTAGCAGAGCAGGAAGGCGCCGCCGATCCAGCCGACCGCCGTGAGCGCGCCGGGCCAGGCCACCACGACCGCGCCGACCCCGGCGACGCCGAGGGCGATGAGGAGGGCGTCGGACAGGGCGCAGATGCCGACGACGGCGAGGACCGCGTCGCGGCGGACGCCCTGGCGCAGGACGAAGGCGTTCTGGGCGCCGATGGCGACGATGAGGGAAAGGCCAGTGCCGAAGCCTGCGACGGCGGCGGTCAGTGCGGGGCTCATGGCCTCGACACTAAGGAAAGGATCACTTGGCATACAGCTAAAGATTCTTACGTATCATTAGCCGATGTGATGGGTGAGCTTCCGCTGGACCAGGTACGGACGCTGCTGGCGGTGGTCGACGAGGGCACCTTCGATGCGGCGGCCGCCGCGCTGCACGTGACGCCGTCGGCGGTGAGCCAGCGGGTGAAGGCGCTGGAGCAGCGCACCGGCCGGGTGCTGCTGATGCGCACCAAGCCGGTGCGGCCCACCGAGTCCGGTGCGGTCGTCGTACGGCTGGCCCGACAGCTGGCCCGGCTGGAACGCGACGCGTACGCCGAGCTGGGACTGAGCGGCGCCGGGGAGCCGACACGGGTGTCGGTGGCGGTGAACGCGGACTCGCTGGCGACCTGGTTCCTGGCCGCGCTGACGCGGGTGCCCGGGGAGCCTGCGCTCTCCTTCGAGCTGCGCCGCGAGGACGAGGACCACACGGCGGCGCTGCTGCGGGAGGGGCTCGTCATGGCGGCGGTGACGTCCTCGCCCGAGGCGGTGCCGGGGTGCTCGGTGCGGGCCCTCGGCACGATGCGGTACCTGCCGGTGGCGAACCCGGAGTTCGCCGCGCGGCGGCTGCGGGGCGCGCCGCTGGCGGAGGCGCTCCCCGAGGCGCCGGTGGTGGTCTTCGACCGGCGGGACGACTTCCAGGACGGCTTCGTCCGGCGGCTCGGCGGGCCGGGCGCCGCCGGCGGGAGGCGGCACTACGTGCCCACGTCGGAGGGGTTCGCGGAGGCCGTCGCGGCCGGTCTCGGCTGGGGCATGCTGCCCGAGGCGCAGGCGGACCCGCTGCTGCGCGCCGGCCGCCTGGTCGAACTGGCCCCGGACAGCTGGGTCGACATGCCGCTGTACTGGCAGCAGTGGAAGCTCGACTCGCCGGCACTGGCGGCGGTCGCGGAGGCGGTGGTGTCGACGGCGCGGGAGGCACTGCGGGGGCACGGCTGAGGCCGTACGGCGGGACGGCTGAAGCGGGCTGAACGCGCAGGGGCTCGGCTGAGGGCCGCGAGGGTGCGGCTGAATCCGTGCGGGGACGGGTGAAGCCCTGCGCGCGCACGGGCTGTGAGGCCCGCTTGGGTGCGGCTGAGTCCCTGCGGGGACGGCTGAAACCCTGTCCGGGCACAGACTGAGGCCCGCCGGGCTGAGCCTTTTGCGCCACTCCGACGCTGCCTGCCTGGCACGCGGCGCCCACCCCGACGCTGCCCGCCCAGTCGACGGCGGCCACTCCCCCGTTGCCTGCCCGGCCGACGGCGCACTTCACCGCCCGCCTGCCGCGCGGCACTTCTCCCGCAGCCCGCCCAGTCGACGGCGGCCACTCCCCCGCAGCCCGCCCGGCCGACGGCGCCCACTCCCATCGTTGCCTGCGCTGCCGACGGCGCTCACTTCACCGCCTGCCCGCCCGCCACGCGGCACCCGCAGCCCTCACTCCTCGCCGTCCCCTGCACCACCCCCCTCCCCACGCACCGACTCCAGCCGCGCCGCCGCGCTCTCCAGCAGCATCTCCAGGGCCGCCGGGTACGCGCTGGTGACCATGCGGGTCGCCAGCAGCGGCGCGGCCTCGGCGATCCGGGGGTGGGTCTCGGCGGGCAGCCGGGCGTACGTCGACAGCCACATGTCCTCGTCGGCGCGCAGCGCGTCCGGCGGCAGGGCCAGCGAGGCGGCGTCGAGGGCGGCGAACGCCAGGGTCTGGTCGACGAAGGCGTGGTAGACGCGCACGGTGTCGGGCAGCGGGAACCCGGCCGCGCGCAGCACGTCGAGGACCGCCTCGTCGGCCGCCAGCTCGTGCGCGCGGCCCGTGACCCGGTTCGCCGTGAGCAGCGCGGCCTGCGGATGCGCGACGTACGCGGCGTGCAGGCGCAGCCCGAAGCTGCGCAGGTCCGCACGCCACTGGCCGGTGCGCTGCCAGCCCCGCAGGGCCTGCCCGATGAGGGCGTCGCCGATGGCGAGGGTCAGGTCGTCCATGCCGCGGAAGTACCGGTAGAGCGTGCTCGGGTCGCAGTCGAGGGCGAGGCCGAGCCGGCGGGCGGTCAGGCCGCCGCTGCCGTGTTCGCGCAGCATCCGCAGCGCGGTCTCCACGATCAGTGTCTCGGACAGCACGGTGCCGCTTCTCGTGGGCCGTCGCCGCCGCCGTTTCTCCTCGGGCACCACCCGCTTCGCCATGACTGTCCTCCTCTGTGCCGGAACCCTTATGCCAACGGCATTGACCTTAAGGGACGGCCCGGCGAACCATCTCCCTCCAGGGGCCCCACCTCACCTTTCCTTCTCGTTCCTCGACTCCAGGGAGTCCGTGTCATGCGTGTACTGCTCGTGGGAGCCGGTGGTGTGGGCACCGCCGTCACCCGGATCGCCGCCCGCCGTCCGTTCTTCGAGCTGATGGTGGTGGCCGACCACGACCCGGCGCGCGCCGGGGCGGCCGTGTCGGCGCTCGGCGAGAGGGCGGCGGTCCGCTTCCGCGCCGAGCGGGTGGACGCCGGTGACGAGGCGGCGGTGGCGGAGCTGCTGCGCCGGCACGCCTGCGACGTGCTGTTCAACGCCACCGACCCCCGGTTCGTGATGCCCCTGTTCCGGGCCGCGCGGGCGGCGGGCGTCACGTATCTCGACATGGCGATGTCGCTGTCCCGGCCGCACCCTGAGCGCCCGTACCAGGAGTGCGGGGTGAAGCTGGGCGACGAGCAGTTCGCGGACGCGGCCGGCTGGGAGGCGGCGGGCGTCCTCGCGCTCGTCGGCATGGGCGTGGAGCCGGGCCTGTCGGACGTCTTCGCCCGGTACGCGGCCGACGAACTGTTCGACACCATCGAGGAGATCGGCGTCCGTGACGGCGCGAACCTCACCGTCGACGGGTACGCCTTCGCGCCGTCCTTCAGCATCTGGACCACGATCGAGGAGTGCCTCAACCCGCCGGTCGTCTACGAGGCGGGCCGCGGCTGGTACACGACCGAGCCGTTCAGCGAGCCCGAGGTGTTCGACTTCCCCGCGGGGATCGGCCTCGTGGAGTGCGTGAACGTGGAGCACGAGGAGGTGCTGCTCGTCCCGCGCTGGATCGACGCGCGCCGCGTCACCTTCAAGTACGGGCTCGGCGAGGAGTTCGTGAACACGCTGAGGACGCTGCACCTGCTCGGCCTCGACCGGACCGAGCCGGTGACCGTGCCGGGCCCGGCCGGGCCGGTGGAGGTCGCGCCCCGGGACGTCGTCGCCGCCTGCCTGCCCGACCCGGCGACGCTGGGAGGGCGGATGCGGGGCAAGACCTGCGCGGGCACCTGGGTGCGGGGCGTCAAGGACGGCTCACCGCGCGAGGTGTACCTGTACCACGTGGTGGACAACGAGTGGTCGATGAAGGAGTACGGCTGTCAGGCCGTGGTGTGGCAGACCGCCGTCAACCCGGTCGTCGCCCTCGAACTCCTCGCCACCGGCGTCTGGTCGGGCACCGGGGTGCTCGGCCCGGAGGCCTTTCCGGCCCGCCCGTTCCTCGACCTGCTGACCGCCTACGGCTCCCCGTGGGGCATGAGGGAGCAGTGACCGGCCGCCTCCCGGCCGATCGTCGGGATCGGTCGGTATCGGTCAGTATTCGAGAAGCGCCGGGCCCCCGGCCCGCTCTAGCGTTGCGGCAGACGGACCGCCCGATGCCTGGTTGGATCGGTCCAGGGGACGCCGACGGGCCGCGCAGGGGCCCGCGCGACGGATGGAGACAGAGCATGAGCACGTCCACGAGGTCGGACGCGAGGTCGGGCGCGACGCCCGGCGCACCGCACGCCGCCGACAGCCACGACATGATCCGCGTGCACGGGGCGCGTGAGAACAACCTCAAGGACGTCAGTATCGAGATCCCGAAGCGGCGGCTCACGGTGTTCACCGGCGTCTCCGGCTCGGGCAAGAGTTCGCTGGTGTTCGACACGATCGCGGCGGAGTCGCAGCGGCTGATCAACGAGACGTACAGCGCCTTCGTACAGGGCTTCATGCCGACGCTGGCGCGGCCCGAGGTGGACGTCCTGGACGGGCTGACGACCGCGATCAGCGTGGACCAGCAGCGGATGGGCGGCGACCCGCGCTCCACGGTCGGCACGGTCACCGACGCGAACGCGATGCTGCGCATCCTGTTCAGCCGGCTCGGCACGCCGCGCATCGGCCCGCCCAGCGCGTACTCCTTCAACACAGCCTCGGTCCGGGCGAGCGGCGCGATCACCGTCGAGCGGGGCGCCAAAACGAAGGCGGAGAAGGCGACCTACGAGCGCATCGGCGGCATGTGCAACCGCTGCGAGGGCCGCGGCAAGGTCTCCGACATCGACCTGACCCAGCTCTACGACGACTCCAAGTCGCTGTCGCAGGGGGCGTTCACGATTCCCGGCTGGAAGTCGGACAGCCAGTGGACGGTGCAGCTGTACGCCCAGTCCGGCTTCGTGGACCCGGACAAGCCGATCCGCGAGTACACCAAGAAGGAGCTGCACGCCTTCCTCTACGGGGAGCCGACCAAGATCAAGGTCAACGGCATCAACCTCACCTACGAAGGGCTGATCCCGAAGATCCAGAAGTCGTTCCTGTCGAAGGACAAGGAGGCGATGCAGCCGCACATCCGGGCGTTCGTGGAGCGGGCGGTCACCTTCACCGTCTGCCCCGAGTGCGACGGCACCCGGCTCAGCGAGGGCGCCCGGTCCTCGAAGATCAAGGAGATCTCCATCGCCGACGCGTGCGCAATGGAGATCCGGGACCTGGCCGCGTGGGTGCGGGGCCTCGACGAGCCGTCGGTGGCGCCGCTGCTGACCGCCTTGCAGCAGACCCTCGACTCGTTCGTGGAGATCGGCCTCGGCTATCTCTCGCTCGACCGTCCCGCGGGCACGCTGTCGGGCGGTGAGGCGCAGCGCGTCAAGATGATCCGCCACCTCGGCTCGTCGCTGACCGACGTCACGTACGTCTTCGACGAGCCGACCGTCGGCCTGCACCCGCACGACATCCAGCGGATGAACAGCCTGCTGCTGCGGCTGCGGGACAAGGGCAACACGGTGCTCGTCGTGGAGCACAAGCCGGAGACGATCGCGATCGCCGACCACGTCGTGGACCTCGGTCCCGGCGCGGGCACGGCGGGCGGCACCGTCTGCTTCGAGGGCACGGTCGAGGGGCTGCGGGCGAGCGACACTGTCACCGGCCGCCACCTGGACGACCGGGCCCGGCTGAAGGAGTCGGTGCGCAGGCCCACCGGGGCGCTGGAGATCCGTGGCGCCACGGCGAACAACCTGCGGAACGTGGACGTCGACATCCCGCTCGGCGTGCTCTGCGTCGTCACGGGCGTCGCCGGGTCGGGCAAGAGCTCACTCGTCCATGGTTCCGTCCCGGCTCCGGAGGGCGTGGTGTCGGTGGACCAGTCGCCGATCCGCGGCTCGCGGCGCAGCAACCCGGCGACGTACACCGGGCTGCTCGACCCGATCCGCAAGGCGTTCGCCAAGGCCAACGGAGTGAAGCCGGCGCTGTTCAGCGCGAACTCCGAGGGCGCCTGCCCCACCTGCAACGGCGCCGGGGTCGTCTACGTCGACCTGGGCATGATGGCCGGCGTCGACACCCCGTGCGAGGACTGCGAGGGAAAGCGGTTCCAGGCGTCGGTGCTGGACTACCGCTTCGGCGGGCGTGACATCAGCGAGGTGCTGGCGATGTCGGTGGCCGAGGCGGAGGAGTTCTTCGGCACGGGCGAGGCCCGCACCCCCGCCGCGCACCGGATCCTGGAGCGGATGGCGGACGTCGGGCTCGGCTACCTCACCCTCGGCCAGCCGCTCACCACGCTGTCCGGCGGCGAGCGGCAGCGGCTGAAGCTGGCCACGCACATGGGGGACAAGGGCGGCGTGTACGTCCTGGACGAGCCGACCACCGGCCTGCACCTGGCCGACGTCGAGCAACTGCTCGGCCTGCTGGACCGGCTCGTCGACTCCGGGAAGTCGGTCGTCGTGATCGAGCACCACCAGGCGGTCATGGCGCACGCCGACTGGATCATCGACCTCGGTCCGGGCGCCGGCCACGACGGCGGCCGGATCGTGTTCGAGGGCACGCCCGCCGACCTGGTCGCCGCCCGCTCCACGCTGACCGGCGAGCACCTGGCGGCCTACGTCGGCGCCTGACCGGCACCCGCGCCGCGTGCCCCCGTCCGCCGTGGACGGGGGCACCGCGGTGTCAGCGGCCGGTGCGGCGCAGCGGACCCCAGGGGTGCTCCTGCCGCTCCACGACGCCCCGCGCCTCCTCGATCACGTCGTCGGCTATCCAGCACATCGGGCGGGCGTCGACCACCAGCGGCTCGTTGTCGGGGCCGCGGCCGTTCTCCCGTCCGGCCAGCACCCAGGGCCGTACGCCGGGGCCCTTCTCGTGCGGCAGGTGGGCGTAGTCGTGCAGCCGGCGTGCCACCCACACGCGTACGGGCCGGTCCTCCCACCAGCCCTCGACGTCCAGCGGGTTGGCCGACAGGCCGGGCATGGCCACGCCGGTGAGGTCGTCCGTGCTGGACACCTCGGAGAGGTCCGTCTCCGGTCCGCGCGACCAGCGCACGTACAGACCCTGGTGCCGCTCCACCAGGCCGGTGAGCTCGGCGAGTGTGCGCACGACCGGCAGGCCGTCCGATGCGCTCATGTCGCGTCCTCCCTCGTCGCCGCGTCGGCCTCGGTGCCGTCAGGCGGTCGGAGTACCCGCAGGAAGCGACCGCAACCAGGCACCACTCCCCCGGTCGCGTCGCGCCGCCCGTGCGCCGGCAGTAACCTCGCGGGACCACCGTGCCGACCCCCGAGGAGGTCCGCCCGTGAGCGTGCGGGTGCGCCGCGTGTACGAACCGCCCGGGCCCGGCGACGGCGTGCGGGTGCTGGTCGACCGGCTGTGGCCGCGCGGCCTGGCCAAGGACGCGGCCCGGGTCGAGCACTGGCCGAAGGGCGTCACACCGTCGACGGAGCTGCGCCGCTGGTATCACGCGGGCGAGGGCTCGTACGAGGAGTTCGCCGAGCGGTACGAGGCGGAGCTCGCCGGTCCCGAAGCCGCCGGGCTCCTGCATGAGCTGCGTGCTCTGGCCTGCGGCGGGACGGTGACGCTGCTGACCGCGTCGAAGGACCCGGAGCGCAGCCACGCGGCGGTGCTGGCCCGGCTCCTGCGGGACTGAGAACCCGGGCGCCGGTCAGCCGGTCTGCCGCGCCGCGGCCCGGCCCGCGGCGCGCCCCGAGAAGAGGCAGCCGCCGAGGAAGGTGCCCTCCAGCGCGTTGTAGCCGTGCACGCCGCCGCCACCGAAGCCGGCGACCTCCCCCGCCGCGTACAGGCCTTCGACCGGCGTGCCGTCGGTGCCGAGCGCGCGGGAGTCGAGGTCGGTCTGGATGCCGCCGAGTGTCTTGCGGGTGAGGATGTGCAGCTTCACGCCGATCAACGGCCCGGCGGACGGGTCGAGGATGCGGTGCGGGGTGGCGACCCGGCCGAGGCGGTCGCCGATGTAGCGGCGGGCGTTGCGGATGCCCTGCACCTGGGCGTCCTTGCTGTAGCCGTGGGTGATCTGCAGGTCGCGGGCCTCGATCTGGCGGCGCATCCGCGCCGCGTCGAGCAGCGGCTGGTCGGTCAGCTCGTTCATCTTCTCGACCAGTTCCTCCAGGGTGGGCGCGGTGACGAAGTCGGCGCCCTTGCGCAGGAAGGCGTCGACGGGTCCGGGGGCGCCCTTGCCGAGGAGGCGTTCGCGCAGGAAGGCCGCGCGGTCCTTGGCGGTGATGTCGGGGTTCTGCTCGGAGCCCGACAGCGCGAACTCCTTCTCGACGATCTTCTGGGTGAGGACGAACCACGAGTGGTCGTGGTCCGCGAGGCCGTCGGCGGTGCGCAGGTGCCTGAGGGTGCTCAGCGTGTCGTAGCCGGGCAGGCACGGCTCGGGCAGGCGGCGGCCGAGCGCGTCGAACCACATCGAGGACGGTCCGGGCAGGATGCGGATGCCGTGGCCGGGCCAGACCGGGTCCCAGTTGCGCAGGCCCTCGGTGTAGTGCCACATGCGGTCGCGGTTGACCAGGCGGGCCCCGGCCGCCGCGCTGATGCCGAGCATGCGGCCGTCGACGTGCGCGGGCACGCCGGTGACCATCCGCTTCGGGGGTGTGCCGAGGCGCTCGGGCCAGTGCTCGCGCACGATGTCGTGGTTGGCGCCGATGCCGCCGCTGGTGACGATCACGGCCTGCGCGGTGAGGTCGAAGTCGCCGACGCTCTCGCGGCTGGAGGTGACGCCGCGGGGCGAGGTGTCCGGCGCGAGGACCGTGCCGCGCACGCCGCGTGCGGCGCCGCCCTCGATGACGAGTTCGTCCACGCGGTGCCGGTGGTGGAAGGTGAGCAGCCCGTCCCGTTCGGCCTGCCGGGCGTAGTGGACGAACGGTTCCACGACGCCCGTGCCGGTGCCCCACGCGACGTGGAAGCGGGGTACGGAGTTGCCGTGCCCGTGCGCGGTGAGGTCGCCGCGTTCGGCCCAGCCGACGGTGGGCAGGAAGGTGATGCCGTGTCCGGCGAGCCAGGACTGCTTCTCGCCGGCCGCGAACTCGACGTAGGCGCGGGCCCAGCGCACCGCCCAGGCGTCCTCGTCCGCGGTCCGGTCGAACCGGGCGCTGCCCTGCCAGTCGTTCCAGGCGAGGTCGGCGGAGTCCTTGATGCCGAGGCGCCGCTGCTGGGGCGAGTCGACGAGGAACAGCCCGCCGAAGGACCAGAAGGCCTGGCCGCCGAGGTTGGCGGCGTTCTCCTGTTCCACGACCGCGACCCTGCGGCCCCGGCGGGTCAGTTCGTGGGCCGCGACGAGCCCGGCGAGTCCTGCTCCGACGACGATGACGTCGGCGTCCATGGCGACGTTCCCTTCTTCATCCGGGGGTGCCGCTGCCGTCCGTCAGCAGCGCGGTGAGCAGTTGCTTGAGCCAGGCGCGGGCGTGCTCCACGTCCTTGTCCAGCAGCAGTTGCACGGTCACTCCGTCGTAGGCGGCGACGACCGCGTGGGCTGCGCCGTCCGCGTCGCCCAGGACGGCGGGCAGCCGGGTGTGCCCGGCGGCGCGGGCGAGCCGGCCGGCGATGGCCCGCCGCAGCCGCTCGCGGTGTTCGAGCAGGCTCCGCGCGACGGCCGGGTCGCGGGCGGCGTGCACCAGGAAGTCCGTCTTGACGAGCAGCCAGTCCACGTCGAGCAGGAGGATGCCGGTGACCCGGTCGACGGACGCCGGCACGTCGAGGTCCGTCCCGTCCACCGCGAGCGCCCCGGCCACCTGCTCCGCGATCAGGTCGGCGCGCTGCCGGTAGAGGGCGAAGAACAGCTCGTCCAGGGTGGCGAAGTTGGAGTAGAAGGCGCCACGGCTGTATCCGGCGGCCTCGCAGACCTCCTCTATCGACACCCGGCCGAAGCCCTTGGCGGCGAACACGGCGAACGCCGCGTCGAGCAGCCTGGCCCGCGTCCGCAGCCGGCGCCTGGTCACCCGCCCGGTCGTGCCCTCCACCGCCATGCCGCCCTCCGTTCGATACGCGAATGTATCCGATACACCGATGTATCCGAGCCCCCGGGTGTCACCGGCTTCGATCATGGGAACACATTTTCGATTGCGAGGTAGGCTGGGACCATGACCAGGCACCTCCAGGGTTCGCTGTTCGACCAGGCCGACGAGCTGCGGCTCGGCGGGCTCGGCGGGATGCGCCGCACCGACCTGGGGTCCGGCGCCTGGATCGACGTCCTGCCCGGCTGGCTCACCGGGTCCGACGCGCTGTTCGAACAGCTCGCCGCCGAGGTGCCGTGGCGGGCCGAGCGGCGCCAGATGTACGACCACGTCGTGGACGTCCCCCGGCTGCTCGCGTTCTACGGCGCCGACGACCCGCTGCCGCACCCGGTGCTGACCGAGGCACGCCGGGCGCTCAGCGACCACTACGCCGGTGAACTCGGCGAACCGTTCACGACGGCCGGGCTGTGCTACTACCGCGACGGCCGGGACAGCGTGGCCTGGCACGGCGACCGGATCGGCCGCGGCGCACGCGAGAACACCATGGTCGCCATCGTGTCCGTCGGCGCGCCCCGCGATCTGCTGCTGCGCCCGGTGGGCGGCGGCCACACCGTGCGCCGGCCGCTGGGGCACGGCGACCTGATCGTGATGGGCGGCTCCTGCCAGCGCACCTGGGAGCACTGCGTACCGAAGTCCGCGCGGGCCGCGGGGCCGCGCATCAGCATCCAGTTCCGGCCGCACGGCGTGCGGTGAGGCACACCCCCCGCAGGCCGGTCTGCTTTGCTGGTGCGACGGGCGGGGGCTTCGGAGCGAACGGGACGGTCATGCGGGTGGATGTGCGGCAAGTCGCGGACGGCACCCACCTGGTGCACGGCAGCGACACCAACTGGGTGCTCCTGACGGACGGGGACGCGGTGACGCTGGTCGACACCGGCTACCCGCGCGACCGGGAACTGCTGCTGGCGTCCCTGGCGGCGGTGGGCGCCTCACCGGAGGCCGTCACGGCCGTCCTCGTCACGCACGCCCACAACGACCACCTGGGCTCCGCCGAGTACCTGGCCGCCCGTTACGGCACGCCGGTCCTGCTGCACGACGCCGAAGTGCCGCACGCCCGCAGGGAGTTCCTGCACCAGGTGTCCGCCGGGCAGGTGCTGCGCCACAGCTGGCGGCCCGGTGTGCTGCCGTGGGCGCTGCGCGCGCTGCGGTCCGGCGGCACGGCGCACATTCCGGTCGCCGCCCCGCGCCCGCTGCCGTCCACCGGTGCCCTCGACCTGCCCGGCCGGCCGGTGCCCGTGCACACTCCCGGCCACACGGGTGGGCACTGCGCCTTCCACCTGCCCGGCGCGGGCGTGCTCATCTCCGGTGACGCCCTGGTGAGCGGCCATCCCACCTCGCGGATCGCGGGACCGCAGCTGCTGCCCGGCATGTTCCACCACGAACGGGACCGGGCCGCGGCCTCGCTGGACGTCCTCGCCGGGCTGGACGCCGACCTGCTGCTGCCCGGCCACGGGCCCGCGCTGCGCGGTCCGGTGCGGGAGGCAGCGCGGCTGGCCAGGAAAATCGGTTCCTCTAGGGTGAGGTGACGATCACCGGCCGAGACAAGGACACTCGACCCATGGCTCTGCAGATCAGCGCGACCAACTCCGAGCACCCGGCGCTCCTGCTGGAACTGCCGTGGCACCTCCCACTGGAGGACTGGCCCGACGAGTACCTGGTCCCGTTGCCGCGCGGCATCTCCCGGCACGTGGTGCGCTACTCCCGCGCCGGTGACGAGGTGATCGCCGTCAAGGAACTCGCCCGGCGCCCCGCCCTGCGCGAGTACGAGCTGCTGCGCGACCTGGACCGCCTCGGGATTCCGGCCGTGGACCCGCTGGCCGTCGTCACCGGCCGCACCGACGGCGACGGCGCCCCGCTGGAGCCGGTGCTGATCACCCGGCACCTGGGCGGCTCCATGCCGTACCGCTCGATGTTCGAGACCACGCTGCGTCCGGAGACCATGCACCGGCTGATGGACGCGCTGGCCGTGCTGCTGGTGCGGCTGCACCTGGCCGGCTTCGCGTGGGGCGACTGCTCGCTGTCCAACACGCTGTTCCGGCGCGACGCGGGCGCCTACGCCGCGTACCTGGTCGACGCCGAGACCGGCGAGCTGCACCCGCAGCTCAGCCCCGGGCAGCGCGACTACGACCTCGACCTGGCGCGCGTCAACATCAGCGGCGAACTCCTCGACCTGGAGGCGTCCGGGGCGCTGCACCCCTCGGTCGACCCGATCGAGTTCGGCAGGGAGATCTGCGCCCGCTACCGGGGCCTGTGGCAGGAGCTGACCCGCACCTCGGTGTACCCGGCGGGCAAGTACCACTACATAGAACGCCGGATACGCCGCCTGAACGACCTCGGGTTCGACGTGGCCGAGATGCAGATCGAGCACTCCTCCAACGGCGACACGGTGACCTTCGTGCCGAAGGTCGTCGACGCCGGGCACCACCAGCGCCAGCTGCTGCGCCTGACCGGGCTGGACGCCGAGGAGAACCAGGCCAGGCGGCTGCTCAACGACCTGGAGAGCTGGATGGCCACCCAGGAGGACTTCGCCCCGGGCGACCCGCTCGCGGCCCGCCCCGAAGTGCTGGCGCACCGGTGGGTACGGGACGTGTTCCGGCCCACGGTGCGGGCCGTGCCGGTCGAGCTGCGCGGCGCCATGGACCCGGCCGAGATCTACCACGAGCTGCTGGAGCACCGCTGGTACCTGTCCGAGCGGGCGCAGCACGACATCGGCCTGGACACGGCCGTCGAGGACTACATCAAGAACGTGCTGCCCAAGGCGCGCGAGACGCTCCAGCCGGCGGTGCCGGACTGACGGCCGGGGCGTCTCGCCCGTGACGGCACGCCGGTCAGGCGGTGTGCGGGACGACCGCCACCGCGCAGTCCGCGTGGTGCAGCACGCCGTGCGCGACCGAGCCGATCCGGGCGCCGACGGCCGTGCGGTGCGCGCGGCGCCCGACAACCATCAGCTGCGCGGTGCCCGCCACCGACAGCAGCACCTGGCCGGCGCTGCCCATCTCCACGTGCTCGACCACGCGGACGTCCGGGAAGCGTTCCCGCCACGGCCGTACCGCTTCGGCCAGTGCCTTCTTCTCGAACGGTTCCAGGCCGCCGGCCTCGTCGAGGAGCTTGAGCGAGGCCGGGCTGTAGGCGAACAGCGGCGGCAGCGTCCAGGCCCGCACGACCCGCACGGTGGCGTCGCGGGCGGCGGCCGTCTCGAACGCGAACCGCAGGGCGGCGGCGCTGTCGTCCGGCTCGCCCTGCTGGCCCACGACGACCTCCCGGCCGGCGGCCTCGGTGCTTGGCCGGTCCTTCGCCCGCACCAGCACCACGGGCCGGGTGGTCCCGGCGACGACCTGCTGGCCGACGGAGCCCAGCAGGAAGCCGACCACGGCCCCGTGGCCGCGCGAGCCGAGCACCAGCATCTCGGTGTCCGCGGCGGCCCGGGCGAGCGTGTCGGCGGGCCCGCCCTCGGGCACCTCGGTGCTCACGTGCAGGCCGGGGTGCCGTTCGGCGACGGTCCGGGCGGCCTCGTCGGCGAGGGCCCGCGCGGCCTGCTGCTGGCTCTCGCGGTCCACGGAGCCGACGGTGTCGTACTGCTGGAACCGCCAGGCGTGCACGACGCGCAGCGCCAGGCCGCGCCGGACCGCCTCCCTGGCGGCCCAGTCCAGTGCCGCGAGGGACTCCGCCGTTCCGTCGACGCCTGCCGTGATCGCGCCTGTCATGCCGCTGCCTCCCTGTTGTGCGGTCGCGTGTTCGGGCCAGTCTTCACTACCCTCTCCCCATGTCCTTGGAGTGGGAGCAGGTCGTGGTCGACGCCGCCGATCCCGCCGCGCTGGGCCGCTGGTGGGCGCAGGCGCTCGGCTGGGTGGTGGTCGGCGAGGAGCCCGGCGAGTTCGAGATCCGGCCCGAGCCGGACCGGCTGCCGGGGCTGCTGTTCGCTCCGGTGCCGGAGGGCAAGACCGTCAAGAACAGGCTGCACCTCGACTTCCGCCCGGTCGACCAGGCGGCGGAGGTGGACCGGCTGCTGGCACTCGGCGCGCGCCGCGCGGACGTCGGACAGGGCGACGCGCCGTGGGTGGTGCTCCAGGACCCGGAGGGCAACGAGTTCTGCGTGCTGGGGCCGCGCCGGGGCTGAGGGCGCGGACCTCGTCCTGACTGTGGACGACGGGTCGGCGGGCGCGTGTGCGGTCAGTCCGCCTCGGGGCGGGCGCGGCAGTCGAGGGCCGTCAGGTCGACCGCGTCGGCGATCGCGCGCATGCCCCGGTCGTTGGGGTGCAGATGGTCGCCGCTGTCGTAGGCGGGCCGCAGACGCCCCGGGCGGTGGGGGTCGCGCAGGGCGCGGTCGGCGTCGGTGACCGCGTCGAACAGCCCGCCGCCGCGGATCGCGCGGTTGACGTCCTGGCGTACGGCCTCGGCCTGCGGGGTCCACTCCGTCCAGCCCTTGAACGGGGCGAGGGTGGCGCCGACGACGCACTTCCCGGCCGCGTGCGCGCGCTTGACGATATCCCGGTGGCCGGCGAGGAGTTGGGGGGCCGTGGCGCCGGGGCGGTACTTGATGTCGTTGATCCCCTGGAAGAGGATCACGGTGCGTACGCCGGGCTGGGCGAGCACGTCCGGCCCCAGCCGGGTCAGGGCGCTCGGCCCCGCGCCGTCCGACAGGACCTTGCCGCCGGCGATGCCCGCGTTGGCGACGCCCCGCACCTGCGAACCGGCGCGGCGCAGCCGCTCGGCGAGGAGGTCGGGCCAGCGGCGGTTGGCGCCGGTCGTGGAGCGCCAGCCGTCGGTGAGGGAGTCGCCGAGCACGGCCACGGCACCGGTGCGCCGGGCGGGGCGTACGGACACGGCGTCGAGGTGGAACCAGGAGCCGGTCGTCCGCCGCCAGTGGGCGCCGCTCTCCTCGGCGGTGTGGTCGCCGTGGGTCGTGTACGAGGTCTGCATGGCCAGCCAGTGACCGGTCGCCGGGCCCGCCGCGTCCGGCGAGTGGATGCTGACCACCAGGTCGGAGGAGGCGGGCACGGTGAGGCGCGCCGGATCGCTGAGCGCGGCCCTGCCGGCCGGCACGGTGACGGAGGGTTCGCCGTCGAAGGTGAGGCGCCGGTTGGTCCCGGGGACGAGCGCGGCGCCCCGCTCGCGCAGGCCCGCGTACACGCTGCTGAAGGTCACCGGCCGGTCTCCGTGGGCGTTGGAGAGCCTGACCCGCGGGCCGGTCCCGCCGACGCTGGTGTGCACGACGAGCCGGTAGCCGCGCCCGGCCACGCCCTCGCCGAGCCGCTGGGCGCCGGCCGCCCACGTGACCACGTCACGGGGGCCGGTGGAGCCCTGCGTGAAGTCGTCGGCCGGGGCGCACTGGACGGTGGCGGCCAGCAGCAGGACGGCTGCCGCCGCCCGGCACCCTCGTACGATCCGTGCCGCCACCACGCCCGGGGTGTTCGGGCGAGGGCGCGTGGGCGCCGCTGGGTCGGTCATCCGTCCTTCCTCACTGTCGACGACGAGGGCCGCCCGCCGGACGATGCCACAGGCCGGTGGCGCAGCGACGACGGGGCCCGCCCGCCGAGCGCTGCCACGGCCGGTGGCGAGCCGCCCGGGCGTACGGGGCACGGCACGAGAACGCCGCACCGGCTCACCCGTCACGGGTGTGACGTCCCGTCCGCCCTCCCCTGGTCCCCAGCCTCGCGGTGTGGAACCCTCGCTCGCCGGGACGCGTTCCCGGGACAGGGGCGCGGTGGCGGCCGCACGCGGGGACGGCTTCAGGGGGGCGGCGGGATGAGGGAGTTGGTTCCCGGGGGCAACGTACCCCTGCCGGGGGGTGTCGTGACGGTCCGGGTGCCGGGGCCGTTCGACGTGTCGGCGCTGGTCACGGACGACGGCGGCAGGGTCCGTGACGACGGCGACTTCGTGTTCTACAACCAGCCGTCGGCGCCCGGGATCGCCCTGCGCGGCGACACGCTCCGCGTCGACCCGGCCGGGCTGCGGGCGGGCGCCACCCGGGTCACCGTGGCGGTCAGCCCCGCCGAGCCGGGCACGCCGCTGAGCGCCCTGCCCCCGCCCGCCCCGCAGGTGACCGACGCGCAGGGCCGGCCGGTCGCCCGGTTCGCGGCGCCCCGGCCGGGCGAGGAGACGGTACTGCTGCTGGCGGAGCTGTACCGGCGCGGCGACCGCTGGAAGCTGCGCGCCCTGGGCCAGGGGTACGCGGACGGGCTGGCGGGCCTCGCCCGGGACTTCGGCGTGGACGTCACGGACGACGCAACGCCGCCGGGAGCGGCAGCTCCCGGCACGGCAGCACCCGGTCCACCCGACACGGCAGCCCTCGGTTTCTCCAGCGCCGCCGCGGTCGTCCCCGGCGGGCAGGGCTTCCGCGCGCCGGCGCCCGTCCCGGACCCCGAGGGTTTCCTCGCCGTCGTCAACTCCGCCCGCGCCGCGGCCGGTTCACCGCCCGTGGCGCTCGACGCCCGCCTGATGTCGGCCGCGCGTGCGCACGCCGGGGCCATGGCCGCCGCCGGGCGGCTGAGCATCGAGAGCCGGGACGGCGTCTCCGTCCACCAGCGTGTCGTCACCGCCGGGTACGCGTATCTCACCGTCGGCGAGCACCTGGTGTCCGGGCCGCGCAGCCCCGCGGAGTTCGTGGCGTACTGCCTGCGCACCGAGCAGGCCCGGCGCACCCTGCACGACACGGGGTACGTCCACGCGGGGCTGGCGTACGCGGCGCGGGGGCCGTCCGGCGACACCTTCTGGACGGCGCTGTGGGCGACGCCCCTCACACCGGAGGGCCTGCGCCGGACGGTGACCGACGTCGTCGACCTCACCAACCGCGAGCGCGCCGCGGCCGGTCTGCCGCCCCTGGCCGTGGATCCGCTCCTCACCACCGCCGCGCAGGCGCACAGCGCGGACATGGTGGCCCGCGACTTCTACTCCCACACGTCCCCCGACGGCCGCAGACCGGGGGACCGGGCCGCCGCGGCGGGCTCCCCCCGGCGCAGCGTCGGGGAGAACATCGCCTGCGGCCAGCGCTCCCCCGCCGAGGTGGTGCGCGGCTGGATGAACAGCCCGGGGCACCGCGCGAACATCCTCGGACCCGGCTTCACCCACATCGGCGTGGGCTTCGCGGGCGGCGGGCGCTCGGGCACGTACTGGACGCAGCTCTTCGGCGGCTGAGGCCGACCCGCCCGGCGAAGGGCGTGACGGATCGCGGTCGTCCGGGACACGATGCCCGCATGAAAGGTGACCTCTTTTCCAGCGAGCACATGGTCCAGCCGGCGTCCGCGCCCGGCATGACCGTCGAGAACGCCAAGTGCATCAGGTACGTGGTGAACGGGGAGATGCTCGCCAGGCAGGGCGCGATGGTCGCCCACCGCGGCAGTCTCCAGTTCGAACGCAGGGGCCAGGGGGTGGGCGGCATGCTCAAGCGCGCGGTGACCGGCGAGGGGCTGCCGCTGATGGCGGTCCGAGGGCAGGGCGAGGCCTGGTTCGCGAACGAGGCGCAGAACTGCTTCGTCGTGGACGTCGAACCGGGCGACGAGTTCACCGTCAACGGCCGCAACGTCCTGTGTTTCGACGCCACGTTGTCCTACCGGATCTCGACGGTGAAGGGCGCCGGCATCACCGGCGGCGGCCTGTTCAACAGCGTGTTCAGCGGGCACGGCAGGCTGGGTTTGGTGTGCCAGGGCAACCCGCTGGTCATTCCGGTGTCGGCGCAGTACCCGGTGTACGTCGACACGGACGCGGTGGTCGGCTGGACCGCGGGGCTCCAGACGTCGCTGCACCGGTCGCAGTCCATCGGGTCGATGCTGCGCGGCGGTTCCGGGGAGGCGGTGCAGCTGATGCTGTCCGGCGAGGGATACGTGGTGGTGCGGCCGAGCGAGGTGACACCGCAGAAGACGCAGCAGCACTGAGACGGCGCCGTGCGGCGAGGTGCCGCTGCCGCGGGCGGGCTGCGGCGATCGCCGGGCCACCCGGTGCGGCGTGATCTCCGGGCGCCGCCGCGCACCGGAGTTGACCTGGGGGGCGTCACGGGTCAGGGTTCGAGGCGGCGCGTACGACCGCTCCGCGCCGGAAAGGTGACTGTCGTGATCGGCATTTCGGACGTCGAGGCCGCGGCCGGGCGGATCGCCGGGCATGTCGTCCGCACCCCGACCGTGCCGAGCCCGGGCCTGACCGCACTGCTCGGCGTCCCGGTGACGGCGAAGCTGGAGCTGCTCCAGCGGACCGGCTCGTTCAAGGCGCGCGGCGCGACGGCGAAGCTGCTGTCGCTGAGCGACGCGGAGCGGGCCGCGGGTGTCGTGGCGGTCAGCGGCGGCAACCACGGCATCGCCGTCGCGGAGATGGCCGCCGCGCTGCACGTGAAGGCCACGGTGGTCATGCCGCGCTCGGCGCCCGCCCGGGCCGTGCGGATCGCCGAGGCGGCGGGCGCGTCGGTGCGGCTGACCGACGGCATGGACAGCGCGTTCGCCCTCGTGACGCGCCTGCGCGACGAGGGCCTGACGCTGGTCCACCCCTTCGACGACCCGGTGGTGATCGCGGGCCAGGGCACCGTCGGCCTGGAGTTCGCCGAGGACGCCGGGGAGCTCACCGACGTCCTGGTCAGCATCGGGGGCGGCGGACTGATCGCCGGTGTCGCGGCGGCGCTGCACGCCCTCGGGCCCGGGGTGCGGGTCTGGGGCGTGGAGACCGAGGGTGCCGAGGCGATGTCGCGGGCGCTGAAGGCGGGCGGCCCGGTGCCGGTCGAGCTGTCGTCCGTCGTGTCGACGCTGAGCGCCCCGGCGGTCTCGCAGCTGACGTACGACCATGTGTCCACGCTGGTCACCGAGGTGCTGGTGGTCCCGGACCGGGAGGCCGTGCAGGGTTCCCTCGACCTGGCCGAGCACGCCAAGGTGTGGACCGAACCGGCCGCCGGCTGCCTGCTGCCCGCCGCGCGGCGGGTGCTGGAGCGGGTGGGCGACGAGGCCCGGATCGGACTGGTGGTGTGCGGCGGGAACGTGTCCACGGCCGACATGGCCGACTGGTCCGGGCGATTCGGCCTGTGCTGAGGGCACGGGCGGCACGCGGTGAACGGCGATGACGCCGGGCCGTTTCCCCGGGCCCGGGTCCGGGGACTCGGCACGCATGGTGCAAATCGGATACACGATGATGACCGAGCAGGCCGGTCCCCGTGACCTCGTCGACCATGTGGTGCGGGCCGAGGAGGTCGGCTTCGACTTCTCCGTGACCTCGGACCACTACTTCCCGTGGCTGCGCTCCCAGGGCCACTCGCCGTACGCGTGGAGCGTGCTGGGCGCCGCGGCCCAGGCCACCTCGCGCATCCCGCTGATGACGTACGTGACGTGCCCGACGATGCGCTACCACCCGGCGGTCGTGGCGCAGAAGGCGGCGACGATGCAGTTGCTGTCCGAGGGCCGGTTCCGGCTGGGGCTCGGCTCCGGCGAGAACCTCAACGAGCACGTCGTCGGTGGCGGCTGGCCGCCCGTCGACGTGCGGCACGAGATGCTCGAGGAGGCCGTGGAGATCATCCGGGCCCTGTTCGACGGCGGGCACGTCAATCACCGCGGCCCGCACTTCGACGTGGAGTCGGCCCGGCTGTGGGACCTGCCGGACCAGCCGCCGCCCATCGGCATCGCCGTGTCCGGGGAGCGCTCCTGCGCCCTCGCGGGCCGGCTCGCGGACCTGGTGATCGCGACGGAGCCCAAGGCGGGGCTGCTGGAGGCGTTCGACCGCAGCGGCGGCGAGGGCAAACCGCGCGTCGGCCAGCTGCCGGTCTGCTACGACCCCGACCGGGACACGGCGATCAGGCGCGCCCACTCCCAGTTCCGCTGGTTCGGCAGCGGCTGGAAGGTCAACTCCGAGCTGCCGCACCCGGATTCGTTCGAGGCGGCCACGCAGTTCGTCACGCAGGACGACGTCGCCGCCTCGATCCCGTGCGGCGACGACCCGGAGGCCTTCGTGGCGGCGGTCCGGCCGTACGTCGAGGCCGGGTTCACCGAGGTCGCCCTGGTGCAGATCGGTGGCGAGTCGCAGCCGGCGTTCCTGGACTGGTCGGAGAAGACCCTGCTGCCCGCGCTGCGGGACGCGTTCGCCTGACGCGGCACCCGCCGTCCGGCGACCGTCCGGGGCCGCGTCGTCGCGGGAGTTCTGGGGAAGTCACCGCGCGGCCCCCGGGAAATCCCCCGCACGAGTGAGCATTCCCGGGCTTCAGCGGGTACTGGGTTGGTTCCAGTCCGTACTCCGGGGAGGCCCGCGCTATGAACTCGTTCGTGCACAAGACCCTGGTGGCTCAGCTCCAGGCGGGCGAGACGGACCGCTTTTCGGTACTCGCCCACCTGAGCTACGACGCCGCCGACCCGTTCGCCGTCACCGCCGTGTTCAGCCACGACGGCCGGGTCCTCGCCGACTGGCGGCTGGACCGGGAGATGCTCTTCGAGGGCCTGCTCCGACCGGTCGGGGTGGGCGACGTGCGGCTGCGCCCCGTCTCGCAGGGCGTCTGGGACGAAGTGCGCATGGAACTCCTCGGCGACGCCCGGCCCGACGGCAGCCGGCAGCACGCCCTGGTGTTCTGGTGGGCGCCGGCGCTGGCGGCGTTCCTGCACCGCACCCACGAGATCGTGCCGCCGGGGCGGGAGCAGATCCGTATCGACGACTTCCTCGCCGACCTGCTCGCGGGCAGCTGAGACGGGCCTCTGAGACAGCCCAGGAACCTCTGAGAAATCCGGGAGAGGGGCGCCACCCGCTGGTACGGCTGGGACAAGGGCGCGGCCGGCCACCGTGGCCGGCCGCGCCCTTGTCATCGCGTCATCACTGCGTCGTGTACCGGCGGCGGGTCCACAGCGGAAGGGCGAACCAGCACAGCAGGTACCACAGCACCACGCCCGCGACGAGCCAGGGCACCGCCCCGTCGTGGGTGGCGACCCGCAGTATCAGCAGCAGTGACGCCGTCGTCGTGGCCAGCAGCAGCACCAGCCCCACGAACGTCAGCCGCGAGGCCCAGGTGACGGCCTGGGGCTTCACGCGGCGCCCGGAGACCAGGCGGTGCAGGGACACCGGCCCTATCAGGGCACCGGTGGCCGCCGCGCCCAGCACGACGGTGACGATGTAGATCGTCCGGTCCGTGCCGTCCAGCGTCGCGTACTTCGGGGTGAACACCACGGTGAGCAGGAAGCCGAACAGGATCTGCACGCCCATCTGGGCCACGCGGACCTCCTGGATGAGTTCCTGCCACATCCGGTCCGCCCGCTCCTCCTCGGTCTCGTTGCGGCCCCTCCGCATGACCCCGCCCCCTTGCGCGTCCGACACGTTTCCTCCTGGTCCGGCGATCTGACTGTCTGCCTTCCCGCGAGTTCCCCGTCAGCGCCGGAATCTGTCCTGCCGGTGGCCGGTTTGATTCCCCGGGCCGGGGTTACACGGCCCGCGGACGTGAGGACGCCTAACCGAGGAGGTCGTGGGCGATGCCCGGCACGCAGCTCACCGTGACACTGAGCCCGCAGGGCGGCGCCGCCGACGCGCAGGCGGTCGTCAGGGCCCTGGAGAGCGCCTTCGGCGCTCCGGACGAGGTACCGGCCGACGACCGGGCCACGGTCCACACCGCCACCTTCGCCGCCGACCCGGATGGCCGGTCCCCGGGCGACCGGCCCGCGGACGGCGGGGCACCCGTCGGCGCCGGCCGGCTGTCGGCGCCCGTGACGGTGACCGTGCAGGGCACCCCCGACGCCGTGCGCAGGGCGAGCGAGACCCTGGCCGGCGCGTTCACGACGCGCGACCAGGGAACCGCGTCCGGCGACCAGGAGCAGGAACGTCAACTGCTCCTGGAGCCGTGACGCCGGCCCGGAAAGCGACGTGCCCCCCGGCCGGAAGCCGGGGGGCACGTTTGCATGACCGGCGCCGCGTCTACCAGCGGCTCTCCACCTGAGCCCTGATCCGCCGCTCGTACAGGTCGCGGATCGCGCCGAGCGTCTCCTGCGGCAGCTCCGGCAGCTTCGCGGCGGCCGCGTTGGCGCGGGCCTGCTCCGGCGAGCGGGCGCCCGGGATGACGGTCGTCACGCCGGGCTGCTCGATGATCCAGCGCAGCGCCAGCTGGGCCGGGGTGTAGCCCTGCGGGGCGAGGGCGGCGAATTCGGCGGCGGCCTCGACGCCGGTCCCGTAGTCCACGCCGGAGAAGGTCTCGCCCTGGTCGAAGGCCTCGCCGTGCCGGTTGTACGTGCGGTGGTCGTTCGCGGCGAAGACGGTGTCCTTGGTGTACTTGCCCGACAGCAGGCCCGAGGCCAGCGGCACCCGCGCGATGATGCCGACGCCCGCCTCGCGCGCGGCCGGGAGCACCTCGCGCAGCGGCTTCATGCGGAACGGGTTGAGGATGATCTGCACGCTGGCCACGTTCGGCCGGGCGATGGCGGTCAGCGCCTCGGCGCAGGTCTCGACGCTCACTCCGTAGGCGGCGATGCGCTCCTCCTCGACCAGGGTGTCGAGGGCGTCGAACACCTCGTCCGTGGAGTACACGGGGGTGGGCGGGCAGTGCAGCTGTACGAGGTCGATGCGGTCGACGCCGAGGTTGCGCCGCGAACGGTCGTTCCAGGCGCGGAAGTTGTCCAGGACGTAGTTCTCGGGGATCTGGTCGACGCGGCGGCCCATCTTGGTGGCGACCAGCACGTGCAGGTCGGGCCTTCCGCTGAGGAACGCGGCGATGGTCTGCTCGCTGCGGCCGTCGCCGTAGACGTCGGCGGTGTCGAAGAAGGTGACGCCCGACTCGGCCGCGGCCTCCAGGACCGCCAGGGCCTCCTTGTCGTCGACGTCTCCCCAGTCGGCTCCCAGTTGCCAGGTGCCGAGTCCGACGACGGATGCGTGCTGGCCCGACCTGTGGAATGTGCGCTCGTCCATGGCGTCAGTGTGTCACCCGGTGCGCGACGGCGTGGAACCGCTCCCTCCGACAGGCCCGGGCACGCCGTCGCCCGGGTGAACCGCCCCGCCGTGGGAGGCCGGCGTGCGCGCCTGCACGGCCCGCGCGACCCTCGGCCCCAGCCAGCGCTTGAGGCGGCGCAGCGCCTCCACCCGCCCGGCCGCGCGGTCGACGCGGTAGTAGAGCCCGGGCGGTACGTACGGCAGCAGCGGCGAGTGGCGCTGGCCGAGGAGGGCGAACATGCGGTCGGGGGGCAGGTCGATGTACCGGGTGAGGTTCTCGTACCACTGGGCGCTGTGGCGGGCGGCGCTCTGGACGGGCAGCAGGGCCCGCAGCCGCTCGCGTTCGTAGGCGGCGAGGGCGTGCGGCAGTGCGGCGTGGTCGTGGAGCGCGCCGGCGAGGGCGGCGGCGTCCTCCAGGGCGAGGGTGGTGCCGGCGCCGACGGAGTAGTGCGTGGTGTGGGCGGCGTCGCCGATCAGGACGAGGTTGCCGCGGTGCCAGGTGCGGTTGGTGAGGGTGCGGAAGTTCAGCCACTGGGCGCGGATGTCGCCGCCGGAGCGGGCGATGAGCGGGTGGCCGTCGAGGACGTCGGCGAACAGGGTCTCCAGCAGGGCCAGACCGTCGGCCTCGGGGGCGCGGTCGAGGCCGAGGCCGGTCCAGGTCTCGGGGGCGCATTCCACGACGCAGGTGCTGCGGTCGGGTGCGTAGCCGTAGCCGTAGCACCAGATCCAGCCGTGTTCGGTCGCCACGAAGGCGAAGGTGAAGGCGTCGAAGACCTTGGTGGTGCCGAGCCAGATGTAGCGGTTGCGGCCGGTGGTGAGACGGGTGCCGAAGTGTTCGGCGTGGCGGGTGCGCAGCGCGCTGTGCACGCCGTCGGCGGCGACCACGAGGTCCGCGTCGGCGGGCAGGTCGCCGGGACCGGTGTCGCTCCCGTACTCCAGGTGGACGCCGAGGGCGCGGGCCCGCGCGGCGAGGAGTTCGAGGAGCCGGTGGCGGCCGATGCCGAAGCCCTCGTCGCCGCTGTGACGGGTCGTCAGGTCTCGTACGTGGGCCACGCCGTCGCTCCAGCGGACGGAGGCCCCGGCGAGGGCGCGGGCGGATGCGGGGTCGTGGGTGTGGAGTCTGTCGAGCAGCCCGCGCCAGTAGGTGACGCCCCAGCCGTAGGTGGAGCCCTCCGGGTTGCGTTCATGGACGGTGATGTGGTGGGACGGGTCCTGCCGCTTGAGCAGGATGGCCAGGTACAGCCCGGCGGGCCCGCCGCCGACGCAGACGACCTTCACACATACCCCCGCAATAGCCTCAAATCGGTCATGGGGGACGCAGATTAACAGCAGCGAGGTTCGCCGGACGACGCACGGCGACGGCGATTCGAGCGGCCGGTCACGGGTACCCGCGCCGGACCCGATCGCAGGACAACGACGAAGGAGGCGAAACCCTGTGTCGCAGGTCGAGGAATCCATTGAGGTCGGCGTGCCGGTGCACACCGCCTACAACCAGTGGACCCAGTTCGAGACGTTTCCCGAGTTCATGGACGGTGTCGAGCGCATTGAGCAGCGCACCGACACCCTCACGCACTGGGTGACGAACGTGAACGGCGTCCACCGCGAGTTCGACGCGGAGATCACGGAGCAGATCCCGGACGAGCGGGTCGCCTGGACGACGGTCTCCGGCGAGGCCAAGCAGGCGGGGGTGGTCACCTTCCACCGCCTGGACGACAGCCACACCAAGGTGATGCTGCAGATGGACTTCCATCCCGACAGCGTCACCGAGAAGGTCGGTGACAAGCTCGGGTTCGTGAAGCGGCAGACCAAGGGTGACCTGGAGCGCTTCAAGCGGTTCATCGAGCAGCGCGGTCAGGAGACCGGTGGCTGGCGCGGCGTGGTCGCCTGACCGGCCCGGCCGGTCAGGCGTCCGCCGTCCGGCACTCCGGGTGGCCCCAGCCCTGCGCGTTCTTGGCGATGGGTTCGCCGGCGGCGTAGCCCCGGCCGCACAGGCAGCGGCCGGGGAACTTCGCCTTGATCGTGCGCGAGGAGCCACCGCCGCGCTGCTTGGCCGCGGCCGGTCGGCGGCGCGGGGTCTTGGCCGGGACGTCCGGGGCGGGCGGCGGCTCCGGGGAGCCGAGGGCGCTGCCCGCGGGTTCCTGGATGCTCGCCGCCTGGCTCGCGGCGCGGTCGGCGAAGTCGTTGAGCCGGTCGCCGTCGACCTGGTGGGCGGGCACGTAGCGGAATTCCACCGAGCGCCCGTCGAGCAGTTCGTCGATGCGCACCACGAGGTCCTGGTTGGCGACCGGCTTGCCGGCGGCCGTCTTCCAGCCGTTGCGCTTCCAGCCGGGCAGCCAGGTGGTGACGGCCTTCATGGCGTACTGGGAGTCCATCCGGATCTCCAGCGGCACCGCCGGGTCCGTCGCCGCGAGCAGCCGCTCCAGGGCGGTGAGTTCGGCGACGTTGTTGGTGGCCCGGCCGAGCGGTCCGGCCTCCCAGCGCTCCGGGGTCCCGGAGCTGTCGGCGACGACCCAGGCCCAGCCCGCCGGACCCGGATTCCCCTTCGACGCCCCGTCGCAGGCGGCCACCACACGTTCACGCATGGATCCGATCATGCCATGGGCGGGCGCGGCGTCCGGCCGCGGGCGGGCAGCCTCAGCCGACGTCCGTCATCTGCGGCATCTCGCCCTCGGTCTTCGTGACGTCGATGACCGAGAAGTTCGCGCCCTGCGGGTCGCTCAGGGCGGCGAACCGGCCGAACGGGGTGTCCATCGGCCCGAACCGCAGCACACCGCCGAGCTCCGTGGCCCTCGTGACGGCCGCGTCGCAGTCCTCGACGGTGAAGTAGACGTTGATGTAGGGGCCCACCTCGGGCGGGAAGTCGTCCCCCATCCTCATGCGGCCCAGGACGCTGCGGTCGCCCAGGTCGTAGACGCGGAATTCCACGCCGGCGTCCTGCATCGTCTTCACCCGGTACGGGAAGAGGGCGGCCCAGAAGGGGTCGGACTTCTCGGGCTCGCGGGTGCAGACCTCCGCCCAGCAGTAGGCGCCGGGTTCGGCCATGGCGTCGAAGCCCTCGTGCCGGCCGGCCTGCCACACGCCGAAGACGACACCGCTCGGGTCGCGGGCCAGGCACATGGTTCCGTAGTCGGCGACCTGCATGGGCTCCATCAGCACCTCGCCGCCCGCCTCACGGACGCGCGCCGCCGTGGCCGCGGCGTCCTGCGAGGCGAAGTAGAGACACCACTGCGAGTGCCCTTCCTGCCCGGACATCGGTGGTACGACGGCGGCGACCGCCTTGCCGTCGACATAGGCCTCGGTGTAATTGCCGAACTCCGACGACGCCTCACCGAAGGTCCAGCCGAGGACGCCGCCGTAGAACCGCTTGGCCCCCTCGACGTCACGGAACATCGCGTCGGCCCAGCAAGGGGCCCCCTCAGGTTGTACCGCCATGACTGCGGCCTTTCGGGTCTCGATGGGTGGGTCCGTTTTTCACGCTAGTCACCCCCGGGCCGGGTCGCGCGCCGAAGGTTTCCCGGCCCGAACCGCGGGCGGCGGCCCGTCCCGGCCCTACTCCCCCGCGTACGCCTTCTCCAGTTCCGCGATGTCGATCTTGCCCATCGACATCATCACCCTGGTCACGCGGCCGGCCTTCTCGGCGTCCTGGCCGCCGATCATCTCCATCAGCCGGGTGGGCACGACCTGCCAGGACAGCCCGTACCTGTCCTTGAGCCAGCCGCACGGGCCGGGCTCGCCGCCGTTCTCGGTGAGCTTGTCCCAGTAGAAGTCGACCTCTTCCTGGTTGTCGCAGAGGATCTGGAAGGAGACGGCCTCGGTGAACGTGAACTGCGGGCCGCCGTTCAGCGCGACGAACCTCTGGCCGTTGGCGGTGAACTCCACGGTCATCACCGTGCCCGCCGGGCGCGGGCCGCCCTCGCTGTAGTGGGTGACGCCGTCGACGCGGGAGTTCTTGAACAGGGACACGTAGAAGTGGGCGGCTTCCTCGGCCTGGTCGTCGAACCAGAGACACGTGGTGAATCCGACGGTGGTCATGCCTGTCTCCTCGAAGACGGGTGCGGAACTCGGTCGCCTGTAACGACCGGGCCGCGCCGCGGAACTCATCGACCGACGGGCGGACAATGCGCGTGTAAAGGCCACACACCGGCAGGGACACCCCTGGCAGCACGGCCATGACCTCGTCCCGGGCGGCATCCGTCCGGCCCTTCCGTCTCGACGTGCCGCAGCGCGGCCTCGACGACCTGCCCGAGCGCCCGGACGGGACGCGATGGCCGGACGGGCTCGTGGGCCGTTGCCGGATCCGGCCGCGCACGGCGGCGATCCCGCCGACGCCTCCCACGTGGTGCTGCCGAGCATCCCCGGCTTCGGGCTGTCCGCGGGCCGTCCGGCCGCTCTGCCCGTGGCGAATCTGCCGCGGGCCGAGAAATGCCCGGCCGGGGCCGCACCGGGCCGACAGTGGAGAGCGCCGCGCCGACCAGGGCGCCGCGACCAGCCTCCACGACTCGACAAGGAGCGCCGATGTCTCCATTCACCGCCGGCCCGGTGCCGGTCCCGCTGCCGCGGGCGCAGGAGGGCGACACCCCGCCGACCCGGTTCGACGACCACCTGGCGGCCCAGCTGCTCGCACAGCGCATCGTGCTGCTCGGCACGCAGGTGGACGAGGTGTCCGCCAACCGGGTCTGCGCCCAGCTGCTGATCCTGTCGGCGGAGGACCCGCGCACCGACATCGCCCTGTACATCAACAGCCCGGGCGGCGCGGTGCACGCGGGTCTGGCCATCTACGACACGATGCGGCTCGTCCCGAACGACGTCTCCACGCTCGCCATGGGCTTCGCCGCCAGCATGGGCCAGTCCCTGCTCAGCGTCGGCACGCCCGGCAAGCGGTACGCCCTGCCGAACGCGCGGATCATGATGCACCAGCCGTCCGCGGGCATCGGCGGCACCACCGCCGATGTCGAGATCCAGGCGCAGAACCTGGAGTTCACCAAGCGGACCATCGAGCGGATCACCGCCGAGCACACCGGGCAGAGCCCGGAGACCATCTCCCGGGACGGCGACCGGGACCGCTGGTTCACGGCCGAGGAGGCCAGGGAGTACGGCATGGTGGACCGGGTGGTGGAGTCCCTCACGGACGTCCGCCCGGCCTCCTCACGACGCAGGGCGGGGCTGTAGCCATGGGGACGTACACGATTCCGAACGTCGTCGAGCGCACCCCGCAGGGCGAGCGGTCGTACGACGTGTTCAGCCGGCTGCTGTCGGAGCGGATCATCTTCCTCGGCACCGAGATCGACGACGGCGTCGCCAACGTCGTCATCGCGCAGCTCCTCCACCTGGAGTCGTCGGCGCCGGAAAACGAGATCGCGGTCTACATCAACTCCCCCGGCGGCTCGTTCACCTCACTGATGGCGATCTACGACACGATGACGTTCGTGCAGGCGCCCATCTCCACGTTCTGCGTCGGGCAGGCGGCGTCCACGGCGGCCGTGCTGCTGGCCGGCGGGGACCCGGGGCGGCGGTTCGTGCTGGAACACGCGCGCGTGCTGCTCGGGCAGCCGGCCAGCGGCGGCCGGCAGGGCACGGTGTCCGACCTGACACTCCAGGCCAAGGAGCTGGTACGGATCCGCTCCCAGGTGGAGGAGGTGCTGGCGCGCCACACGCACCACGACGTGGCGACGCTGCGCGCGGACATGGACCGCGACAAGGTGTTCACCGCGCAGGAGGCGGTGGCCTACGGCCTGGCCGACGAGGTACTGAGCCGGCGCCTCGTGACGAGGTGAGGCGCCGGCCCGGCTACGTCGGTGGCCGGGTCACGCGGCCAGGCAGAGTCCGCCGCGGCGCGGGGCGGACGGGGCGCGGCTGCCGGCCGCCAGTGCGACGAGAGCGCTTGTGGCGGACGTGGTGCTGCTTCCGGTGACGGACGTCACACGGCTGCCGGGTGTCCGGCGTGCGGTGATCCGGGCGAGTTCGCCGTGGGCCCGTGACAGCAGGTCGGCGAGGCTCAGGCCGAGGGCGCGGGCGGCGGCCGCGAGGACCTCCGAGGAGGCCTCCTTGCGGCCCCGCTCCACCTCCGACAGGTACGGCATGGAGATGCGGGCGGCGTCGGCGACGTCCTTGAGCGTGCGTTCCTGGGCCAGGCGCTCCTGGCGCAGGACGTCGCCCACCAGGTCGCGCCACAGGGGTTCCTTCGGGGCGGGAGCCGACGGCACGGGGCGCGGTACGGGGGGCCTCTGCCCGGACGGCCCCGGCTCCGGGGAGGCCGGGCGCAGCGGGATGACGCGGCGGGCGTGGTTCGTCGCTTGGTTGCTCACCCCTCAAGCCTAGGAGTCCCGTACCGTGAGGGAAGGCGTGGGCGTTCCGCCCTGGGTGAAGCCCGGGCACGCGGAGCGGGCCCTCGTGCGCGGCCCCGCGAAAACCGGGGGGCATGTCCTGGCGAAGCCTGGGTACGCGCTCCGGGGGAAGCACCCAGGCAGACGTCATGCCGAGACTTTTCGTGGGGAGAGGCAATGGACACCGCCGTGATCCGGCCGGAGGTACAAGGCGATGCAGAGACCGCCGGGACCAGGACGCAGGACGGGAAGCTGCCGGGAGTCGAGGACCCGCGGGCCGTGGCGCCGCGCGATGCGCGCGAGCTGTCCCGCCAGTTCTTCCGTCGGCTGACGGAACTCGAAGAAGGCACGCACGAGTACCAGTACGCGCGCAACACCCTGATTGAGATGAACATGTCCCTCGTGCGGTTCGCCGCGGGCCGGTTCCGGGGCCGCGGCGACGACATGGAGGACATCGTCCAGACCGGCATGATCGGTCTGATCAAGGCGATCGACCGGTTCGAGCTGGCGCGCGAGGTGGAATTCACGTCGTTCGCGCTGCCGTACATCGTCGGCGAGATCAAGCGTTTCTTCCGCGACACGACGTGGGCCGTGCACGTGCCGCGCCGGCTCCAGGAGCTGCGTGTCGAGCTCGCCAAGGCCCGTGAGGAACTCGCCAGCCGGCTGGACCGCGAACCGACGGTCGCCGAGCTGGCCACGCTGCTCAACATCTCGGAGAACGAGGTCGTCGAGGCGCAGATTGCCGCCAACGGCTACAACTCCTCCTCCCTGGACGCCGCCCTGACCGGCGACGGGCCGGAGAACGGCGAGGCGGTCCTCGCCGACTTCATCGGCGTCGAGGAGGACGGGCTGCGGCTGGTGGAGGACTTCCAGTCACTGGCGCCGCTGATGGCCGAGCTGAGCGAGCGGGACCGGCAGATCATCCACATGCGGTTCGTGGAGGAGGCGACCCAGGCCGAGATCGGTGAACGGCTCGGCTGCTCGCAGATGCATGTGTCCCGCCTGATCAAGCGGCTCATTTCACGGTTGCGCGAGGGAATGCTGGGCGAGCTGGGCTGCGCCTGAGGAAGGACCGCGTCGGGCGGGGCCGCTGTCGGCGTGCGGCTGCGCCCGGCGCTCTTGCGTGCCCGGGGGCGTTGATCTCGTGAGGTCGCGCAGGCCGGTGGTCACATGATCGCCGGCCTTCACCCATGTGACGGGGCGATGTGGTGCGGCGGCCCCTGAGCTGTGGTGGGGCCATGTGGTGCGGGGCCGTATGGTGCGGAGGCCCCTGAACGTGCTCAGCAGGCCGGCTCGGCAGGCCGGGGAGCCCGCTCAGCCCGCCAGTTCCAGCGTGGCGCGCACCCGCTTGCCCACCGGCACCCGCTCGACGGCGACCTGCTGGGTCAGCGCGTGGACGATCTCCAGGCCGTGCCGGCCGATCCGCTCGGGATCGCGCGGGAAGCGCCGCGGCAGCGCGGCGCTGCTGTCGTAGACGAGGACGGTCATCGCCGCGGCGGTGCCCTCCAGCTCCAGGATGTACGGGCCGTTGCTGTGCCGGTCCGCGTTGGTGACCAGTTCACTCACCACCAGGAGCACGGCGCCCTCGGTCCGCTCGTCTATGCCGGCGCACCACTCGTTCCTGAGCTGCTCCAGGAACTGCGCCGCGAAGGCCCGGGCCTCGGCTATGCAGCCGGGCTCGCCGGTGTAGTGCGCCGCCCGCCGAAGCGGTTCCACGGGCACGTCGAAACCAGTCGGTATCACTGTCCCGCCCACATGCTGGGTCATGCGTTTCTCTCTCGGAAGCCGGCCAGGCCGGACACTACTGCAACTCTGCTCGTACCCCGTGCGCGCCAGCGCAGTCCCCACCGCGCGGCCGAGCCTGCTGCCAGGGGCATCTTCCCATCGGTACGGGGCACCCGGGAGGTCCGGTGGGAAAGGCGTGCGATGGACGAACTCATGGCCGCGCGAAGCCTGACGACCCGCCCCGCGGTCACGCTGGGCGGAGACGCCGTCGGGCAGATCAAGGAAGCGGTCTTCGACGGCCGCGCCGAGCGGATCGCGGGGTTCACGCTGAGCGGCCTCGGCCTGCTGTCGGGCTCGCTGAAGCACGGCCTGCCGTGGCCTGCGGTCCACTCGCTCGGCCACGACGCGGTCATGATCCGTGACCCCCGGCGGCTGGTGCGCTCGGACGTCGTCGCCGCGTACGGCGGGCCGCTGCGCGGGCGGCTGATCGGCGCGCGGGTCCGTACGGACGACGGCGACGAGGTCGGCACGGTGCTCGACGTGATCGTGGTGGGCGGCACGAGCGGCCGGGTCGTGGGTTTCCGCATAGCCGGGGCGCGGACGCTGCCGCAGCTGTCCGGACGCCGCCACCGCCAGATGTACCTGCCGCGCGGCGATGCGGTCACCGTCTCCGGGCGGACCCTCGTGGTGGAGTCCGACGTGACCCGTTTCGTGGCGGACGACCTGCCGGCCTTCGCCACGACGGCCGGCGCGTTCCGCCGGTCCCGGAAGGGCTCGCCGTCGTGATGCTGTTGACGCAGGTGCGCGGCCTGCCGGTGCGCGGTCCTGACGGGGACGCCGAGGTGGGCGTCCTGCTGTCGCTGACCGTCGACGCCGCCTCCGGCACGGTGACGCATCTGCGCGTGCGCACCGGCCCGCTCGGGAAGAAGGTCCTGCCGTGGTCGGCGCTGCGGTCCTTCGGGCCCGACGCCGTGCTGGTCGACGCGCGCCGCTCCCCCGACCCGGTGCCGCCGCACCACGACCTCCTGGACCGGACGGTCCTCACCGACACGGGCGAGCGGCGCGGCACAGTCCTGGACGCCGCGTTCGACGAGAGCACCGGCCGCGTCGAGGCGGTCTTCACAACCCTCGGCGAGGTGCCGCCGGGCCGGCTGGTCGGGCTCGGCGACTACGCCCTGGTCGTCCTCGCGGACTGAGCGGGTCCGGTCACAGCGCCGGTCCGGTCACAGCACCGGGGAGCTGCCCGGCCGCTCGGCACCGGAGCCGGGCGCCGACTGCGGTGTGTCGGGCGCGGGCTCGGACAGCGGGGGCGAGTCGCCGGGCGGGGACTCCTCGGGTGCCGGTGAGCCGGGCGACTCGGGCTCGGAACCGGGCGGCTCGGAGCTGGTCCCGTCGGTCGGCGGGGAGGTCTCGTCGTCGGGCTTGGCCGGTGACGACGGTGTGGTGATGCTCGCCGAGGGGGTGGTCCGCTCGGCCGGGGGTTCGGTCTCGCGGTCCTTCGTACCGGTGTCACCCTTGTGCCGGGTGAACCAGGTGCCGTTCTCGACGTCGTAGACGACGAAGGCCTTGACCGGCTGCTTCGCGGGCGCGACCGCGACGACGCCGGCCGGGTTGTACGACGGCCAGCTGTCACCGGTGCGGCGCGGTGTGCCCTGCTGGGCGACGGGCGGGGTCAGCGGGTTGCCGCAGGCGCAGCGGACGCGGGGCCGGCCGCGGTCGTCGATGAGGACGGCGGTGCCCGCCTGGAGGACGGCCTGGTAGCTGGTGGCGGCGCCGTCGCGGTAGCCGTGGTTGGTGACGCGGGTGTCGATGCGCAGCTGTACGGGGGTGAGGGAGCGCAGATGGGCCGGTACGCCGGAGGGGGCGACGCCGGCGACGGAGGCGAACGCCCTGTTCTTCGCGGCGTCCGCGCGCAGGGCCTTGATCTGCTTCTCGACGTCACAGGCGGCGGCGTTGCGCGTGCCCCCGTACAGGCCCGGCTCCGCGCCGTCCACGCCACGGACCGCGTTCGCGGGCGGCGACTGGGTGGTCGGGGACGGGGTGGCGGGCGGCGCCGAGTCGTCCTTGGCCGTGGACGCGGTGAACGGGTCGGGGCCGGACTTGCCCGCGGCCTGGAGGAAGATCTCGCCGCCCGCCTCGCCCGGGCCGCCGCCGGGGCGGCTGAAGACCACAGCGGCGATCACGACGGCGACGACGACCGCGGCGATGGTCGCCACCCGTGGCACGGACCGCCACCAGGGCCTGCCGGGACCGGGCGGCTCGCGGTGGGCGCCGCCGGACGGGGGCGGCGGTCCGGAGGGCGGCTGCGCCGGCGGGCCGGACGGCGGGGGCTGGGCGGTGGGCGGCTGCGTCGGCGGGCCGGACGACGGCTGGGCGGGGCCCTGGGAAGGACCGGACAGCGGGCCGGAAGGGGGTCCTGTGGGGCGGCCGGATGATGGCGGTTCGGCGCTCATCGAGCTCTTCTTCCGCGGGGGTCCGTGCGGCTTCTCCTGCGTAATGCGCCGCTTTGTTCGCAACATCCCCATTGTGTGCTCGTCTCCCCTGCCGCTCGCAAGCCGACGCGGACGGCGGAGCCCGGCGGGCGCGCCGGGCGGGGGCTGCCTAGCGTGACAGCGTGAGTTCACGAACCCCCTCCGACCAGGCCGCCGTCGCCCGTCACGGCTGGGCACGGGCCGTCGCCACCGTGCTGGCGGGCCTGGCCGCCATGGCCGTGGTCGCGGCGCTGGGGCTGTGGGCCGCAGGTGCCACCGGCCTTCCGGGCAACGCCTTCTGGCGGGTCGTCGCGGCGACCCTCGTCACGGCGGTCGGCGGCAGCGTCGAGATGTCGGGGGACGCCGGTGCGCTCGTCGGCAGCGACAGCGGGCTGACCGTGATCCCGCTGACCGTCACGCTGACCGGCGTGCTCGTGATCGCCGCCGGTTTTCTGCGTCCGCTGCGGCACCGCGCGGTCGCGGGCGCCCGCGAGTTGGCGGGCTGGGCCGGGCGGATCGCCGCCCTGTGGCTCCTGGCGCTCCTCGGGCTGGCCCTCGCCGCCCGCCAGACCTTCGAGGTGTCCCTCGGCGAGGGCGACCTGGGCGACATCGGCGAGCTGTTCGGGGTGTCGCCGGAGGTGGGCTTCCGCGCCGACGTGCCGCTGACGCTGCTGTTCGGTCTGCTGTGGCTGGCGGGCGTGCTGGTGCTGGCCGTGCTGGTGGCGCCCGGCGCGCCGCTGCCCGGCCGGTTGCTGCGCTTCGCCGCGGCGGTGCGGCCGGCGGCGTACGCGATGGTCGTGCTGCTGCTGGCGTACGTGGCGCTGGGTGTCCTGGTCGGGCTGATCGTCGCGGCGACGCGGGGGCATGCGGCGGAGACCTTCGCGGTGCTGCTGCTGGGACTGCCGAACCTGGTGTGGCTCGTGCTGACGCTCGGCCTGGGGGCCTCCTGGGAGGGCAGGGTCAAGGGCCCGTTCGGGCTGCCGATGCCGCAGGTGCTGGACGAGGTGCTGCGGGTGCCCGGCGTGGCCACGCTGGACGTCGGCACGCTCGCCGAGCACGACGGCCAGGCGTGGTGGCTGGTGGCCGTCGCGGCGGTGCTGGTCACGGCCGCCGGGTTCCTGATGGCGACGCGTTCCCCGGCCCGCACGCGCGTGTGGCAGCACGCGGTGCACATGGCCGTCGCGCTCGCCCTCACGGTCCTCACGATCTGCCTCGTCGCCCGGATCTCCGCGCACTACGGCCTGTCGGTGCTCGGCATCGGCGACCTGGGCGGCGATCTCGCCGGGGACCTGTTCCTACGGCCCCGGCTGTGGAGGGCCGTCGCACTGGCCCTGCTGTGGGGCCTGGCCGCGGGAGCGCTGGGCGGACTGCTGGCGCGGCCGGTACGGCGCCGGGGCGAGGCGGCACCCGAACCGGAGGGGTGAGCGACACCGGGGTGCGGCCGATCGGAACCGGTGACCGGCGCCGAGGTACGGCCGATCCGGCCCGGTGAGCGGCGCCGGGGTGCGGTCGATCCGGAGAGTGAGCGGCGCCGGGCCCAGGCCGCGACCGGCCCGGAGCAGACACCAGCGCCGAGACAACACCGTAGCCCACCCGGAACACTGACCCGCGCCGAGACGAGACCGCAGACCACCCGGACCAAGACCCGCGCCGAGACGACACCGCAGCCCATCCGCCGCAACGACCGGCGCCGGCGACGCTACGGCCCGAAGCGGAAGACCGGTTCCGCCCAGTGCGGGGGCCGGGCCGGGCGGTCGGTCGCCGCGGCGACCCTCAGGTCGACCTGGGTCGGGGGGTGGTCCGTGACGGCGGCGCCGGTCAGGGCGGTGCGCAGCGCGGCCACGAAGGCCAGGCAGGAGTCGTGGCGGTCGTCGGGCCGCTTGGCGAGGGCCGTGGCGAAGACCGTGTCGACCTGCCGGGCGAGCTCGGGTCGGGCGGCGGTCAGCGGCGGCGGGTCGTCGTACTGGTGGGCCCACAGCAGGGCCATGTCGTCGTCGCGGCGGAACGGCGGATGCCCGGCGAGGGTCTCGTAGACGACGCAGGCGAAGCCGTACACGTCGCAGCGGGCGTCGACCGGGCGGCCGGAGATCTGCTCGGGCGCCACGTAGTCGAGCGTGCCAACGAACTGGCCGACCGTGGTGAACCCGGTCAGCGACAGGGACTTCTTGGTCAGGCCGAAATCGGTGAGGTACACGTGCTCGGGGTGGTCGCTGTCGGTGCCGTGCGACACGAGGATGTTGCCCGGTTTCACGTCCCGGTGGACCAGGCCGTGGGCGTGGGCCGCGTCGAGCGCCGAGGCGACCTGCGCGGCGATGCGCACGGCGGTGGGGGGCGGCAGCGGGCCCTGCCGGTCGAGGAGGTGGCGCAGGTCGCTGCCGGCGACGTAGCGCATGGCGATGTACAGCACGCCGTCCGTCTCGCCCGCCTCGAAGACCGGCACGATGTGCGGGTGGTCGATGGCGGCGGCGACCCGGGACTCGTGGGTGAAGCGGCGCCGGAAGGTGTCGTTGCGGGCGAGTTCCGGCGCGAGCAGCTTGAGGGCGACCGTGCGGTCCAGCCTGAGGTCCCGGGCGCGGTAGACGACGGCCATGCCGCCGCGGCCGATCTCGTCCTCGATGCGGTACGCCGCGATCTCCCGGCCGACGAGTTCGGAGGGCCGGCCAGAGGAGGCGCGGGTGCCGTCGGGCATCAGCGGTCACCGTCGGGCGTCACGACCCGGGTGGGCGCGTGGCCCTGGTCGGCGGCGGCGAGGGACGCGGGGTCCGGGGTCTCGGCGCGGGGTGCCTCGTCGGCGGCGTAGGTGGTGAGGCGGGTGCCGTCGGCGTAGACCCAGCGGCCGTGGTCGCTGTCGTACAGCCATACGGACTCCCCGTCGACGACCGCCCCGATGCGCAGTCCGCGGGTGCGGGCCCGGAAGGTCTCGCCGTCCAGGGCGCCGGCGGAGAGTTCCTCGACGGCGGCGAGGTAGCGGGCCAGGGCCTGTTCGGCGCGGGCGAGCAGCGGGCGCGGGTCGGCGGTGCGGGTGAGCGGGCTGCCGGCGGCGGGCGGGTCCTGCGGCACGGCGATCAGGAAGCGGCCGTCGACCCACGCCGACCAGCCGTTGGAGCACAGAACCTGCGCCCAGTCGCCGCGCCGCTGGAGGAGCTGGACGGGCAGCAGCGGGTCGAGGGGCACGGTGGGCCGGGCCGGGTCGGGTTCGTCCCAGGCGGCCAGGCCGTCCTGCGGGACGACGTGCGTGGGCCGGAAGCCGGGGGTCGTCATGGGCGCCTACTTCCGCATCACGGCGGGTTCGTGCCGCCGCAGCAGCCGGGAGACGAGGAAGGCGAGGACGGCCGACAGCACGAGGAGCATGCCCACGTTGAGCAGCCACATCCCGGCGGAGTGCCGGAACAGTGGGTCGGCGGTCAGTTCGCCGGGCACGATCCGCGCCAGTTCCACGGTGCCGGCCATCGCGCCGAGCGCCCACCGCGACGGCACCAGCCAGGACAGCTGTTCCAGCCCCGGCACGCCGTCCAGTTTCAGCAGGGCGCCGCAGAACACGACCTGCACGATGGCGAGGAGCACGAGCAGCGGCATCGTGACCTCCTCCTTGCGCACCAGCGCGGACACCAGCAGGCCGAGCATCATCGCGGTGAACGCGAGCAGCGCGACGGCGAGGGTGATCTCCATGAGCGGTGGCAGCAGCACGCCCTTGCCGCCGGGCGCGCTGAGGTCGACGCCCAGCAGGGCGACGAGGGTGAGCACCACGGCCTGCAGGACGGTGATCGTGCCGAGGACGACGACCTTGGACATCAGGTACGCGGATCTGGACAGGCCGACGGCTCTCTCCCGCTGGTAGATCACGCGTTCCTTGACGAGTTCCCGTACGGCGTTGGCCGCGCCCGTGAGCACGCCGCCGACGCAGAGGATCAGCAGCGCGTTCATCGCCGTCTCCTGCGTCAGCTTCGCGCCGGCCAGGGCGCGGGCCATGGCGCCCATCACGAAGGGCAGCGCGATCATGATGGCGAGGAAGGTGCGGTCGGCGCTGAGCGCGGCGGTGTACCGGCGGACCAGGGTGCGGAGCTGGGCGGCGCGGTTGCGCGGCCGGGGCGGCGGGGTGATGACGACGGGTCCGGAGCGGGGCAGCGAGGGCTGCGCCGAGGCGTCGGCGACGTACCGGCGGTGCTCGGGGGCGTGGCGGAAGTCGCCCGCCCAGTCGCGGGCGGTGTCCCGCTCGAAGGCCTCGAAGGCCTCCGGCCACTGCGCGAAGCCGAAGAAGTGCAGCGCCTCCTCGGGAGGGCCGTAGTAGGCGACCTTGCCGCCGGGTGCGAGCACCAGGAGCCGGTCGCACACGTCGAGGCTGAGAACGCTGTGCGTCACGACGATGACGGTGCGGCCGTCGTCGGCGAGGCCGCGCAGCATGTGCATCACCGAGCGGTCCATGCCGGGGTCGAGGCCGGAGGTCGGCTCGTCCAGGAACAGCAGCGACGGCTTGGTGAGCAGTTCCAGGGCGACGCTGACCCGCTTGCGCTGCCCGCCGGACAGGCTGTGCACGGGCTGCGCGGCGCGCTGCTCCAGGCCCAGTTCGCGGATCACCTCGTCCACCCGGGCGCGGCGCTCGGCCTTGGCGGTGTCCTGCGGGAAGCGCAGTTCGGCGGCGTAGGTGAGGGCGGCGCGGACGGTGAGCTGGGCGTGCAGGATGTCGTCCTGCGGGACGAGTCCGATGCGCTGGCGCAGCTCGGCGTAGTCGCGGTAGAGGTCGCGGCCGTCGTAGACGACGGTGCCGTGGTCGGCGGGCCGCTGGCCGGTGAGGGCGCCGAGCAGGGTGGACTTGCCCGCGCCGCTCGGGCCGACCACGGCGAGCAGGCACTTCTCCCCCACCGGGAAGGACACGTGGTCGAGCAGGGTCTTGCGGCCGCGGTCCACGGCGACGGTGAGGTCCTGCACGTCGAGGGAGACTTCGCCGGTGTCGACGTACTCCTGGAGGGTGTCGCCGACCAGGCAGAACGCCGAGTGGCCGATGCCGACGATGTCGCCGGGGCCGATGGGGGCGGCGGTGACGGGCCGGCCGTTGAGGTAGGTGCCGTTGTGGCTGCCGAGGTCGGCGATCTCGTACGTGCCGTCCGGCAGGGCGCGCAGTTCGGCGTGGCGGCGGGAGACGACCAGGTCGTCCACGACGAGGTCGTTGTCGGGGGCGCGGCCGATGCGGACGGTGCGGGTGGGCAGCGGCCGTACGGTGGTGGGCTGCCGGTAGGTTCCGGTGCCCGCCGGGTTCGCCACGGCGGAGGGGCGTTCCGGCGGTGGCCGGGTCCGGCCGAGGAGGACGGCGCGGGGGCCGTCGGAGGGGCTGCCGAAGCGGATGACGCTGCCGGGGCCGACGTCCCCGGTGTCCACGCGGCGGCCGTCGGCGTAGGTGCCGTTGGTGCTGTGCTCGTCCTGGATGGTCCAGTGGCCGTCCGCGGGGCGCAGTACCGCGTGGTGCCAGGAGACCCGGGCGTCGTCGATGACGATGTCGCTCAGCGGGTCGCGTCCGACGTGGTAGTCACGGCCCGGGGTCATCACCGTGGAGCCCGTTTCGGTCTCCAGGACGAGTTCGGGCGGGGTCGGCGCGGATGGCCGCTGTGCCATGACTGGATTCTACCGATTCGTCCAGACGTGCGCCTGATCTGCGGGTGGCGGCTCACGCAACGGGCACCACCAGCGCGGGAAGGGTGCGCTGCATGCGCAGGGCGTCGACGGACTCGGCGAGCAGCTCGTACTCGGTGGTTTCGTCGCCGGTGGCGATGCGTACCAGCCGTCCGGCGGCCAACTCCTCGGCTATCAGCTGCTGTTGATCGACGTCACCGCACCATGCGCGGAGCACGGCGGGCACGTCGGGCACCGTGGCGGCGACCGGGACGAGGGCGCCCGGCGGTAAGTGCTCGGCGTCGGGCCGCGGGTCGAGGCGGTCGGCGATCCAGCAGGCCCGGTCCCGCAGCCACCACAGGGCGAGGGCCAGGGTGGGCGCGCGGTAGGTACCCAGAGGGACACCGATGCGCCTGCCGTCGCAGACGCCGTACGCGGTGACGTGGCACAGGAATTCGTCGTGCACGTACCCTCCCCCTCGCAGCGCTCACCTGCCGGTCGGTTCTGGTGTCCGTGCGGCCTGCGTGCTGCGCGTTCTCGTGCCGTGGGCTCGTGTGCGGTGCGTGAGGACGCTGTCGCGCGGCGTGAAGCGCTCCCGCAGTTGAGTATGTTCACTGCTGAATCACTGTCACCATGGCTTTTTGGCCAGTCTCCTGGCATATTCACCGCCCGAACTGGCCGGAATCCGGCGGCGCACGGAACACCCACTCGTACGCCCCCGAACGCGCCGGAGGCGCCCCCGTGCGGCGGGGCGCTCAGGGCCCGGCCGCCCTGTCCGGGGCGATCGGCAAAGGGCGGCTCCGTCGCCGTACGCCTGGAGGAGCGGCTCGGTCATGAGCCGCTCCTCCAGCACGCGCGAAACCGGTGCCCCGGCCGGTCCGGGACGGGCGCGTCTACGCCGCCCGCACCACCTCGTCGATGCGGGCGATCTCCTCCGCGTCGAACTCCAGGTTCCGGATCGCCGCGACGCTGTCCTCCAGCTGCCGCGGGCTGCTCGCACCGACCAGGGCGGAGGTCACCCGGCCGCCGCGCAGCACCCAGGCCAGCGCCATCTGCGCCAGGGACTGACCGCGGGTCTTCGCCAGGTCGTTGAGGGTGCGCAGCCGGTCCACCAGTTCCCCGGTGACGGCGTCGGAGTTCAGGAAGGGGCTGTCGCTCGCGGCGCGGGAGTCCTCGGGAATCCCGTCGAGGTAGCGGCCGGTGAGCAGGCCCTGCTCCAGCGGCGAGTAGGCGATCGAGCCGACCCGGAGTTCGTCCAGCGCGTCGAGCAGGCCCTCGTCCTCGGGGCGCCGGTCGAGCATCGAGTAGCGCGGCTGGTGGATGAGGAGCGGGGTGCCCAGCTCGCCGAGGATGCGGGCGGCCTCGCGGGTCTGCTCGGCGGAGTAGTTCGAGACGCCGACGTAGAGGGCCTTGCCCTGCTGTACCGCGGAGTGCAGGGCGCCCATCGTCTCCTCCAGGGGAGTCTCCGGGTCGGGCCGGTGGGAGTAGAAGATGTCCACGTAGTCCAGGCCCATGCGCGTCAGGCTCTGGTCGAGGGACGACAGCAGGTACTTGCGCGAGCCCCATTCGCCGTACGGGCCCGGCCACATCAGGTAACCGGCCTTGGTGGAGATCACCAGCTCGTCCCGGTAGGACGCGAAGTCGTCGCGCAGGGCCTCGCCGAAGGCGGACTCGGCCGCGCCGGGCGGCGGACCGTAGTTGTTGGCCAGGTCGAAGTGGGTGACGCCCAGGTCGAAGGCGCGGCGCAGGATGGCGCGCTGGGTTTCGACCGGCCGGTCCGGACCGAAGTTGTGCCACAGGCCGAGCGAGAGCGCGGGGAGCTTGAGGCCGCTGCGTCCGGTGCGCCGGTAGGGCATGTCCGCGTAGCGGTCGGGGTGTGCGGTGTACAACGCGACTCCAGTGGGGTTGGCACGGGGTGCCGGGGCTTGACGGAAACCGGGTCCCACTCTCGCGCGGCCCGCGGGCAGTGGTCCAACAGAAGAATCCGATGGGATTCAGCGGTTACGCTTCTCAATCATGGAACTGCGCCATCTCCAGCACTTCGTGGCGGTCGCCGAGGACCAGCACTTCACCCGCGCGGCGGAACGGCTGCTGGTCTCCCAGTCCGGCCTGTCGGCGTCCATCCGTGCCCTGGAGCGTGAGCTGCAGACGCCGCTGTTCGTGCGGACGACCCGCCGGGTCACCCTGACGGAGGCCGGGCGGGCCCTGCTGGGCGAGGCGCAGCGCATCCTCGCACAGGTGCGGGCGGCGCACGAGGCGGTCGCCGCGGTGCAGGGCGTGCTGCGCGGCACGCTGTCCCTGGGCACCGAGCAGTGCATCGCCGGGGTCGACGTGGCGGGGCTGCTGGCCGCGTTCCGGCGCCGCCACCCGGACGTGGAGATCCGGCTGCGGCAGGCGGGCTCGGGCGAGCTGGCAGAAGAGGTCGCGGCCGGGCGTCTGGACCTGGCCTTCGCCTACCGGACCCAGGCGGACACCGACCAGCTGCGCTCCGCCTCGCTGGCCGGTGAGCCGATGACCGTGCTGTGCCACCCCGGTCACCGGCTGGCGGCCGGCGGGGCGGCGCTGACCCCGCACGACCTCGCCGACGAGGTCTTCGTCGACTTCCACCCCGACTGGGGGCCGCGCCGCGTCACCGACACCGCGTTCGCCGCGGCCGGTGTGCGCCGGACGGTGGCGCTGGAGGTGAACGACGTGCACGGCCTGCTCGACCTGATCGGCGAGGGCCTCGGCGTCGCCGTCGTGCCCCGGCACTTCCGCCACAAGCGGGCCTCCCTCGCCTCGCTGCCGCTGAAGGGCACCGGTGAGGCCGCCTACGAGACGATCGCGTTGCTGCCGCCGCCGCAGGCCACCAGCCCGGCGGCCCGCGCGCTGATGGCGCTGCTGGAAACGGCAAGCGCGTGAGGCCCCCCTGAGCGATGGTGGACGGTATGCACGCGAAGGACATCCTCATCGAGGCCTACGGCCGCATCCGGGAAGAGGTCCACGCCGTCGCCGCGGACCTCGGCCCCGACGACCTCAACGCCCGTCCCGCCGACGACACGAACTCGATCGCCTGGCTCGTCTGGCACCTCACCCGCGTCCAGGACGACCACATCGCCGACGCCTTCGGACTCGGCCAGGTGTGGCTGACCCGGGGCTGGGCCGAGCGGTTCGGGCTCGGCCTGCCCCGCCACGACACCGGCTACGGGCACAGCGCCGCGAAGGTCGCCAAGGTGCGGGTCGACTCCGGTGAGCTGCTGACCGGGTACTACGACGCCGTGCACGAGCAGACCCTCGGAGCCCTGCGCGAGCTGACCGCGAAAGACCTGGAGCGGGTCGTGGACGAGCGCTGGGACCCGCCGGTCACCCTCGGGGTCCGGCTGGTCAGCGTCCTGTCCGACGATCTCCAGCACGCCGGACAGGCCGCCTATGTCCGAGGGCTCCTTCAGAGCACGTCGGCGTAGCCCGGCAGGACCACGTCCTCGATGAGGGCGTTGCGCTCGTCGAACGGGACGAACGCGCTCTTGAGGGCGTTCACCGTGACCGTGCGCAGATCCTCGGCCGTCCAGCCCGCCTGCTCGACCAGCAGGGACATCTCGCGGGTCATCGTCGTACCGGACACCAGCCGGTTGTCGGTGTTGACGGTGACGCGGAAGCCGAGGTCCTTGAGCGCCGTGACGGGGTGCTCGGCGATCGACGTGGCCGCGCCGGTCTGGAGGTTGGACGTGGGGCACATCTCCAGCGCGATCCGGCGGTCGCGGACCCAGCCGGCGAGGCGGCCGAGCTTGCCCGCCGCCAGGTCAGGGATGTCCTCGGTGATGCGCACGCCGTGCCCGATGCGCTGGGCGCCGCACACCTGGAGCGCCTGGTGGATGCTGGGCAGGCCGTGGGCCTCCCCGGCGTGGATGGTGAACGGCACGTTCTCGCGGCGCAGGTACGTGAAGGCGTCGAGGTGGTCGGCGGGCGGGAAGCCGTCCTCGGCGCCGGCGATGTCGAAGCCGACGACCCCGGCGTCCCGGAAGGCGACGGCCAGTTCGGCGGTCTCGCGGGTGCGGCCGAACATCCGCATGCCGCACAGCAGGGTGCCGACCCGCACGGGCGTCCCGGCCGCCGCCGCCTTCGCCATGCCCGCCGCGAGGCCCTCCTGCACGGTCTCGACGACCTCGGGCAGGGTCAGCCCGCCTTTGAGCATCAGCTCGGGGGCGTAGCGCACCTCCCCGTAGACGACGCCGTCGGCGGCCAGGTCGAGGACGTACTCCTCGGCGGTGCGCAGCAGGCCCTCGCGGGTCTGCAGGACGGCGAGGGTGTGCTCGAAGGTGGCGATGTAGCGGACCAGGTCGCCGGAGTTCGCGGCCTCGACGTACCAGGCGGCCAGTTCGTCGGGGTCGGTGGTGGGGAGGGTGTGGCCGACCTCCTGTGCGAGTTCCACGACGGTGGCGGGGCGCAGGCCGCCGTCGAGGTGGTCGTGCAGGACCGCCTTGGGCAGGCGGCGGAGGACATCGGCGTCTATGCGCGTAGATTTCATGAGCGGTGTTTCCTCGGTGCGGGGCGTTCGGGTGGAGCGGCCGGCGGGGTCACCCGGCGGGCTGGAGCAGGTCCCAACGGTTGCCGTACAGGTCCTGGAAGACGGCGACCGTGCCGTACGGCTCGTGGCGCGGCTCCTCCAGGAAGGTCACGCCGGCGGCGAGCATGCGGGCGTGGTCGCGGGCGAAGTCGTCGGTGTGCAGGAAGAAGCCGACGCGTCCCCCGGTCTGGTCGCCGACCCGGGCGCGCTGCGACCCGCCCCTGGCGCGGGCGAGCAGCAGGTCGGTGCCGGGTCCGTCGGCACCGGCCCGCACGACGACCCAGCGCGAGCCGTCCGGGCGCGGGGTGTCCTCGACGAGCCGGAACCCGAGGGCCCCGGTGTAGAAGCCGATCGCCTCGTCGTAGTCGCCGACGACGAGGGTGACCAGGGCGATGCGTCTCATGCGGACCCTCCGGGCGGTGCGATTGACGGGTGAGGTTATACGTAAAACCTCACCCGCGCCAGTCAGTGGCACCGCGCGCGCCCGCGGACGGCCGTCGGGCAAGCGGAAGGCGGCGTCCCTGCGGGGTGCGCGGGGACGCCGCCTGCGTGGCGTGGCGGTGGTTCAGCAGTACAGGTTGCCGCCCGGGGACACCCCGAGGATCTGCGTGAACCGCTGGTAGGTGCTCACGCGGCTCTGCACCTGCGCCGGGTTCTTGCCGTCGCACTCCAGTGAGCCGTTGATGGAGCGGATGGTCTGGCCGAAGCCGGCACCGTTGACCATGGCGTTGTGAGGCGTCATGGTGCCGGGCCCGGTCTGGGTGTTCCAGTACCACAGAGCGGTCTTCCAGGCGACGGCCGCGTCCCGCTCCACCAGCCAGGGGTTGCGCAGCAGGTCGATGCCGAGCGCGTCGCCCGCGGCCTTGTAGTTGAAGTTCCAGCTGAGCTGGATCGGGCCGCGCCCGTAGTAGGCCGCCTGACCGGCCGGGCAGCCGTAGGGCCGGCTCCAGTCGCAGTAGTGCGGGTAGTTGGTCTGGTTCTGCTCGACCACGTGCACCAGACCGCCGGTCTCGTGGCTGACGTTGGCGAGGAAGGCCGCGGCCTCCTGCTTCTTGGTGGTGTCGCTGCCGGTGTTCGCGAAGCCGGGGTAGGCGCTGAGCGCGGCCTTGAGACCGCTGTAGGTGTAGAAGGAATTCCGGTTCGGGAACATCTGGTGGAACTGGGCCTCGGTCACCACGAAGGTGCCGACCGGCGTCCCGGAACCGCTGTCGCAGGCGTACGGCTCCCAGTACCAGGTGCTGATGGTCGGGTCGTAGCCCGGGTTGGCGTGCTCGGCGATGTACGCCTTGCCGTCGGTGTAGCGCACGATGTCACCGGCGTTGTACGACCTGCCGGCCACCCAGCTCGGGTAGCTCGAACAGGCCGCGGCGGCGGCGGGGGTGGCCGGCAGGAGCACCGGCGCGGCGCTCGAGATGATCAGCGCGGCCAGGACGGCGGAGGTGCGGCGCCTCGACACAGGGTCAACTCCTTCGCGGAGCGGGGCCGTCCGGCACGGGGCAGCCCGCGGCGCGGCCCGGTGAGGGCTCGCGCCGGCGGGCCGCCTCGGCGTGGGGGGCGGCCGGGTGGGGGGTGTGGAGCCACACTCAACCGCTTTGGTCTGTACCAGTCAAGGGTGTAGACCAGTCACCGTGCCAACGGCCGTGCTCGCGCGTCCTGTTACGGCGCCCACGGCAGGCTTGCCGCCTTCGGCGTTCAGCGTGCGAGGGCGCGGCGGCGGCGTTCGAGCCAGGCGCGTTCGGCCGGGTTCTCGGTGAGTTCGGCGGCCCTCGCGCAGGCCCGTACGGCCTCGGTGTCGCGGCCCAGGCGGTGCAGCAGGTCGGCGCGGACCGCGTGGAAGACGTGGTACCCGGCGAGGTCGAGGCCGTCGACGAGGTCGAGGGCCTGGCGCGGGCCCCGGGTCTCGGCCACGGCGACCGCGCGGTTCAGGGCCACGACCGGGCTCGGCGCCACGGTCATGAGGTGGTCGTACAGCTGGAGGATCTGCCCCCAGTCGGTGGCGTCGGCGGCCGGGGCGTCGCTGTGGACGGCCTGGATGGCGGCCTGGATCTGGTACGGCCCCGGTCTGCCCCGGCGCAGGCAGCGGCGGACGAGTGCCTGCCCCTCCGCGATCAGGTCCCGGTCCCAGCGGGCGCGGTCCTGCTCGGGCAGCGGCACCAGCTCGCCGCGCTCGTCCTGCCGTGCCGCGCGGCGCGACTCCACGAGCAGCATCAGCGCCAGCAGGCCGGTGACCTCGGGCTCGTCCGGCATCAGCTCGGCGAGAACGCGGCCGAGCCGTACGGCTTCGGCGCACAGGCCGGGCGTACCGGCGTACCCCTCGTTGAAGATCAGGTAGACGACGGCCAGGACGCCCCGGAGCCGGTCGGGGAGGTCGGCGTCCCGGGGCACGCGGTACGGGATGCCCGCGTCGCGGATCTTGGCCTTGGCGCGGACGAGGCGCTGGGCCATCGTCGGTTCGGGCACCAGGAAGGCCCGGGCGATCTGCGCCGTGGTGAGCCCGCCGGGCAGGCGCAGAGTGAGGGCGACCCGCGCCTGGGGTGCGAGCGCGGGGTGGCAGCAGGTGAAGATGAGGCGGAGCCGTTCGTCGCGCACGGGGCCCTCCTCGGTCGGCGCGTCGGGGGCGTGCAGCAGGGCGGCCTCGGCGTGGCGGGCCTCGCGGGAGGACTCGCGGCGCAGCCGGTCGATGGCGCGGTTGCGGGCGGTGGTGATGATCCAGCCGGCCGGGCTGGGCGGCACGCCGGTCTCCGGCCAGCGCCGCACGGCCGCGGTGAAGGCGTCCTGGACCGCTTCCTCGGCGAGGTCGATGTCGCCGAGGAAGCGGACGAGGACGGAGACCGCGCGGCCGTACTCCGCGCGGAAGACCGCCTCGACGTCGGTGCCCATCAGTCCTCGGCGTCGCCGATGAAGGGCCGCACCTCGATCGGCAGGGTGGTGGCGAGGGCCGCCCTGCGACCCCATTCCAGGGCGGCGTCCAGGTCGGGCGCCTTGACGACGCAGATGCCGCCGAGCTGCTCCTTGCCCTCGGCGTACGGGCCGTCGGTGATCAGCACGTCGCCGTCCCGGGGGCGCAGCACGGTGGAGGCGTCCGGGCTGTGCAGGCCGCCGGCGAAGACCCAGGCGCCGGCCTCGCGCAGTTCGCGGTGGAAGGCGTCGAGGTTCTTGTTGATCTCGGCCAGCACCTCCGGGGCGGGCAGTTGGTCCCAGCCGGGCTGCATCACGTTCAGCAGGTAGTACTTCATGGCGGTCATGACGGCCTCCTCACCATCGGGGTGTCGTATCACCTCCTACACGAACGGCGCGGGCCGGGATCGACACCGTGCGACGCGACACCGGAAAAAATTCTCGCGAGGATCTCGCGCAGGAATCCGCACGGCCTCCGGAGCCCGCACCACCCTCCTCCTCCGTCACTCACGCGCCTTCCAGCCACTACCCGAAATTTGGGCATAAGCGCACAATTGAGATATGCGGCGCACACCGCGCCGAACGTGGTCAGGCGTGCTAGTCGAAGGAGACGAGTCATGGCCAATGTCTCGCCCACCAGAGGTGACATCACCGGTCACCCCGATGCCTCCGAAATGCGGGAACGGTACGCCCGTATGCTCGGCGGTCGCGATGTGGCGCTCGTGGACGGACCGGTGTTCCTGCTCGGTCTGTACTGCGCCGCGTCCCCGTGGATCCTCCACTACACGACGAGCCAGCCCGCGCTCGTGACCCACAACCTGATCATGGGCGTCGCGATCGGCCTGCTGGCCCTCGGGTTCACCCGCGCACCGGAACGGATGTACGGCCTGAGCTGGGCGTTCTGCGCCATGGGCGTGTGGATGATCGTCTCGCCGTGGATCGTCGGCGAGAACCCGGACGCGGGCGTGGTGTGGAACAACGTCATCATCGGCGCCCTGGCCGTGATCCTCGGCCTGGTGTGCGCCGCCACGGCGGCCAAGAGCACGCCGAAGCCCTAGGAGGTGACGGAAACCGGTCGCACGGACAGGCCGGTCCGCGTCGCGCGGACCGGCCTCCGCGCGTCCGGGAGCGGCCTCAGCCGCTCGGCACCGACCAGGGCTCCTGGCAGCGGGCTGCCGGTCCCCAGCAGCGACTTGAGGTGGGACAGCACCGCCGCCCAGCCCGGCGCCGCGTCGGCGCGGTCGCGCTCGTCGGCGAGGTTCTCGTGGGTGACGGTCAGGCGGGCGATGGAGCCGTGCGGCTGGATGTCAGCCAAGCCGCGACGGCCACGGGGACCAGCGACGCCGCCAGAACCCACCGCCATGGCCCACGGCCGCCCCTCACGGCCACGGCTCCACCTCCACCACCGCGTCCACCGGAATCGGCCCGTACACATGCGGATACTCCTCGGCCCCGGGCTCGGGCGCCTCGTACCTGACCGGCACCTCCAGCCGCGCGGGATCCACGACGAGCACCACCAGTTCGTCGGGACCCTCGTAGGAGCCGTACAGGAACGCGGCCACGGGCGGGAGTTGAGCGCGCGTCGAGCAGTGGATGAAGCCCTCCTGCGCAAGGGTGCGGCCGCGCGTCGACACCCGGTACTCGCCGCGCTCGCGGGCCGCGTCCCACAAGGAACGCTCGGTGATGTGGAGTATGTGCGTGTGTTCGGGCATGCGGCCCACGCTACGGCCTCACCGCTGCCTGCCTGATCAATTGCACGCGGACCAGGCGCTGTTGGCGGCCCCGTGCCGGCGGACGCGTCCGGCCCGGTGAGCGGCGGGGCCACGGCCCGCAGGCGGGGCGGGGCTACGGCGTGTACACGTACGGCGTCGTCGTGGTCAGCGGGACGAAGCCCAAGCCCTGGAGGATCGGCCGCGACCGGGCCGACGCGTCGACCTGGAGATAACGGTAACCGCGCCGGACGGCGGCGCGGGCGCGGTGGGCCACCAGGGCGCGGTAGATGCCGAGCCCGCGCCAGGCCCGTACGGTGCCGCCGCCCCACAGACCGGCGAACGACGTGCCGGGCACCAGTTCCATGCGGGCGGCGCCCACCGGCACCTCGCCGGCCAGTGCCACGACGGCGACCACGGTGTCCGGGTCGGACGCCAGCCGGGCGAGCAGCCGCTCACGCAGCCACGTACTGTCCGCGCCGAACGCCTCCCGGTGCGCCTCGGCCACCAGGCCGACACCCGCCGCGTCGGTGACGGGCAGCACGCGGACGCCCTCGGGCAGCACCGGATCGAGGTCCAGCCGCGCGGCCTCCGCGACCATCAGGGTCTCCTCGGGCCCGGGGACGAATCCGGCCCCGGCCAGCCGTCGTCCGAGGTCGGCCGGGCGGTCGTGGCCGTACACCTTCCACTCGAACTCGCGGCCGAGGCGGGTGAAGTGGGCGATCTCCCCGGCGATCGCCGCCTCCGCACCGTCCTCGTCCAGGCGGGACCACAGCACGCCGTTCCAGCCGTGCGCGGGAGCGGTCTGGCGCACCACGTCCCCGGACCGCTCCACGTGGGCGTCGGGGCCGTCGGGCCGGGCCTCCTCGCGCAGGTCGCGGTCGACGAGGGCGAGGAAGGCGGTGTGATCCATGCGCCCAGTGCAGCAGGAGCACGCGGTGCGCGGCAACCGGCATTCGGCGGTGGCGGCGACGCCCTGCGCGGTGGCAGACGTAGAGTCCCGGTGATCATCGAGGGACGAGGAGGTCCGGGCCCATGGCCGTGAAGAACACCGAACTGCCCTACCTGCGCCGCTGCGTGGAGCTGGCTGCCGAGGCGCTGGAGGCCGGGGACGAACCGTTCGGGTCGGTGCTGGTCGGCGCCGACGGCACGGTGCTCGCCGAGGACCACAACCGGGTGGCCTCCGGGGACCGCACCCGGCACCCCGAGTTCGAGCTCGCTCGCTGGTCGGCCGCGCATCTGACGCCCGGGCAGCGGGCGGCGGCGACGGTCTACACCTCCGGTGAGCACTGCCCGATGTGCGCGGCGGCACACGCCTGGGTGGGGCTCGGCCGCATCGTGTACATCGCCTCGTCCGCGCAACTGGGCGCCTGGCTCGCCGAATGGGACGTGCCCCCGCCCCCGGTGCGGACACTGCCCGTCAACGACGTGGCACCCGGCGTGGCCGTGGTCGGCCCGGTGCCCGGACTCACCGACGAGGTACGGGAACTGCACCGCCGCTTCCACCACGGACGCGGCTGACGGAGGCGGACGGCAGCGCCGGCCGCCGAGAGACGGCGGGCGCTGCCCCGTGCCTGCGATCGAGGAGGAAGAGGATCGCGCGGACCACGCGGATCACGTGGCGGACCGCCCGGCCTCCCGTTTCCCCCCAGCGGCCCGCACCGGCCGGTACGGCTGCCGGTGGTCGGCGCGACGACGCGGCAGCGGGCAACCCCGCGGCCCGCCCGTCCGCACGGCGCGCAGCCTAAGGCATCCCGGGCCGTCCCGCTCGTCCGGAGGCGGGCCTTCCGGGTGCCGCTTATGGTGATCGAGGGCGCCGCACTCCCGGTCCCTCGGGGCGCCCTTGGAGGCATCCATGCTGGCCAAGCTGTCGACGCGGCCCTCGACCCGGCGCCGCGCGGTCACCGGGGCGGTCGGCCTGGCGCTGCTGGGCGCGGGGCTGCCGGCCGCGGTGGCTCAGGACGCCGGGCCCGGCCTGTCCCGGTTCTACCGCCAGACGGTGAAGTGGGCGGCCTGCGAGGGCCAGGACGCTCCGAAGGACCTGCAGTGCGGGAAGGTCACCGTCCCGCTGGACTACAGCAGGCCGGAGGGCGGCACGCTCGACCTGGCCGTGGCACGCTACCGGGCGACCGGGAAGCCGCACGGCTCGGTGGTGCTCAACTTCGGCGGCCCGGGCGGTGCGGGCGTCAGCGAACTCGCGCTCGGCGGCGAGGACTTCATGGAGCTGACGGACCGCTACCACGTGGTGTCCTTCGACCCGCGCGGCGTCGGCCGGTCCTCCCCCGTCAGCTGCGGCGAGGGTTTCGAGGACCTCGCGGAGGCGACCGACGGGGACGGCGACGTCAACGACCCGCACCCCGAACTGGCCCAGCTGCGCAAGGCCGCCGAGGAGTGCGAGAAGAACTCGGGGCCGGTCCTGCCGCACATCGGCACGGTCAACACCTCCCGGGACCTGGACGTGATCCGCGCGGCGCTCGGCGACGACAAGCTCACCTACCTGGGCTTCTCGTACGGGACGCGGCTCGGCGCGGTGTACGCGGCCCAGTTCCCGGACAAGGTGGGCCGACTGGCGCTGGACGGCGTGGACACGCTGACGGAGCCGCTGACCGAGCAGGCGCGGGTGCGCGCGCTGGGCCAGCAGACCGCGCTGGAGAACTTCCTCGACTGGTGCGTGAAGGGCATCGCCTGCCCGTTCGGCCAGGACGCGCGCGACGCCCGCGAGCAGGTCGTGCAGCTCATCGATTCGCTCGACGAGGACCCGGTGCCGACGGGCTTCGGCGCCCCGTTCTCCGGCCAGGACCTGGTGGGCGCCATCGGCCAGGGGCTCTACGGCAAGGACAGGTGGCCCTTGCTGGAGCGGGCCCTCGCCCAGCTGGTCGAGGACGGCGACACACGCGGCGTCGAGGCCTTCACCTCGGGCGGCTTCGCGATCCCCCAGCGGGCCGGTACGGACCGCCGGGACAAGGAGGAGGGCGGCCACGGCAAGCGGCGCGGCCGGGAGTGGAGCAGCAGGGACAGCAGGAACAGCGGGACGCACCGCGGTCTCGTGGACGAGGAGGACGTCCCGCTCGACAACCTGCCGGCGGCGCTGATGGCGATCAACTGCGCGGACGATCCCGACCGCCCGGCCCCCGGCAGGGTCGCGGAGAACCTGCGCCGGCTGCGCGGCCGGTACGAGCAGGCGTCGCCCGTGTTCGGCCGCTACCGGCTCGCGCAGGTGCTGATGTGCCACGGCCGTCCGAAGGGCACCGACTACATCCGCCGGCAGGTCAAGGACGTCGACACGCCGAAGATGCTGCTGGTCGGCACCCGCGGCGACCCGGCCACGCCGTACCGCTGGACCGAGCAGACGGCGAAGCGGCTCGGCCCGTCGGCCGTCGTGCTGGACAACAAGGGCGAGGGCCACACCGGTTACGCGTCCTCCAAGTGCGTGCACGGCAAGATCGACGCGTTCCTGCTGTACGGCACCCTGCCGCCGCACGGCAGCTCCTGCGGCCCGGACGAGGACGACGACTGAGACGACGGGCGGCGAGCAGCGAGCGGCGGGTGACAGGAGGCGGGCGACCAGCGGCGCACCCGGGCCTTGACGACCATGAAACCCTGATCGTCGCGCAGGCCGATGCCCGGTCCGCGCGACGGACCGGGAGAGGAGTCGACGGAGCATGGCCGAGCTGCTGGGTGTGGCGGTCCTGGGCGCGGGGCACATGGGCGCCGACCACATACGACGTCTCGACCGGGTGGTGAGCGGGGCGAGGGTCGCCGCCGTGGCCGACCCGGACGACGCGCGCGCCCGGGACGCCGTGGTCGGCATCGGCGGCGTCTCGGTGCACACGGACACCGAGGCCGCGCTCGACGCGCCGGGCGTCGACGCCGTACTGATCGCCTCGCCGGGCCCCGCGCACGAGGAGGCGCTGCTGGCCGCGTTCGCCCGGGGACTGCCGGTGCTGTGCGAGAAGCCGATGACGTCCGACTCGGCGGGCGCGCTGCGCGTGATGGAGGCGGAGGCGCGGCTGGGCAGGCGGCTGGCGCGGATCGGGTTCATGCGGCGGCACGACGCCGAGTACCGGGATCTCAAGGCGCTGCTGGACAGCGGGCGCCTGGGTCGGCCGCTGATGCTGCACTGCGTCCACCGCAACGTCTCGTCCCCGCCCGGTTTCACCAGTGACATGCTGATCAGCAGCTCCGTCTCGCACGAGATCGACGCGGCCCGCTGGCTGCTCGGGCAGGAGCTGACCGCGGTGACGGTGCTGCGCCCGGCCTCCTCCTCGGGCGCGCCCTCCGGCCTGCTGGACCCGCAGTTCGTGCTGTTCGAGACCGCGGACGGCGCCCTGGTCGACGTGGAGGTGTTCGTCAACTGCGGCTTCGGCTACCAGGTGCGCTGCGAGGCCGTGTGCGAGCGGGGCAGCGCGCGGATCGGCGAGGAGCGGGCGATGACGGTCACGGCCGGGGGCGGTGCCCGCGCGGAGGTGCCGCAGGACTACCTCGTCCGGTTCGCGGACGCCTACGACCGCCAGGTGCAGTCCTGGGTGGACTCCGTCCGGCGATCCACGGTCACCGGCCCGAGCGCCTGGGACGGCTACGCGGCGGCCGTGGTCGCCGAGGCGGGGGTCGAGTCCCTGGAGACCGGCGCCCGCGTCCCCGTCGACCTCGCCCCGCGACCGGAGCTGTACGCATGACTCTCCGTGACTCCCACTCCGATGGGAACACACGCTCACCGAACACCTGAGCCGGCACGGGTTGTCCTTTCGAGGTCCCACGCCAAGTGCCGTACCTTCCGCACGACTTGGGGCCCCGTCGACATACGGCGAGCGCGTTCCCGTGCTGCTCTGCGAAGACGGTGGCATATGCCAGAAGCATCAGCGTGCCGGGTCTCGCCGATTCCCTCACAGGGCGTCGCGGGCTGTGCGACAGTCGTAGCGCTCCCTCCGTCCGCCCCGGTCGTACCGTCCCCCCATCGGAGTCCGTCATGCCGCCCCATCAGCCCGCCATCCGTTCGGCCGCCCAGCCGCCGGGGCGCGGTCCGGTGGACGCGCTGATATCGCAGACGCGGCGGCTCAAGGGCGACGTGGACGCCGTACGGCGCGGCACGCCGGCCGACGGATCGGACCCGCGGTGCCGGTGGCGGCGCGCGCTGTGCGATCTGGCGATGTATCAACTGGACGACCTCGGCGAGCACTTGGCGCAGCTGCGGGACGGCCCGCTGCCGGTCCCCACCCGCCTCGGGGCGCCGTCGCCCGGCTCGCTGCTCAGCCGGGTCGGCAGCGCCGAATGGGACTTGCGCACGGACGAGGCCCGCTGGTCCGCCGAGCTGTACGACATCCTGGGCCGGGACCCCGCCGCTCCCCCGCTCACCCTGGACGAACTGCCCTGCGTGATGCACGGCGCCGACCGGCCGAAGCTGACGGCGATGGTCACCGACTGCCTGGTCGACGCCCGGCCCGTCGACGGGGAGTTCCGCGTGGTGCGCCCGGACGGCGACGTGCGGACCGTGCACATGATGGGCGAGCCCGTGCTGGCCGCCGACGGCAGCACCGTCTCCATGTGGGCCGTGCTGCGGGACGTCAGCGAACTGCGCCGCCGCCGACGGGCGGTGAGCGAGACCCGTGACTCGCTCCCGCCCCGGGGGATTCGCGCAGACACCGGACACGGGCCCGCGGTCGAGCCGCGGGAAGCGGTGCCTGCGCGGCACGGCTCCCCGCGGCTCCCGCACCCCGCCACGCCGGGCCTCGACCTGGCGGCCCACCAGCTGCCGGCGACCACGAGCGGACTCGCCGGCGGCGACTGGTGCGACACGCTCGGCCTGCCCGACGGCGAGACCCTGCTCGGCGCCGGCGACCTGGCCGGCCACGGCGCCGCCGTCACCCCGGGCGTGACGATGCTGCTGGGCGCCCTGCGCGGCCTGGCGATGGCCGGCACCCGGCCCGGCCGGCTGCTGGAGCTGGCCGAGGAGTTACTGCGGGCCTCCGCGCAGCCCGGCCTGACCGGCGCGGTGTGCTGCCGCTACCAGCCGCGGACCCGCACCCTGGTGTGGGCGCGCGCGGGACGCGCCGCCCCGCTGCTGTTCCGCGCCGGGACGGGACGTGCCCTGGCGGCACCCGGCCACGCGGAGGCCGAAGAGGCCCTCCAAGCGGGCGACCTGCTGCTCCTGCGCACCGACGGGCTGCTGCCGCCGGGCGGCACGACACCGGCCGTGGACCGTCTCCTCGCGCTCGCCCCCTGTCTGGCCCGGGCCGGGAGCGCCCAGGACTGCGTGCGCGTGGTCGCGCGGGAGCTGGGCGGCACCGACCGCGACACCAGCGGCTGCCTGCTCGTCGCCAGGGTCACGGCATGACACCGCCTACGCACGGGCGTTGCCGGACCTGCCCTTCTGCTTGGGCAGCGCCAGCTTGATCTCCTCCCGCAGCTGCTGGATGTTCGGGTAGCCGGAGTACTGGGCGGTGAGCCGGTACATCTCCCGCAGCCGGTCCCAGGTGCGGCGCGACGAGTTCGAGCCCATCGACATCAGGGCCAGCCGCGCGTAGCGGTCCGCCTGTTCGGGGTCGTCCGCGATGAAGCAGGCCGACGCCATCGACAGATGGTCGAAGATCTTCGACCGCTCACGCCCGTCGTTGCGCAGCGACAGGGCCTTCCGCGCGTAGTACTGGGCGTGTGCCGCCGCGCCCGGCTCGAACTCCGCCAGGGTGCGGTAGGCCAGGGCCTGCATGCCGTACAGGTCCTCGTCCTTGAAGGTCAGCATCCAGTCCGGCGTTTCGGTGTCCGCCTTGTCGGAGACGAAGAGGTCCTCCGCCTGCCCGAGGGTTCGGCGCATCGCCTGGCCCTTGCCCATCGACGCCTGCGCCCAGGCCTCGATGGTGTGGAACATCGCCCGGGTGCGGGGCAGCACGCGCTCCCCGGAACCGGCCTGCGCGAGCTTCATCAGGTCCAGCGCGTCGTCGGGCCGGCCCAGGTGCACCATCTGGCGGGCCGCCCGCGACAGCGCCTCCCCGGCGCGCGGCCGGTCGCCGCCCTCCCGGGCCGCGTGGGCGGCAATGAGGAAGTACTTCTGCGCCGTGGGCTCCAGGCCGACGTCGTGCGACATCCAGCCCGCGAGGACGGCGAGGTTGGCGGCGACGCCCCACAGGCGCCGCTGGAGATGGGGTGGGTGACGGTAGGCGAGCATGCCGCCCACCTCGTTGAGCTGCCCCACGACGGCCTTGCGCTGGAGCCCGCCGCCGCGGGCGGCGTCCCAGGCCCGGAACACCTCGACCGAACGCTCCAGTTCCTCGATCTCCTGCGACCCGATGGGGGCGGCCTCGTAACGGTCGAACCCGGCGGGGTCGGCGCGCAGGGCATGATCGAGTCCGGGAGCGTCGGCGGCCAGCGCCGGGTCGGTGTGCAGCCAGTCGTGCATGGCACTGCTGAGTGCGGATCCCGCGGCGAGCGCGGCACCCGCGCCCACCAAACCGCGTCGGTTGAGCATGAGGTCCATTCCCGTGAATTCGGTGAGGACCGCGGCGGTCCGCTCGGGCGCCCACGGCACTCCGTCGGGGCGTTCCACGCTCCCGCCGCCCTGCCGTTTCCCCGTACGCCCGTGCCGGACCAGACCGAGGTCCTCCATGGTCACGACACGGCCGAGACGCTCGGTGAACAGGGCAGCCAGCACCCGCGGCACCGGATCGCGCGGGATCTCTCCCATGTCGATCCACCGCCGCACCCGTGAGGTGTCGGTCGCCAGCTGGGGGTGGCCCATGGCCGCCGCCTGCCGGTTGACCAGCCTCGCGAGTTCGCCCTTGGACCAGCCGGCCAGGCCGAACAGGTCCGCGAGCCGGGTGTTGGGTTGTCCGCTCACGTCAAGCCCCCAGGTTCTCGGCTGAGTTGACAGTAGCCCCGGCAGACATGCCGGGCGACTATTCGCCACGGTTCGCCAGGGTGCGCCAGATGGTGTGCCAGTGGCCCCCGGGTGTCAGGTAGGAATGCGCCACCCCGACCCGGTCACCGCCGGGCATTCCCCAGGGTGCATCCGTGGGGCCGGGACGGGACGGCGTGTACGCAAGGCAGGCACAGCAGGCACACGAAGGGATCTGTATCGCCCATGTACGCAGCATCGTCCTCCGTGTCCGCCCCGCCCCGGTCGCTGCACGCCCGTCCGGCGGGGAGCGGCCCCTACCTGGCCCCCGCGCGAACGGCGGCACCCGGCCTCGGGACGGGCAGGACACGACGCCCCTCGGGGCCCGGCGGCCAGCCGCTCAGCGGGAAACTCGATCTGTCCGGCCCGGTGGGCGCCCAGTTGCGTACGGCGATCGCGTCGGTGCACCGGATCTGCCCGGAGTTCGCCCCGGTGCAGGTGCTCCGCCGCAGCGGCCGGGCCGTGCTCCTGGTCGGAACGACCGGACGCAGCACGGCCGTCGCCAAGTGTTTACTGGACCACTCCCCCGCGTGGGCCGAACGCATCCGGCACGAAATAGCTGCTTACCGCTCGTTCGTCCGGCACCGCCCGCCTGTGCGGGCGCCCCGGCTGATCGCGGCGGACCCGGACAACTGCACCCTCGTCATCGAGCGGATGCCGGGACGGACGGTGGCACTGCAGCGCCACCCGGTCGAGGCGCCGCCGCGTGCGGACATCAGGGCGGCGCTCGGCGCGATCTGCCGGCTCAACGCCTGGCGCCCGCCGGCGGGCATGTTCGACGCGCCGCTGGACTACGCGGCCCGGATCTCCCGGTACCACGAGCTGGGGCTGCTCACCGACCGGGACCTCGGTGACCTGCAGAAGCTGCTCCATGGCATCGCGCACTCGGCGGGCCGTCAGGGCATGGGGCAGTTCTGCCACGGCGACGCACTGCTCTCCAACGTCCTGCTCTCGCCCGCCGGCCCGGTGCTCGTCGACTGGGAGCACGCGGGCTGGTACCTGCCGGGCTACGACCTGGCGACGCTGTGGTCTGTCCTCGGGGACGCGCCCGTGGCGCGGCGCCAGATCAGCCAGATCGCGCAGTCGGCGGGACCGGCGTCGCGCGACGCGTTCCTGGTGAACCTGATGCTGGTGCTGACCCGTGAGATCCGCACGTACGAGACGGCCGTGCAGCGTTCCATGCAGGACCCGGCCCCGACGGCACCGGGTACGGCCCACCCGGGCGCCCTGCCGTCCGGTGAGGAGCAGCGGCTGCTGCTGCGGCGGCTGCACGACGACGTCCAGATGGCCCGGCGGGCCGTGCGGGCGGCGGTCGGAACCCGCTGACCGGAGCCCAGGGCCCGCGGCATGTCCGGACAGGACGTGCCGCGGGTCTTTGTTGTGCGCCGGTCCCACCGTTGGGCACAGCCTCGACCGCGCAGCCACTGGTGTACTCCACTGACGCCCCGCAGGCCCGGCACGGGTCGGCGCGAAACTCCCGCGCGTGGCGCCTGACATGGGAAAATCCCTGCCTCTGGGCATGATTGACGGATCGTCGGCCAGCCGGTACCACTGACGCAGCCCGGCCCCGCAGGGCTGTCCCGCCCGTCTGTCCCAGGAGGCTGCTTTGCGAGGATTCGCCACCGAACCGAACCGGGCGGCCGGGCGCAGACGCACCCGTGGTGCCGCGGGCGCCGTCGCCACGGCGGCGCTGCTGCTGCCGCTGCTCGGCGCCGCGCCGTCCGGCGACGAGCCGTCCGCGCAGGGGCTGCAGCAGGCGTTCGCCTCCGCCGCGGCGGAGTACCGGGTGCCGCAGAGCGTGCTGCTGGGCGTCTCCTACCTCCAGTCCCGCTGGGACACGCACGCCGGCGCCCCGAGCGTGACCGGCGGCTACGGCCCCATGCACCTCACCGACGCCCGGACCGCGCTCGCTTCGGCCCCGCACCACAGCGAGGGCACCGAGGACCCGCGCGGCGACAGCGCCCGCCCGCCGCTGCACCCCGAGGCGGCGCTGCCGGACACCGCGGACCTCCCGGCCCGGCTGCGCACCCTGCCGGAGGCGGCCGAACTGACAGGGCTCGGCGCCGAGCGGCTGCGCAGCGACCCGGCGGCCAACGTCGCGGGCGGTGCCGCGCTGCTGGCCGCCGCCCAGAAGGAGCTGGGCGAACCGCTCAGCGACGACCCGGCGGACTGGTACGGGGCGGTGGCCCGCTTCTCGGGCGCCGACGACACCGCGACGGCGTCGGCGTACGCGAACGACGTCTTCGAGCTGATCCGGGCGGGCGGGGAACGCACCACCGACTCCGGTCAGCGCGTCGCCCTGGCCGCCCGTCCGGGCCTGGAGCCCGACACGGGGCAGCTCGCGCGCACCGGCCTGCGCCGGTCCTCCAACGCCGGGACCGAGTGCCCGGCGTCGGTGTCCTGCGAGTGGATCCCGGCGCCGTACGAGCAGTTCGGGGACGGCGACTACGGCAACCACGACCTGGCGAACCGGCCCGCGTCCCCGTCCATCGACTACATCGTCGTGCACGACACGGAGGGCGCCTGGGAGGGCGTGCTCAAGATGGTGCAGGACCCCACCTATGTGTCCTGGCACTACTCGCTGCGCTCCACGGACGGGCACATCGCCCAGCACGTGAAGGCGAAGGACGTGGCCTGGCACGCGGGCAACTGGTTCGTCAACGCCAAGTCGATCGGCCTGGAGCACGAGGGTTTCCTGGCGAACCCGGACTCCTGGTACACGGAGGCGATGTACCGCTCGTCGGCCCGCCTGGTGAAGTACCTCGCGGTGAAGTACGACGTGCCGCTGGACCGCCAGCACATCCTCGGCCACGACAACGTGCCGGGGCCGACCGCCTCCACGGTGGCGGGCATGCACACCGACCCCGGACCGTACTGGGACTGGGCGCACTACTTCCAGCTGCTCGGCCGCCCGTTCCAGCCGTCGGCGGGGCCCAACGGCGGGCTGGTGACGATCCGCCCGGACTACGCCGCGAACCGGCCGGTGTTCACGGGCTGCGCCACCGCGGGCCGGCCGTGCGCGACGCACGGCTCCAGCGCGGTGCGGCTGTACTCCGACCACGACGAGAACTCCGCGCTGATCACGGACATCGGCCGGGGCAGGACCCCGACCAAGGGCGTGAACGACATCTCCTCGCGGGTGTCGACCGGTCAGCAGTACGCGGTAGCCGACCGCTGGGGCGACTGGACGGCGATCTGGTACCTGGGCCAGAAGGCCTGGTTCCGCAACCCGCCGAAGGAGCCCACGGCGGTGCCCGCGAAGGGCCTGGTCGTGACGCCGAAGGAGGGCCTGGAGAGCGTACCGGTGTACGGGCGCGCGTACCCGGAGAAGGAGGCCTATCCGGCGGGGGTGCCGGCGCAGTCGGTGTCGCCGCTGCAGTACAGGCTGCCGGCGGGGCAGAAGTACGTCGTGGGCGACAGGGTGCCCGGCCAGTACTACTACGCGGTGGCCTTCGACGCGGCGTCCCACCAGGTCGTCACCGGCACGGACCTGTACTACGAGATCCAGTTCGGCCACCGGGTGGCCTTCGTCCGGGCGGCGGACGTCCAGCTGCTGCCGTCCGCGGGCTAGCCGCACCGACCGCGGGCCGGAACCCTCTCGGGGGTCCCGGCCCGGGGTGTGCCGTCCGGTGCGCTCAGCCCTGCTGGAAGAGTTCCGCGGGCAGCGGCTTGAGCAGCGCGTACAGGTCGTCGGTGATGGGGCGGTCCCAGGCGGCGATGGTCACCAGGACGTTGTCGCTGCGGTCGAACTGGACGCAGGAGATGCGGCTCTCGGAGAGCTTGACGCGCCGCACGATCAGGAGGTTGTCGCCCTGCATCACCGGCACGTCCTCGGTGCCGACAACGGTGATCTCCTCGTCGTTCTCCAGGGCCAGCAGCAGCTGGGCCACCTCGAAGGGGACCTGGCCCTCGGGGATCTCGCGGGCCGGGGAGCCCTCCGGCAGATTGCCGATGATCATCGCGGGGCCACGGCCGCCGAACAGGTCGTAGCGCAGGAAGACGCCCTGGCAGGTGCCGTCGGGAGCGGGCAGCAGTCCGGCGCCCAGGTTTCCGGGCCAGTCGCCCGGGTCCATGGCCAGTACGTCGAAGTCGGGCCCGGCGGGCGTTGCGCTGCGGCGGCGGAGGAACGACATGCCGCCATGGTACGTGCCCGGGGCCGCTCGGTGCCGCCCGGTCGGACGGTGAACACCAGGTCCGGCACGGTCCACCGGCCGGGCGGGGGGGCGCCGCGCCGTCCCGCGGTACTCCGCCGCCGTGCGGTGTCGTGCCGTGCGGGGCGGTGGGGCCGCGCGTGTCAGTCCTGCGGCGGCGTCGGCGGTACGACGGCGACCGGGCTCGCCGCGTGCAGCAGGACGGCCTGCGTGACCGAGCCCATCAGGCGGGCCGGGGCGAGCAGGCGGCGCCGGTGGCGGCCGACGACGACCAGGTCGGCATCCCTGGAGGCGGCGACGAGCGCGCCGGCCGCGTCGCCCGGCACGACGTACGCGTCGGCACGCACCTCGGGGTGGCGGGCGCGGTGCGGGGCGAGGAAGCCCTCGGCGAGGGAGCGGGTCTCGCTCTCGACGGCCGACTGGTCGATCAGCGGGGGCGCGAGTTCGCCGGGGACCAGCCAGGCGGGCGGCGGCCACGGGTAGGCGACGGCCGCCCGCAGGTGGGCGCCGCGCAGGGCCGCCTCGGTGAAGGCGAACGCGAGCGTGGCCTCGTCGGGGCTGTCCACGTTCAGGCCGGCCACCACGAACGGGCCGGGTTCGCCGGGCCCTTCGCCGTGCACCTCGCGGCCCGGGCGGGGCACGACCACGACGGGGCACTCGGCGTCACGGGCGGCGGCCATGCCGTTGGAGCCGAGCAGCAGGCCGGCGAAGCCCCCGCGACCGCGGGAGCCGAGCACCAGCAGCTGGGCGGTGGCGCCCAGTTCGGGCAGGACCGCGCTCGGGGCGCCCTCCAGCAGCACGTACTCCGCGGGCGGGGCGTCCGCGCGGTCCGCGAGCCGGCCGCGCGCCCCGTCGAGGACCGGGTCGGTGGCCGCGTCGGGCGGTGCGGTGGCCAGGGTGTCGAGCCGTGCCCAGGCGGCGTACTGCCGTACGTGGACCACCCGGAGCGGGGCGCCGCGGCGGCGGGCGGCGTCGACGGCCCAGTCCAGGGCGCGCAGGCCGTCGTCCGAACCGTCGACCGCCGCGACGACCGGCAGAGTGCTCATGGTCCCTCACCTCCGGGTCACGCTGTTCCGTTCCTGGGGCCAGCCTCGCTCAGGCCGGGCCCCGGGACGGTGCTCGAGGTCGCGTGTCCGGAAAGTCGGCCCTGACACCCCCGGTTCGGCCGGTGCGCGCGCAAGCCGGCGCCGCCGGGCCGGGTGTGCGGGGTGTCCCGTTCAGGTGAGGTCGAAGTCGCCTTCCCGCGCGCCGGACACGAAGGCGCCCCACTCCGCCGGGGTGAAGATCAGGGAAGGGCTCTCCGGGCGGGCGCTGTTGCGCATGGCGATGAAGCCCTCGACGAAGGCTATCTGGACGTCCCCCAGGCCCCCGCTGGTCGACTGCCACTGCGCGTTGCTCAGGTCCAGCTCCGGCTTGTCCCAGCCCGTGAGCGGGCGCTGCTGAGTGATGCTCTCGGCCACGTCCGTGCTCCTCCCGGTTGCGTCGTCCGCGGTCAGCCTAGCGAGCGGTGCGTGGCGCCGACAGGCCACGTGAGGTGTACCTTTCGGGACCCTTCATGACGGCGTACGGTCCGGGGCGGGCGGGTCGCTGAGGGGACGGCCGCGCAGGACGTGGGTGGTGGCCAGTTCGCGGTAGGCGGGGCTGGTGGCGAGGAGTTCGTCGTGCCGGCCGCAGGCCACCGTACGGCCGTCCTCGAGGACCACGATCCGGTCGGCGTGGCGCACGGTGGAGAGGCGGTGGGCGATGACGAGGACCGCGCAGTGCCGGGTGACGTCGGCGAGCGCCCGGGTGAGGGCCGCTTCGTTGACGGCGTCCAGGTGCGAGGTGTGCTCGTCGAGGAGGAGCAGCCGGGGCCGGGCGAGCAGGGCGCGGGCCAGGGCGACGCGCTGGCGTTCCCCTGCGGAGAGGGTGCCGCCCTGGTCGCCCAGTCTGCCGTCCAGGCCTCCGGGCAGCCGCTGCACGACGTGGTCGAGCCGGGTGAGCCGTACGACGCGGCGGATGTCGTCGTCGGTGGCGTCGCGGGCGGCGTAGGTGATGTTCTCCCGGAGGGTGCCCTCCAGTACGTGGGTGTTCTGGTCGACGAGGGCGATGCCCGCGCGGCTCTCCTGGCGGCTCAGGGCCGTCGCCGGGATGCCGTCGAAGCGGATGGTCCCGGCGTCGGGGTCGTAGAGGCGGGCGATCAGGGAGAAGAGGGTGCTCTTGCCGGCTCCCGAGCGGCCGACGAGCGCCACCAGCCCGTGCCGCGGCACGGTGAAGGCCGCCCCGCGCAGGACCGGCCGGCCCGGGACGTAGGCGAAGCGGACGTCGGACAGTTCCAGCGCGGGGGCCGGGGACGGCCGGGCGGGCGGCTGCGGGCCGGGGACCGTCCGGCCGGGCTGCTCGGCGGGTTCCTGCGGGAGGGCGAGGGCCTCGTGGATCCTCAGGTACGCGCCCGTGCCGCGCTGGATCAGGCCGATGGCGCGGAACACCGACGACAGGGGCATCACCAGGTACGACGCGTACAGCAGGAAGGCGACCAGGTCGCCGAGGGAGTCCGCTCCGCCGTTGCCCACCCGCATGCCGCCGACGACCAGGACGAGCAGGAAGGATCCCTGGACGGCGAGTTCGACGGCGCTGCTCATCACCGCGGCCAGCTTCGCCGCCCGTACGCCCGACCGGTGGGCCGAGTCCACCCGCTCGCCGATGCGGCGCGCCTCGCGTTCCTCGGCGCGGTACACCCGCACCACCGGCAGCGCGGCGAGGGCGCGCTCCAGTTCGGCGGCGATGGCGCCCACGGCGGACTGCATGTGTTCCGACGCCACCCGCATGCCCTTCAGGAGCGTGGCGACGACGGCCGCGGCGAGGGCGACCACCGCGACGACGAGGAGCAGCAGCAGGGGGTCAAGCCACAGCATCAGCAGCAGGGCGCCGGCCGAGACGAGGCAGCCGGTGAGGAGGTCGACCAGGGCCTGCGACACGACGTCCCGCAGCAGGGTGGTGTCGGCGGTGACGCGGGAGACCAGGTCGCCGCGGCGGCGCCGGTCCACCTCCCGCATCTCCAGCCGCAGCAGCCGTGAGACGAGTCCGTGGCGCACCATGCGGACCACGCCCTCGCCCATGCGGTCCAGCAGGAACCGGCCGGTCGCTCCCGCGGCGGCCTCGGCGACGAAGAGGCCGGACAGCAGCAGGAGGAACGGCCACAGCACCTCACCGCGGGCGCTGGAGTCCACGACGTGCTTGGCGACGAGCGGCTGGGCGAGGCCGAGTGCCGACGCCACCAGCGTCAGCCCGGTCGCCACGGCGACGGCCGTGCGGTGACCGGACGTCAGCCGGAACAGGGCGGCGACCGAACCGCTCGTCGTGCCGCCCGCGGGCGGTGCGGGCCGCTTCGCCGCGGGTTCGTCCGGGCCGGCGCCGGCCGGGGCGTCGTCCGCGACGGCCGTGTCGCTCACGTGCCCGCCCGCCCCGCCGGGGCCACGGTCATCAGCCGCGCGAAGTAGTCGTCCGGGACGCCCTCCCCCACGGGGCGGCCGCCGGCCTCGATCCAGGCGTGGGCGGAGAACGGCGGCACATTGCGGACCCCGGTGCACCAGGTGGGCCAGGTGCCGTACATCCTGCACAGCAGGGCGGCGCCCAGGGACCGCGGCAGGCAGCCGCGCGGTCCCGCGCAGCGCAGGCTCACCGCGCACAGTGCCTCGCGGGCCGCAGCCGCCTGTGCGGGGGTGGCGGGTCGCGCGCCGCGGCGGGCCTGCTCCAGTACGGCGCGGATGTGCCGCGGCGGCAGGAACGACAGGGCCAGCGCGGGTACCAGGACGAGGCGGGCGGCCAGTCGCCGGGCGAGGGGGACACCGGTGGGCCGGTCGAGGGCGCTGGGCGTGGTCATGAGACCAGCCCCGCGTCCTTCAGGTCCCGCACCAGTGTCCTCACGTCCTGCTCGGCGCGGTCGCGGGCGATGTCGAACTGCGCGACGAGTGCCGCGACGGCCGCGGTCTCGTCGCCGTCGTCCATGAGGGTCCTCACCACCAGGGCGCCGGTGGGGTTGAGTTCCCAGTACTCTCCGGTGCGCTGGTGGAGGAGGACCGTGCCGTACTGGGTCTCCGCGGTGGAGACGTCGGTGTCGAATCGGAGTGTCATGGGGTCGGCGCCTTTCTGCTGTCTTCCGTCATCCGACGGTGTCCTCTCGCCGTCCGGCCGGGTCTTCTCCTCGTACTACGGCTGGGTCTCCTGGGGTTTCTCCCTGCCCGGGGGCGGGCTCCGGTCGGGGTGCGCGGTTGTGGGAGCGCAGCCACACCTCGCACGCGATGGTCGAGTAGAGGACCGCGTCGCGCAGGCCCGGGGCCGAGGGTCGCTGGGCGAGCCGGCGCAGTTCCTCGCCGTCCACCAGGCCGAGGCGTTCCAGCCGGGAGTCGGTCCACAGGGTCAGCAGGTCGCCTCGGTGGCGGCGCAGTCCTTCGGAGGCGTCCATCGACGCCTCGGCCTTGTTGGAGCGCCGCAGACACTCGTCCGGGACCACACCGCGCATCGCCTCGGCGAGCAGCGGCTTGTACCGCCACGGCGTGACACGGTCGTCGGGCCGGACCTCGAGGCACGCCTCGATCACGCGGTCGTCCAGGAACGGCGACGCCATCGGGAGTCCCGCCCGGGTCGCCATCCGCTCCCACTGGCGGATGATGCGCGTGCAGGTGCGGATCAGTTCCAGGTCGGTGTGCAGGCCGCGGTCCGGGTGCAGCGGCTCGGCCTGCGCCGACGCGTCCAGCAGGGCCTGGCGGGCCAGCCGTTCGGTCTCGGGGGTCGTCCAGGGGAACAGGCGGGGCGGCATCCCCCAGCCGAGGCTCCCGGTCGCCGAGGACTGCGGCATCGGGGCGCGCAGGTGGCGGACGGAGTGCGCGAGCCAGCGCGGGTAGGAACGGGAGTCGGCGAGGGCGCGCGCGGTGGCGCCGAGCGGCCAGTTCCACAGGGCGCGGAAGCCGCGCAGCCGGCGCAGCGCGAACAGCGGGCGGGTGCGCATCAGCCGGTGGTAGTACGCCTCCGAGCACCAGGCGACGTGGTCGCCGCCGATCCCGGTGAGGTGCACCCGGCTGCCGCGTTCGGCCAGCCACGGCAGGTGCTGCAGGACGCGTGAGCGGTCCATCACCCCGACGGTCGGCTCGTCGAGCAGGTCGTCGATGCCGAGCAGGTCCGAGTAGACGAGGGCCGAGGTGTCCGCGTCCCAGACGACGTGGTCGACCTTCGGCAGGTGTTCCGCCGCCTGTCGGGCCCAGGCCAGGTCGGTGTCCGCGGGGTCCCGTCCGGGCCAGGTCGCCGCCACGACGGAGGCGGTGGAGCGGGCGGCGAGGAAGCAGACGGAGGTGGAGTCGAGGCCGCCGGACAGGTCGCAGCTGACCACTCCGCCGGGCCGGGTCCGCACGTCCACGGCCTCGGCCAGCGCCTCGCGGACGGCCGGTGCGCCCTGGGCGAGGGTGCGGGTCGGCTCCGGGGGCCGCCACCAGCGCGAGGTGCGGACCCGGTGGCCGTCGGCGGAGACTAGGAGGGCGTCCTCCGGGGAGACCGCGTCGACTCCCTGCCACACCGGGGCCTCGTACAGCGGATGCGGCACGGGCCACAGGAGCCGGACGGCCAGCTGGGCCGTGTCCGGCCGGCTGCCGAGGGCGGTGGCGAGCAGGTCCGCACTCGTCGCGGCCACGTGGACGCCGCCGATGCGGGCGTGGAAGACCAGCCGCAGCCCGGAGGCGGTGCCCTGCACCCTGAGCTGTCCCTCGTGGGTGGCGACCAGGTGGAAGCTGCCCGGCAGGGACCGGGCCAGGGCGTCGAGTTCGGCGAGGTCGCGCAGACCGGCGGCGTGGCGTTCGAGCCGCTGCGGGTCTGCGGCGCACCACCCGACGGCGGCGAGGACTGTCCGGCCGGCCCGGGCCGTGACGATCTCCGTGCCGGACCAGGTGCCGACCAGCCAGGGGCGGCCCGAGGCGTGGGCCAGGACGCGGGTACCAGGGTGGCGGAAGAAGCGGGCCGCGGCTGCCGCTTCCTCGCAGTCGGGGAAGACCGCGAAGTGGGCGTCGCCGCGGCCCGGTTCCGCACTTGCGTGCATGTCGGACATGGAGTCGTGTTACGTGCCGGCCGCCGTCAGTTCTTGCTGAGGAGCAGACGGTCGTTGCCGCTGCGCTGCAGCAGGCCGGTCTTCCGGCGGAACGACCCCAGCCGGACGAGCGTCGGTGCCTCGTATGCCTTCTTCATGCCATCACCTCGATGTGAGCGGTGCCGGCGGCCTTCCTTGCGGCCGGCGGCGGTGTCTCCAGCTAGCGGGGCGACGCGCGGCATGAGCAAGACACAGGCCATTAGTCATATCAACACACCTCAAGGCTTTTGCCCGGTACGTTCGTCGCCCGGCGGGTGGCCTCGGTCGAGTCCGAGGGGGGTGGCTCGGGGAGGCGATGGAGCCGTGCACCCCCTCCCACCTGCACGGCACGGCCGGCGCACGGTCCGGGACGGCGGCCGGACCGCGCACGCGGAATGGGGGGGCGCCGCCCGGCGCACTGAGCGCCCGGAACGCAACCGCCCGTGGGACGCGGGTCCGGTGCAGCCCGACCGTATGGCGAAACGATCAGCATCGCCGTCGCCGCGGCCCGGAGCAGACACGCCGCCCTGCTGTGCCGACAGCGGATCGCCGCCCCGTCCGTCGAGGACCGCGGCGACACGGCGCACGAACCAGTCGGGGTCGTCCAGCCAGTGACAGGCGGCATACAGCAGGGCGAGGCTGCCGCCCGCGGAGTGCGCGAGCAGGTCCATCCGCTCCGGGCCCGGATGGACGCGCAGCGCTCGACGTCGTCGACGAGGCGGTCGCAGCGGTACGTCGCCGGGTCCGCCGGCCGTGCCGAGTCTCCCGTGCCGCGCGGGTCCAGCAGGATCAGCCGGCGGTGGCGGTCCAGGCCTCCGAGGTCACCGAGGTATGCCCAGGCACGCATGGGCCTCGTCGGGCAGGACGACGAGCGGGGCGCCCGCGCCGCGGACGTGGTGGGCGAGGCGGGTTATTACGTCGGGCGCGGTGAAGTACCGCATACCGCCGATCATGAGGCGCGCTCCGGTGCGACGGCAACGGAGCTGTCCCGCCGCTACGGCGCCCCGTCGGCGAAACGGTCCCGCAGTTCCCGCTTCAGGATTTTGCCGCTGGCGTTGCGGGGCAGTTCCGGGACGAACATCACGCGCTTCGGGGCCTTGAAGGCGGGGAGCTTTTCGCGGGCGTGGGCGATCAGGTCCTCCTCCGTGACCTCGCCGCGCGGTACGACGACCGCGGTGACCGCCTCGATCCAGTGGTCGTCGGGGAGGCCGACGACGGCGACCTCGGCGACGGAGTCGTGGGTGTAGAGGGCGTCCTCGACCTGGCGGGAGGCGACCAGGACGCCGCCGGAGTTGATGACGTCCTTCACGCGGTCCACGATCGTGAAGTAGCCGTCCGCGTCGCGCACCGCGAGGTCGCCGGAGTGGAACCAGCCGTCCCGGAAGGCCTCGGCGGTCTCCGAGGGCTTGCCCCAGTAGCCCTCGCACAACTGCGGTGAGCGGTAGACGACTTCGCCCGGCGTGCCGTCGGGCGCGTCCTTGCCGTCCTCGTCCACCACGCGCGCCTCCACGAACAGGACCGGACGGCCGCAGGAGGCCATGCGCCCCTCGTGCTCGTCGGGCCCGAGGACCGTGGCCAGGGGGCCGATCTCGCTCTGGCCGAAGCAGTTGTAGAACGCGAGCCGCGGAAGCCGTTCACGCAGCCGCTCCAGCACGGGCACCGGCATGATCGACGCTCCGTAGTACGCCTTGCGCAGGCCGTCGAGGTCGCGGGTGGCGAAGTCGGGCCGGTTGGCGAGCGCGATCCACACCGTGGGCGGCGCGAACAGGCTGTCCGCGCGGCCCTGTTCGACCAGGTCGAGGATGCGGTCGCCGTCGGGCGCGTCAAGGACGATGCTGGTCGCGCCGACCGCGAGGTACGGCAGCAGGAACACGTGCAGCTGCGCCGAGTGGTACAGCGGCAGCGCGTGCACGGGCCGGTCGGCGGCACGCAGGTCGAGGGCGGTGATGGCGCTGACGTACTCGTGCACCAGCGCGCGGTGCGTCATCATCGCGCCCTTCGGCAGGGCGGTGGTGCCCGACGTGTAGAGCAGCTGCACCAGGTCCTCGCCGCCCGGCCCGGGCCCGTCGTACGGGTCGGCCGTCGCCAGCCGCGTCAGCAGGGCGTCGCCGGTGTCGCGCAGCGGCAGCACGGGCACGCCGCCGGGGAGCCGGTCCGCGAGGTCCGGGTCGGCGAGCACCAGTGAGCTGCCGGACTGGCCGACGATGTAGGCGAGGTCGTCGCCGGTGAGGTTCTGGTTGACCGGCACGTGCACGAGCCCCGCGCGGGCGCAGGCGAGGAAGGCGATGAGGTAGGCGTCGGAGTTGTGGCCGTAGGCGCCGACCCGGTCGCCCGGGGTCAGGCCCCGCGCGCGCAGCAGGCCCGCCGCGCGGGAGACGGCGGTGTCGAGTGCGCCGTAGGTCCAGGTGCGTTCGCCGTACTCCAGCGCCACGCGGGTCGGAGTCCGCCGGGCGCTGCGCCGCAGCATCCCGTCGACCGTGCTGTCATGTCCGGAGGTCATGCAGGCCGATCCTGCGCGGGCCGCCCGGGGAGGTCAAGGCGCCGCGCGTGGCCGGTGCCTGCCAGGGACCGCTCGGAGCGCTGACGTGCCGGATATCCGCTGTTACGCTCAACCGCCCCTTCCCCCGATGATGTTGGGAGGCCCCATGCGCACCCGTCCGGGACGAGTCGGCGTCATGGCCGCGGCTCTGCTCACCGCCTGCTCCGTGCTGCCTGCCGCCGCTGCCGACGGGCAGCACCGGCAGGAGCGTCCGGCGCGCGGCGGTCTGTCGGCCGTCGTCCGCTACACCGAGTTCGGCATCCCGCACATCGTCGCCGGCGACTTCGCGGGCCTCGGCTTCGGTACGGGCTGGGCGCAGGCCGCCGACCAGGTGTGCACCCTCGCCGACGGGTTCCTGACCGTCCGCGGGGAACGTTCGCGCTACTTGGGGCACGACGCCCCCGCGGACGCGGCGCTGTCGTCGGCCTCCACGAACCTCGCCAGCGACCTGTACTTCCGCGGCGTACGGCAGGCGGGCACCGTGGAGAGGCTGCTCGCCGAGCCGGCGCCGCGCGGCCCGAGCCGTGCGGCGAAGGACCTGATGCGGGGGTTCGCGGCCGGCTACAACGCCTGGCTCGCGCAGAACCGCGTCACCGACCCGGCGTGCCGGGGCGCGTCGTGGGTGCGGCCGGTGACGGCGCTGGACGTGGCGGCGCGCGGCTACGCGCTGGCCGTGCTAGGCGGCCAGGGGCGGGCGGTCGACGGCATCACGGCCGCGCAGCCGCCGGCCACCGGCGCCGGGCAGGGCGACGCGGCCTCGCGGGAGGAGAGGACCGATCCGGCGTCGGCGGCCCGCGCGGCGCGTGAGCTGTTCGCGGCGGACTCCGCGGGCATGGGCTCCAACGCGGTCGCCTTCAGCGGCGCCACCACGGCGAACGGCCGGGGCCTGCTGCTCGGCAACCCGCACTACCCGTGGCACGGCGGCCGCCGCTTCTGGCAGTCGCAGCAGACCATCCCGGGCCGGCTGAACGTCGCGGGCGGCTCGCTGCTCGGCTCGGCCACGGTGTCCATAGGCCACACCGCGCACGTCGCGTGGAGCCACACCGTCGCCACCGGCGTCCCCCTCAGCCTCCACCAGCTGACGCTCGATCCGGCCGACCCGACGGCGTACCTGGTGGACGGCGAGCGGGAGCGCATGACGAAGCGGACCGTCACCGTCGCCGTGAACAACGGCTCGCCGGTGACCCGCACCCAGTGGTGGACCCGGTACGGCCCCGTCGCCACCTCACTCGGCGCCTCGCTGCCCCTGCCCTGGACCGGTACGACGGCGTACGCGCTCGGCGACCCCAACGCGGGCAACCTGCGCGCCTCGGACACCGCTCTGGGCTTCAGCACGGCACGCGGCACGAAGGACGTCCTGGACGCGCTGCGGCGCACGCAGGGCCTGCCGTGGGTGAACACCATCGCCGCCGACTCGCGCGGCGGCACGCTGTTCACGCAGTCGCAGGTGCTGCCCCGCATCACCGACGAACTGGCGCAGCGCTGCTCCACGCCGCTCGGCAGGGCCACCTACCCGGCGTCCGGGGTCGCCGTCCTGGACGGCTCGCGCGGCGACTGCGCGCCCGGCAGCGACCCGGACGCCGTGCAGGAGGGCATCTTCGGTCCGTCCCGCATGCCGACGCTGACGGACGCGCCGTACGCGGAGAACTCCAACGACAGCGCCTGGCTGACCAACCCGGACCGCCCGATCACGGGCTACGAGCGGGTCTTCGGCACGATCGGCACCGCCCGGTCGATGCGGACGCGGGGTGCCCTCGAGGACGTGGCGGCGATGGCGGACCGGGGCGGGCTGACCGTACGGGACCTGCAGCGGCAGCAGTTCGCCAACCGGGCGCCCGCCGGTGACCTGGCCGCCGCCGACGCGGCGGAGGCGTGTGCCGCGCTGCCGGGCGGGACCGCGACGGGCAGCGACCGCCGGGCCGTGGACGTCTCCGGGGCGTGTGCCGTACTCGCCACCTGGGACCGCACGACGAACACCGGCAGCCGGGGCGCCCTGCTGTTCGACCGGTTCTGGCGGAAGCTGACGGCGGCGGTGCCGGCGGCGCGGCTGTGGAAGGTGCCGTTCTCGGCGGCCGACCCGGTCGCCACGCCGCGCACGCTCGACACGTCCGTGCCGGGCTTCGCGACGGCCCTGGCGGACGCGGTGGCCGAGCTGCGGGCGGCGGGCATCGCGCTCGACGCGCCGCTCGGGGAGCACCAGTTCGTGGTGCGCGACGGGATGCGCATCCCCGTGCACGGCGGCACCGAGTCGCTGGGCGTGTGGAACAAGATCGAGCCGGTGTGGGACCGGGAGCGCGGCTACACGGAGGTGACGACGGGCTCCAGTTACCTCCAGGCCGTGGGCTGGGACGGGAGCCGCTGCCCGGTCGCCCGGACGCTGCTGACGTACTCCCAGTCCTCGAACCCCGCGTCGCCCCACTTCAGCGACCAGACGCGGCGGTACTCGGACGGCCGGTGGGTGACGTCCCGCTTCTGCGAGAAGGACATCCTGTCGTCCCCGGAGCTGAGGGTGGTCCGGGTGCGCGAGCGCTGAGGCGCGGACCGCGGCGTCCGGTGCGCGAACACCGAGTCGGGCACGGACCATTGACACCACCTCACCGCTGACCGGAAAGTTTCATCGCGCGACGCAGACCCGAAAGATACTTTCAGTCAGGTGCGACGGGAGGCTCTCGATGACCGAGGACGCGGTGAGCGGCAGAGGGAACGGCAGTGGGCTGACCCGCCGCCGGCTGGGTGGTACGGCGCTGGCGCTGGGCGGTGCCGTGGCGCTCGCCGCGCTGCCGGCCGGACCGGTCGCGGCGGCGCAGGCGACGGGCCGCGGCACCGTGCTGCGGCGCGGCACCGCCGAGGAGGCCGGGCTGCTCCCCGACCACCTGCGCCAACTGGTCACCGACGCCGAGACGTTCCTGCGCCCCTCCCCCAGGCGCCCCTGGTACGCGGGCGCCGTGCTGCTCGCCGGGCGGGGCGGCACCGTCGCGCTGCACCAGCCGATCGGCAAGGCGGTGCGCTACCGGGCGTACGACGAGAAGACGGACACCGGCGTCGAGTTCCCGGCCGACGAGCAGATCCCGATGGCCGAGGACACGGTGTTCGACCTGGCGTCGGTGTCCAAGCTGTTCACCTCGATCCTCGCCGTCCAGCAGATCGAGCGCGGCGCGCTGCGCCTGGAGGCGACCGTCGCCTCGTACGTCCCGGAGTTCGGCCGGGCCGGCAAGCAGGACATCACGATCCGTCAGCTCCTCACCCACACCTCGGGCTTCCGCGCCTGGATCCCGCTGTTCAGCGCGCCGACGTACGAGGCGAGGATCCAGCGTGTCCACGACGAGGCACCGCTCAACCCGCCGGGCACGGTGTACCTGTACTCGGACCTGAACCTGATCTCCCTGCAACTGGTCCTGGAGCGCGTCACCGGCCGCGCCCTGGACACGCTGCTGCACGAGAAGATCACCGGCCCGCTCGGCATGGACGGCACCCGCTTCAACCCCCCCGCCTCCTGGAAGCCGCGCATCGCCGCGACGGAGGACGCGCGCAAGCCGTGGTCGGGCCTGGACCGGGGGCTCGTGTGGGGGGAGGTGCACGACGAGAACGCGTTCAGCCTGGGCGGTGTCGCAGGCCACGCCGGGGTGTTCTCACGGGCCTGGGACCTCGCGGTGCTGGGCCGGACGCTGCTCAACGGCGGCTCCTACGGCCGGGCGCGCATCCTGCGGCCGGAGTCGGTGGAGCTGATGTTCACCGACTTCAACACCGCCTTCCCCGGCGACGAGCACGGCCTGGGCTTCGAGCTCCACCAGCACTGGTACATGGGCGCGATGGCCACACCGCGCACCGCCGGGCACACCGGCTTCACCGGCACCTCGCTGGTCCTCGACCCGACGACCGACTCGTTCCTGGTGGTGCTCGGCAACTCGGTCCACCCGGTGCGCAGCTGGCGTTCCGGTTCGGCGCCCCGGGTGGCGGCGGCGAACAACCTGGCGCGGGCGGTGCCGGTCCGTCCGGCGCACGGGCGGTCGGCCTGGTTCTCCGGCATGGCGAACGCCACCGCCGCGACGCTCACGCTGCCCGTCCTCGACACCTCGGCGGGCGACGCGCGCCTGGTGTGCGCCCTGTGGTGGGACACCGAGCCGCGGGCGGACACGCTCGTGCTGGAGGCCGCGGCGGACGGCGACGGCGCCTGGCGGCCGGTGCCGTTCACGACCACGCGCCGGGGCGGCGGGGAGCCGCGGGAGCACCCGGAGGGTTCCGTCACCGGCTGGTCGGGACGCGCCTGGCACCGGCTCACCGCCGACCTGCCGGCCGCCCGCCGCCTCACCCTGCGCTGGCGGTACGCCACGGACCGGCTGTACGTGGGCCGCGGGGTCTACGTGGACGGGGTGCGCGTCCAGTCGGCCGGCGACGTCCTGTTCGCCGACGCGCGCCCGGCGGACGCGGCGCGCGTCGAGACGGCCGGGTGGACGGCGTCGGCCGACTGAGAAGCGCCAGTGGAAGGGTGGCGGCAGAGGGGCGCCGACAAAGGCGGTCTACTGGTTGAAGACCGCCTTCTGGACCTCGTTCGGGCTGAGCTCGGCCATGGCACCTTCCTCACTCCGGATCAAGATGGGCTCTATATCCGTTTTGCCGCAGTATCCAGCCCTGGCCGGGTCACACGGCCTCACGCATCCGGTGTCGCCTCCAGCACGGCCATGGCCGCGTTGTGCCCGGGGATGCCGCTCACGCCACCGCCGCGTACCGCGCCCGCGCCGCACAGCAGCACGTTCGGGTGCCGGGTCTCGACGCCCCAGCGGCCGGTGCCCTCCTGGACGTACGGCCAGGACAGCTCCCGGTGGAAGATGTTGCCGCCGGGCAGCCCGAGGTCGCGCTCCAGGTCGAGCGGGGTCTTCGCCTCGATGCAGGGCCGCCCGTCGGCGTCGGTCGCCAGGCAGTCGGCGAGGGGCTCGGCCAGGTGGGCGTCGAGCTGCGCGAGCGTCGACGTCAGCAGTTCCTCGCGCACGGCGTCGTTGTCCTGGTCGAACAGCCGGGCCGGGGTGTGCAGCCCGAACAGGGTGAGGGTGTGGCAGCCCTGCCCGGCCGGGCCGGGGCCGAGGATCGTCGGGTCGGTGAGCGAGTGGCAGTAGATCTCGGAGGGCGGCGCGTCGGGCAGCCGCCCCGCCGAGGCCTGGGCGTGCGCGAAGGCGAGCTGCTCGTAGCCCTCCGCGATGTGGAAGGTGCCCGCGAACGCCTCGCGCGGGTCGACGGACTCGTCGCGCAGCCGGGGCAGCCGCTTGAGCAGCATGTTCACCTTGAGCTGGGCGCCCTCGGCGGGCGGCGGGGGCGGATCGCCGGTCAGGTCGGCCAGCTCGCTCGGCGCGGCGTTCACCAGCACGTGCCGGGCGGTGACGGTGCCCTCCGTGCCGGCGGTCCGGTAGGTGACCTCGGCCGAGCGGCCGTCCGTGTCGATCTGCACGGCCTCGTGGCCGGTGGCGATCACGGCGCCCGCCCCGCGGGCCGCTGCGGCCAGCGCGTCGGTGAGGGCGCCCATGCCGCCGACCGGCACGTCCCAGGCGCCCGTGCCGCCGCCGATGACGTGGTAGAGGAAGCAGCGGTTCTGCGCCAGGGAGGGGTCGTGGGCGTCGGCGAACGTGCCGATCAGGGCGTCGGTGAGGACCACGCCCCGCACCAGGTCGTCGGCGAAGCGCTCCTCGATGACGGCGCCGATCGGCTCCTCGAACAGCGTCCGCCAGGCGTCCGGGTCGTCGGTGCGGCGGCGCAGCTCCTCCCGGGTGGGCAGCGGCTCCGTGAGCGTCGGGAAGACCCGCCGGGCGACGTGGCCGGTCATGGCGTAGAAGCGCTGCCAGGCCTCGTACTCGCGGTCCGAGCCGGTGAGCCGGGCGAACGCCTCCCGGGTCCGCCGCTCGCCGCCGCCGACCAGCAGCCCGGTCGGCCGGCCGTCCCGTTCGGCGGGGGTGTACGAAGAGATCGTGCGGGTGCGCAGCCGGACGTCCAGGCCCAGGTCGCGCACGATCTTGGGGGGCAGCAGGCTCACCAGGTACGAGTAGCGGGACAGGCGGGCGTCGACACCGGCGAACGGCTTCGTGGACACGGCCGCGCCACCCGTGTGGTCCAGCCGCTCCAGCACCAGCACCGACCGTCCGGCGCGGGCCAGGTAGGCGGCGGCGACGAGGCCGTTGTGGCCCCCGCCGACGATCACGGCGTCATAGGCGCGGTGCGCTGCGTGTGCGGTCATGGCTCTTGCTAGCACGTGGTGATCCACGTCGGCCAGGGGTGCGCCGCGCGTACGCCGTGCTTCCGGTCGCCCCTGCTCCTGATGCGGGAGGGGGCGGCCGGTGGCATCCGGCCGCCCCCTCCCGCATCACCTGAGCGTGGCCAGGAAGTCCGTGCAGGCCTGGGCGCATTCGCGGCAGGCCTTCGCGGTGTCCTCCGCGCCCGGATGATCGTCGAAAACGTGAGCGCCCTCCAGGCAGACCGTGCGGCACCACTCCAGTTGCGTACGGATGGCGCCCTCGTCCACCTGGTTCTGCTCGGAGAGCACTCGGCACGTCGCGTCGCACACCTCCGCGCACATGATCGCCTTGCGTCGTACGAGTTCCTGTTTCTCGCTTCCGTCCGGCTCCACCAGGCTCGCACGCAACGCGCACGCCCTCGCGCACTCGGTGCACGCCTGGGCGCAGGCGAAGCGGTCCTCCAGGAACCGGAAGAGCTCCTGCTGAGATGTCGTGGTCACACCGCGCGGGTAGCCGCCGCCGACAGCGTCAAACCCGGCGCTCCCGAGGGTTCCGGGCAGTTTTCCCGACTGTCGGCCGGGCACCCGGGCACCGCCATGACCGACGACGGACGGAGGTGGAACCCGTGCCGGACGACAGGAACTCCCGTCGACCCTGGAACGGTCCGCCAAGGACGCGCAGCGCACCTGGATCAAGGCGCACGACTCCGCGGTGAAGCAGTACGGCGAGGGCGAACGCGCCCACCGGGTCGCGTTCGGGGCGCTGAAGCACAAGTACGAGAAGGTCGGCGACCACTGGCAGCGCAAGGAGGGTGGCCGCAAGGGCCCCTCGGACCCGCGCTCGGCCCGGCCCCGCGGGCAGGGCGGGCGCAGCGGCGAGGGCGTCGACGAGCAGGCGTCGAAGCGACACCTGTACGACCTGGCCCGCGACCTGGACATCGACGGGCGCTCCCGGATGTCGAAGGCGGAGCTGCTGGACGCGATCCGCAAGGCGAACCGGGCGAAGACCCGCGAGGCGCGGTCCCGGTGAACGGGTTCATGACGTCCGCCCGGGGTACTCGCGGGTCATGAACACCGTATGGATGGACATCGCCGCGGGTCGGGGCGCGGTCGGCGGCGGGCTGCTGGTGGCGGGCCTGATCGTCGTCGCGGTCCTGATCGGTGCGTTCGTGCTCGGCGTCCGCGTCATGCGCCGAGAGCCGCGACGGCCCCGGAGCGAGGAGCAGCCGCACATGCCGGACGGCGGGCCGGTCCGGGAGGTGCGGGAGCACCGGGAGCCGAACGAGATGCCGCGCAGCGACGAGCGGGTCCTGCCGCACGACATGCCGGCGCACGGCAACTCCGGCACCCGCACCAGCCCGTCGGAGGACCGGCCGCGCTGGAACGAGGGCAGCAGCGGATCGTTCGGCAGTGGCGGCCCGGGCGGCAACTGACCGCACCGCACGGGGCCGCGACCGCCCCGGACGCCGAGACTGCACGCGAACGCACGGGAGGCCGTCGTGCCGTCGTGCAAGCCGTCGTACAGAGGGAAGTGAGAACCATGGCCGACCCCGCCCGCAACACCCTGCCGCTGCCCGACTACGACCATCTGCCGATCGGCGGACTGGAGAGCCGCGTGCGGTCACTGTCCACCGAGGAGGTGGAGGACCTGCTCGCCTACGAGCGGTCGCACGCCGACCGGCTGCCGGTGACGGAGGTGCTGACGGCCCGCCTGGAGCAGTTGCGGTCCGGCGCCGAGCCGACGTCCGGCGACCCTGGCGCGCTGCGGCCCGAGAGCAGTGCGGGTCGTTCGGGTTCGCCGGTGTCGCCGGCGACGTCGCCGGAGCCGTTCAGCCCGCCGCCGCACGGCACCCCGGACCAGCGGGGCAAGCCGAAGGGCGACCGGACGTAGCACTGCGGTGACAACGAAGAGGTCGAAGGCCCGGGGCGACCACGCCCCGGGCCTTCGGTTCGCCCGGACCACTTCACCGGGACCTCACTTCACCGGGACACCCCCACCGGGACACCGCTTCACTCGGCCAGCGCGAGCGTGGTCGTCTCGCCCGGCTCCAGGCGGACCACGCGGCCGGGCAGCCTGAGGTCGATGGGCGGCAGGTCGGAGGACGGCACGGCGATCTCCATCTGCCCGGACTCCAGACGCAGCCGGACGCCCCAGTGGCCCTGGTAGCGGACCGAGAACCCGTACGACGACAGCTCCGGCAGCGGCACGGGGTCGAGCCAGAGGGCTCCGCCGCGGGTCTCCATGCCGGTCAGCCCGCGCTGCACCAGGTCGAGGGTGCCGGCCATGGCACCCAGGTGGATGCCCTCGCCGGTGGTGCCGCCCTGCACGTCGGCGATGTCACCGCGCAGGGCCTCCTGGCAGAACCTCCACGCCTCGGCGCGGCGGGCGCGGGCGAGGACCCAGCCGTGCACCAGGCCGCTGAGCGTGGAGCCGTGGCTGGTGCGGTGCAGGTAGTGGTCGACGGTGCGCCGCCAGGTGTCCTCGTCCAGCCGCAGCCCCAGCCGCCGGAACAGGGCCTGGAGTTCACCGGGTGAGAAGAGGTAGCCGAGCATCAGGACGTCGGCCTGCTTGGAGGCCCGGTAGCGGTTGACGGTGTCGCCCTCCGCCTCCAGGATCCGGTCCAGACGGCGGATGTTGCCGTACCGCTGCCGGTAGCGGTCCCAGTCGAGCTCGGCGAGGTCGCCGTAGCCCTCGAACTGGCTGACGACGCCCTCGTGGAACGGCACGTGCAGGGTGCGCGACACCTCCTCCCAGCGCTCGGTCTCGCCGTCCTCCAGGCTGATGCGCTCCACGAGTTCACGGCGACGGGGCTCGGGCAGGGTGTCCAGCAGCTCCAGGGTCCGCGACAGCACCCAGGCGGCGGTGACGTTGGTGTACGCGTTGTCGTCCAGGCCGGGTCCCGCGGCGCCCGGGTAGGCGTCGTGGTACTCGTCGGGCCCCATCACGCGCCGGATCCGGTGCCGGCCCAGCGTGCCGTCCCAGGTGGCCGAGTCGCCCCAGAAGCGGGAGATCTGCAGCAGCATCTCGGCGCCCTTGGTGTGCAGGAACTCGGCGTCCCCGCTCGCCTCGCAGTACTGCCACACGTTGTACGCGATCGCCGAGCCGACGTGGTGCTGGAGGTGGGTGTGGTCGGGCAGCCAGCGCCCGGAACGCGGGTTGAGGTGCAGCTGCTGGGTCTCCTCCCGGCCGTCGCTGCCGCTCTGCCAGGGGTAGAGCGCGCCCCGGCGGCCGATGTCGCGGGCGGCCGTGCAGGCGCGTTCCAGCCGCCGGTGGCGGTAGCGCAGCAGGGCGCGGGCGACCTCGGGGAAGTGCAGGTTGAGGAAGGGCAGCACGAACAGCTCGTCCCAGAAGACGTGCCCGCGGTAGGCCTCCCCGTGCAGTCCGCGGGCGGGTACGCCGACGTCGAGGTCGGCGGTGTGCGGGGACAGCGTCTGCAGGACGTGGAAGAGGTGCAGCCGCAGGATGCGTCCCGCGTCTCCGGGGACGTCGAGCTGGGCGCGCCGCCAGAGCTGGGCCCAGGCCGTGCGGTGCGAGGCCAGCAGGGCGTCGAAGCCGGGCGCCCGGCCGACCCGGTCGACCGCGGCGTACAGCGGGTCGCTGATGGCCGGGTCGCGCGAGGTGTGCAGGGCGACGGTCTTGTCGACGGTGACGGTGCGCCCCGGCTCCAGCGCGAGCCGGAGGAGCTGGCGGGTGACGGGCGGTTCGTGCCGGACGGTCAGGGGCGCGCCGGCGGTGACGCGGGAGGCCATGCCGATGCGGATGTCGGAGGTGCGGGTGCGGCAGCGAAGCCACACCCGGTCGGGGGCGGCGGTGCCGGCGTGCACGTGGGTCAGGTGGCGGCCGTCCAGGTCCCGGTAGCGGGGTACGCCGTCGTTGGTGACGCCGCCGTCGAGGGCGGCCTCGACGTCCAGTTCGCCGGAGAAGCCCTCGGCGGTGAACTCGGTGCGCAGCGCCGCCAGATGCGGGTCGGCCATGTGCACGAGCCGCTGCTGGCGCACCGCGAGCACCCGGCCGTCGCCGGCGTCGAACCGTGTGCGGCGTTCCAGGACGCCGAGGCCGAGGTGCAGGATCTGGCGGTGGGCGAGCACGGGCGCGGTGTCCGGGGTGAGCCACTTCCCGCCGGTGAGGCGGAACCGCAGCGGCAGCCAGTTCGGCACGTTGACCATGTCCTCGTTCTCCACCCTGCGGCCCGCCACCTCGGAGACGAGCCGGTTGTAGCAGCCGGCCACATAGGTGCCCGGGTAGTGCACGTCGTCCGCGGTGCACTCGGGGAGGACGCCCCGGCTGCCGAAGTAGCCGTTGCCGAGGGTGCACAGGGACTCCCGCAGCCGTTCCTCGGCCGGGTCGTAGCCCTCGTACTCCCAGGTCAGATCGGCCGGTTGGACCGGCTCCGCCGCCGCCCGGGCGGGTTCCGTCACGCCGGCCGGTTCCGCCGGTTCGGTCAGTTCCGTCACGTCGGTGCTCCTCATTGCCTCACCCGGGGGCCGGTCGCCGGCCGTCGGCCGGGTCGAGCAGTTCCGCGAGGTCGCGTACGACGAGGTCGGCGCCGTGCCGCAGCAGGTCCTGCCGGGTCTCCTCGCTCGCGGCGCGGTCCACCCCGACGACGAGGGCGAACCCTCCGGCGCGGCCCGCCGCCACGCCCGCCAGCGCGTCCTCCACGACGGCGGCGCTCCCGGCCGGGACGCCGAGCCTCCTCGCGGCCTCCAGGAAGAGGTCGGGGCGCGGCTTGCCCGGCAGGCGGAGGCGGGCGGCCTCGGCGCCGTCGACGAGCACGTCGAACAGGTCGAGCACCCCGGCCCGGGTCAGCAGCTCACCGGCGTGCCGGGAGGCGGACGCCGCCGCGCGCGGAATCCCGGCCCGGCGCAGGGCCCGCACCAGCCGCACCGTGCCCGGGCAGGCGTCCACACCATCCTCGTGCAGGCGCCGCAGGAAGAGGGTTTCCTTCGCCTCGGCGACGGCACGCACCGCATCCTCCGGGGGGTCGGGCAGGCGCGAGGCGAGGAACGCGGCGGCGCCGTCGAGCCGGGACCTGCCGTCGACGTACCGCAGGTAGTCGTCCCGCGCGTCGAACGGGCGGCGCATGGCGGGGTCGGCGGGCGGGTGCTGCCGCAGGAAGGCGTCGAAGGCCTCCTTCCAGGCGGCGGCGTGCACCCGGGCCGAGTCGGTGATCACTCCGTCGGTGTCGAAGACGACGCCGCGCACGCCGCGCAGCACGTCGGTGAGCGTGCCGGGGGGCGTCTCGGTGGTGCCGGTCCGGTGCGCGGGCTGCTCCATCGTCCGTACCGCCTTTCGCCGGGTCAGGGGTCGGTTCGCGCGTCCTGTGCGGGGCGCGCAGATCCAGCGTCCACCGTCGTCGGGCCGCGCGCAGCCGGGCGGGCCGGACAGCCCTGGCGGTTGCGGGGCGGGGGTGCCGTGCTGTGCTGCTGGAGGGGACGCCGTGCCTCTTCGACGGTCCGTCACCTGGTGGAGGCGTCCGTCGTGCCGGGTTCCCCGGCCCGGCCCGGCGACACTCCCGCCCGGCTGCGGTCCAGGGCGTCGAGGTGGGCCTTCACGCAGGGCACGGCCACCTTCTCCGGTTCACCGTCGACGAACGACGGGTGGACCTCGAAGACGACCCCGCCGTGCTCGGGCGCCGGGTCGGCCGCGCCGGGCGTGGGCGGGTGGCTCACCGCAGGGCGCCCGGCGGATGCCCTGGCAGGGCTCACCGACGGCCGCGCCGCCGCCGTGCCTGCGCCTCCGCCCGTTCGTGCGCCCTGGCCTCGCCGCGCAGGTCGCCGGATTCACGACCGGGCCGAGGTGCGGAGGGTCCGTACGCCCCGCCCTGTGCCGTTTGCCGGGTACTCCGTCCGAGCTGGTCGGGCGAAGCACGGGAGTTTCGGCGGGCGGGGCAATAAGGTCGTGCCCCCGGGACTGCGAGTCCGGCTTCCCCCACGCCTGGCACCCCACATCTCGCGCCCCCGCGAACTATGACAAAATCGCACCACGAGCCCCTAAGGGTGGATATCACACATGAGTGACCACGCTGGCCGTCCCGAATACGGCGACCTGCAGCTCGACCGCACGGGCCAGGCCGAAGCCTTCGACGTCATCGGCGACCGCTACGACGACGCCTTCCCGCACAAGGAAGGACAGCTCGCGGCAGCCGAGTGGATCGCCGGGTCCCTGGACGCCGGGTCCCGCGTCCTGGACGTGGGCTGCGGTACGGGACTGCCCACGGCGCGTCAGCTGGCCGAGGCCGGCCTCGACGTCGTCGGCGTCGACCTCTCGGGCGGCATGATCGCGCTGGCGAAGGCGAACGTGCCCACCGCGACGTTCCACCAGGCGGACATAGCGGACCTGCGGCCGGGCGGCCCCCTCGACCTGGGGCGCTTCGACGCGGCCGTGGCCTTCTTCTCGCTGCTGATGCTGCCGCGCGCCGAGATCCCCGTCGCGCTGCGCATGGTCCACGACCTGCTGGTGCCGGGCGGGCTGCTCGCCCTGTCCATGGTGGAGGCCGACGTGGACGACTACCCGATCCCGTTCCTGGGGCAGCGGATCCGGGTCTCCGGCTATCTGCGCGAGGACCTGCGCCAGGTGGTCGAGTCGGCGGGCTTCGAGGTCGTCGACGAGTCCTCCTACTCGTACGCCCCGGCCAGCACCGATGTGCAGCCCGAGGAGCACGTCTTCCTGCGCTGCAGGCGAATCGACTGACAGACCCGGTCCCCGCCCGCCGTACGGGCACCGCACAGAGGGAAGGACACGCGTGACGCAACACCCCTCGGCACACGCGGACCCCGGCAGTGCGGCCGACGGAGCCGGCCGCCCGGACGGCTCCGCGGCAGCGCCCCTCTCCCCCGCGCCGCTGCCGCCGCACGGCGAGCGGGGCGGGGGGCCGCCGCTCGCGCCCGCCGGCCGCGGCGACGGGATGCCGTCACGGCCGGACGGGACGGGTTCCCCGCAGCGGCGCGGCCCGGTCACCCGTGTCCGGGCCGCGGGTGCGCACGCCGCCCGCACGTCGGCCGCCAGGGCCCGGGCGGACCGGCTGCGCTTCCTGGACGCGGCCACGCGGCGGATCACCCGGTCCATGGAGCTGGACGAGACGCTGCGCGAGCTGACCGCCGCGGCCGTGCCCGCGTACGCCGACCGGGCGCACGTCTTCCTGCGGCATCCGCTGCCGCTGGCCGACGGCGCCCCGGACGCCCCCACCGTCCTGCGCGCCCACGGCACGGCGCCCCCGGACGGCGCCCTGCCCATGGCGGTCACCCGGCGGCTCGCCGGGCTGCTGCGCGGCCGGCGGCCCGTCTTCGGGGACGGCCCGGCGACGGCCGCCGTGCTGGCGGACATGCTCGGGCCCGCGGCGGGCCCTGCGGGGCGCCGCTCGATCGTCGCCCCGCTCCTCGGCCGCGAACACGCCATGGGCGTCCTCGTCCTCACCCGCGGCGCCCACCGGCCCGCCTTCACCGACGACGACCTGTTCGTCGTCTCCCAGCTCGCCACGCTCGCCGCCCTCGGCATCGACAAGGCCGTACGGTACGGGCACGAGGCGTCCGTCGCGGACGCGCTGCAACGCGCGATGCTGCCCCAGTCGCTGCCCGAGCCGACCGGCGTCCGCCTCGCCAGCCGCTACCTGCCCGCCTCCCGCACGGCACAGGTCGGCGGCGACTGGTACGACGCGATACCGCTGCCCGGCAGCCGCGTCGCCCTCGTCATCGGCGACGTGATGGGGCATTCCGTGACGTCGGCGGCGATCATGGGCCAGCTGCGCACCATCGTGCAGACACTGGCCGGTCTCGACCTGCCCCCGGCCGAGATCCTGCACCACCTGGACGAACAGGCCGAGCGGCTCGGCGGTCAGCACATGGCGACCTGCCTCTACGTTCTCTACGACCCCGTGCAGCAGCGCATGCTGCTGGCCAACGCGGGCCACCCGCCACCGCTGCTCGTCCACCCGGACGGCACCGCCGAGATCATGAAGATCCCGACCGGGGTGCCGATCGGGGTCGGCGGCTGCGCCTTCGAGGCGACCGAGATGGCGGCGCCTGCCGGGGCGACGCTGATGCTCTACACCGACGGCCTCGTGGAGTCCCGCGGTTCGGACCTGCAGACGGGCGTGGAGCAGCTGGCCGCCCGGCTCGACGGCCACGCCACCGCCCGCCCCGCCGGGCCGCCGCCGCTGGAGGCGCTGTGCGACGAGGCGCTGCGCACCCTGGGCCACGGCGACCGGCACGACGACGTGGCGCTGCTCGCCGCCCGGCTGGAGGGCGTGGAGCCGGAGACCGTCACCTACTGGTACCTCGCGCCCCATCCGCGCACCGCCGGCCAGGCCCGTCGGCTGGCCCGCAGGGCGCTGCGCCGCTGGGGTCTCGACGACCTGCTGGAGACCACCGAGCTGCTGGTCAGCGAGGTCGTCGGCAACGCCGTACGGTTCGCCACCCGGCCCATCAGCCTGCGGATCCTGCGCACGGACGTGCTGCGCTGCGAGGTCGGCGACGACTCGCCGCTGGTGCCGAGGATGCGCCACGCCCAGCTCAGCGACGAGGGCGGCCGCGGCCTGTGGCTGGTCGACCAGCTCGCCGACCGCTGGGGCGCGACGCGGGTGAGCACGGGCAAGGTGGTGTGGTTCGAGCTGGAGGTGCCGGGCGAGTGAGAACGGCGGTCAGGTGCGTGTGGTGAGCCTGCCCCCGCGGCGGCGGTGACTGGCAGGCATCGTCGCCCCAGTGGGCCCACTGCCCGAGCATTCCGGGCGGAAGGCACGCTCCGCGGGGCCCCGGCATCTCCGTCGGGGTACACGCGTGACCCGTGCCCGGTCAGCGGGCAATACTGCCAGGGCAGGCTTCCGGACCCGTCACCAGGAGGTACTCATGAAGATGCTGATCAACGTTCCCGAGACGGTGGTCGCGGACGCGCTGCGCGGCATGGCGGCCGCCCATCCCGAGCTGACCGTCGACGTGGAGAACCGCGTGATCGTGCGGCGGGACGCGCCCGTGGCCGGGAAGGTCGCCCTGATCTCCGGTGGCGGCTCGGGGCACGAGCCGCTGCACGGAGGTTTCGTGGGGCCCGGCATGCTGTCGGCGGCCTGCCCGGGTGAGGTGTTCACGTCTCCGGTGCCCGACCAGATGGTGCGGGCGGCGGCGGCCGTGGACAGCGGGGCCGGGGTGCTGTTCGTCGTGAAGAACTACACCGGCGACGTCCTCAACTTCGACATGGCCGCCGAACTCGCCGAGGACGAGGGCGTCCAGGTGGCCAAGGTGCTGGTCGACGACGACGTGGCGGTGACCGACAGCCTCTACACGGCCGGGCGGCGCGGCACGGGCGCCACGTTGTTCGTGGAGAAGATCGCGGGCGCCGCCGCCGACGAGGGGCAGCCGCTGGAGCGGGTGGAGGCGGTGGCCCGGCAGGTCAACGACAACTCCCGCAGCTTCGGTGTGGCGCTCAGCGCGTGCACCACGCCCGCCAAGGGCAGCCCCACCTTCGATCTGCCGCCCGGCGAGCTGGAGTTGGGCGTCGGCATCCACGGCGAGCCCGGCCGGGAGCGGCGGCCGATGATGACCTCCGGGGAGATCGCCGACGCCGCCGTCGAGGCGATCCTCGCGGACCTCACGCCGAGCAACCCGGTCCTCGTGCTGGTCAACGGCATGGGCGCCACGCCGCTGCTGGAACTGTACGGCTTCAACGCGGAGGTGCAGCGGGTGCTCGCGGCCCGCGGTGTCGCCGTCGCCCGCACGCTCGTCGGCAACTACGTCACCTCCCTCGACATGGCGGGCGCCTCGGTCACCCTCTGCCAGATCGACGAGGAGCTGCTGCGGCTGTGGGACGCGCCGGTGAACACGCCGGCCCTGCGGTGGGGCACGTGACGGCGAACGTGTAAGGGATCACACGCATACCTACCAGGCAAGGAGATCCAGTGCTCGACGCCGACTTCTTCCGCCGTTGGATGACGGCGACCGCCGCGTCCGTCGACCGCGAGGCGGAACGCCTCACCGCCCTCGACTCCCCCATCGGCGACGCCGACCACGGCAGCAATCTCCAGCGCGGCTTCCGGGCCGTGGCGGCCGTGCTGGAGAAGGAGGCCCCCGGCACGCCCGGCGCGGTCCTGATGCTGGCCGGGCGGCAACTCGTGTCGACGGTCGGCGGGGCCTCGGGCCCGCTGTACGGGACGCTGCTGCGCCGCACCGGCAAGGCGCTCGGGGACGGGGCGGAGGTCAGCGAGGAGGAGCTGGCCCGGGCGCTGCGGACCGGGGTGGAGGCGGTCATGGCACTGGGCGGTGCGGCGCCGGGCGACAAGACCATGATCGACGCGCTGGTCCCGGCCGTGGACGCCCTCGGCGACTCCTTCGCCGCGGCGCGCGCCGCCGCCGAGCAGGGCGCGGAGGCGACGACGCCGTTGCAGGCCCGCAAGGGCAGGGCCAGTTATCTCGGGGAGCGCAGCATCGGGCACCAGGACCCGGGCGCCACCTCGGCGGCGCTGCTCGTCGCCGGGCTGTCCGAGGCGGCGGAGGCGCGCGGTGAGTGACGGGAAGCTGGTCGGGATCGTGCTGGTGTCGCACAGCGCGCAGGTGGCCGCCTCGGTGGCCGAACTGGCGAAGGGCCTGGCCGGCGGCGGGGTCACGGCGCCGGTCGCCGCGGCGGGCGGCACCGAGGACGGCGGGCTGGGCACCAGCGCCGAACTGATCGCCGCGGCGGCCTCGTCGGTGGACCGCGGGGCCGGGGTCGCGGTGCTGACCGACCTCGGCAGCGCGGTGCTCACGGTGAAGGCACTGCTCGCGGAGGGCGACGAACTCCCCGAGGGCACGCGCCTGGTCGACGCCCCGTTCGTCGAGGGCGCGGTGGCGGCGGTCGTCACGGCGTCCGCCGGAGCCGACCTGGCGGCCGTGGAGGCGGCGGCGGCGGAGGCGTACACGTACCGGAAGGTGTGAGCCGCCCGACGCGTTCGGCGTCCCCACGGCGGCGCTCGGGCCGCTCAGCCGCCCCGGACGAACTGCCGTGCCAGCCGCTCGCCCGTCATCACGGCCGCCCTGTGGTCCTCGATCGGTGCCACCCGGCTGTCCTTGAAGACGATGTAGGTGACCTCGGCGTCCGTTCCGCCGCCGTGCGGGTCGGGGCGGACACCGAGCGAGCGCGCCATGGCGTGGGACGCCTCGCCGATGATGTCCCGCGGGCCGACGTCGCCGACGACCCCGTACCGCACGCGGTCGCGGTGGACGACGGCCACGACGGTCCCGCCGCGCACGCCGTGCTCGCGGTAGTCCCAGACGCGGCTCGGGCCGGGCACCACCACGTAGGGGAGGAGTTCGGCGCTGAGCGGGCGGCCGTCGGACTGCGGGAAGGCGGTGATGTCGGAGAACAGCGGGTCGGTGCGCGCGTTGCAGCGGGGTCCTGGGCGGCCGTCGCAGTCGATGTCGAGGTCGGCCTTCCAGTACACGGCGTCGCGCGTGCCGCACACCGGGATGTCGGCGGGCCTGCCGACGTCGCTGCGGTACCGGCCGCGGGAGACCTGCTCGCAGTCGCGTGCCCTGGCGAGCAGGTCGGCGGCGCGGACGGCGCCCGCGTGCGGCAGCACCGACTGGGCGGAGGGCTGCGGGGGCGGGGTGGGCAGCGTCGTGGGGGCGAGCAGGGCGGCGCCTGCCGTGGCCACCATCAGGCACTGGGCACGCACGATGTTGGGCCTTCCCGGGGGACACTGGGGGACACTCGGCCCAATCTGGTCCCGCATCGGCGACCCGCGCCACTGGTGCGGGGCCGTACGGTGCATGCCCGGCCGTGCCGGCAGGGGTCGGCGGCCCCAGCCGCTGCCGGAAGTCTGCGGGGGCCGGGCGTCCGGCCGGTGTCGGCTCGGTCACCCGGCCCCCGCGTCGGCGCGGTGACGGCGACGACAGCGGTCCGCGCCCACCGGCACGAACTCCCCGATGCCCCCGAGGAGTTCGGCCGTACGGAGTGTCAGCATACGTAATGCCGCGAGGCGGTCGGCAGCGGCGGCCCTCTTGATGTGGGCGCATCCCCGGTCCATATTGGTCCGGACCATTGCCGTGACCGTCGGACCCGTCCCGGGAGGCCGAGTCGTGCGAGGCGTTCCCTCCGCCGCTGCCCTGTACCGCCGCGCCGCGTGCTGCGCGGTGCTCGTGTTCGTCACGTCCTGCGGCTGGGCGGGCGCGGACGACAACGAGGGCGGCCGGCTGCCCGGCGCCCCCACGGGTGTCACCGCCGACGCGGGGAGCGCCACCAGCGTGCACGTCATGTGGAACGCCCTGCCCGGGGCCGACGACATCACCCACTACGAGGTGTACCGCGGCCCCAGGAAGGTCGTGGACGTGCCCGCCTCGCGGCACATGGTGGACGTCACCCGGCTGCGGCCCTCCACCGCGTACGTCTTCACCGTGCGGGCGCGGAACGCCGACGGGCGGCTCGGACCGCCCAGCCGGGAGGTCCGGGCGACGACCCCCGCGGCGGGCGCGGCGGACCGGTCGGCTCCGACCCGGCCCGGTGCCGCGCGGGGCCGGGCGGCGGGGAGCCGGATGGTCCAGCTGTCCTGGTCGGCGTCGACGGACGACCGGGGCGTGGTGTCGTACGACATCTATCAGGGCGACACCAAGGTCCACAGTGTGGGCGGGAACCAGACGGCGGCCGTCGTGACGGGGCTCAGGCCCGGCACGCGGTACGCGTTCACCGTCCGGGCCCGGGACGCGGCCGACAACCTCTCCCCCGCCGGCGCCGCCGTCCGGCTCACCACGCCGGGCTCCGACGACGGACGCGCCACCGCCCCCGGTGACTTCCGGGCCTCGACCCGCCGGGTGGACGGGGCGTACCACATCGACCTCAGCTGGGTGCCGCCGCGCACGGACGGCGTGATCACCGAGTACCAGATCCAGCTCGACGGCAAGCCCGCCACGTCGCTCGTCTACGGCGGGACCGTGCCGCGCGGGCGGGCCACCCACAGCTTCTACGCCGAGGCGGGGGTCACGCACCGGGTGCGCGTGCGGGCCAAGCTGCCGGACGGCACGTGGGGCGGGTTCTCGGCGGAGCGGACGGTGACGACCGGCGCGCGCTGACGGCCCGCCGCACTGCGCCGGACGAAGGAACGCGTCACCTGCACGGGTGCGGTGGGAGTGCGGCCCCGGCCGGCGGCACGTTGGCTGACTCCGAGGCAGCACGGGCGTTCCCCGATCCTCGGCGGCGCAAGGGATGTACCGCCAACCGTGCCGCCGGAGGGCAGTCCACATGCGCAACTCATCGCCACACCTTCGCACCGGCCTGACCGTGGCGGCCGCCGCCGCGCTGCCGATCGCCCTGGCCGCCGGGTCCGCGCACGCGGACCCCGGTATCTCGGTGAGCACCACCGGCTCGACGGTCTCGGTCACCACCACCGCCTGCGCCCAGCTCAACGGCAGCTGGGGCACGGCCTCCCTGCTCAGCAGCGGCCAGTCGAGCTTCGCCCAGGGGCGTCAGGCGTCCCTGTCGGGCAGCGGCTCGGGCCAGTCCGCCACCTGGTCGGACGTGAGTCCGGGCACCTACACCGTGATCGTCATGTGCTCCAACAACAGCACGGCGGGCACCCAGTCCGTCGTGGTCTCCTCCCCCGCCACACCGACGATGTCGGCCACGGCCTCACCGACGGTCTCCGCGTCGCCGTCGCGCGGTGTCATGGGCGGCGTCGGCGGCGCGGCCCGCGACTACGGCACCGTCACGCTCGTGGGCGGCGGGCTCCTGGTCGGGTCCGGCGTGTTCGCCACGGCCTGGTACCTGCGGCGCCGTCAGAAGCCGTACCGCTTCTGACGGGTCCGGGCAGGTGAGCGGTACCGATGTGCCCGGCGCGTCCGGCACGTGGGCGGTACCGACGCGCACCGTGCCGTCCGGCATGAGGGTGGCCGCCCGTCCGAGGTGCTCCGGGCGGGCGGCCGCCGTCATGCCGGGTCCTGGCCGGGCACCTCGGGGAACTCCGCGAGCGCCTGCCGCAGCCACCGCGTCCAGAACGTCTCCAGGTCGATGCCCGCGCGCAGTACCAGGTGCCTGAGCCTGTCCTGCGGGCCGTCCTGCCCGGGCGGGAAGTCCCGCTCCTCGATCTCCCGGTACCGCGCCAACTGCCGTTCGTGCAGATCGAGATGGCGTCTGAGGTCCTCCTCGATGCCGGCCGTGCCGACCACGGCCGCGGCCCGCAGGCGCACCGCCAGCGGGTCGCGCATCGGCCGCGGGTCCTGCGCGGTGGCGGTCCAGCGGGCCAGTTCGGCGCGGCCCGCGGGCAGCACCTCGTAGTTCTTCTTCTGGCCGCGGGCCGGCTGCTCGGACGGCAGGGCGCGGATGTATCCCCCTGCCTCCAGTTTTCCCAGCTCGCGGTAGATCTGCTGATGCGTCGCGGACCAGAAGAAGCCGATCGACTTGTCGAAGCGGCGGGTCAGCTCCAGCCCCGACGACGGCTTCTCCAGCAGGGCGGTGAGGATCGCGTGCGGGAGTGACATGGGCTCATCCTAGGGAGTGCCCCGCCCGCCCCTACAGCGCCGCCGCCAGCTCGGTGCCCTGCTTGACGGCGCGCTTGGCGTCCAGTTCGGCGGCCACGTCGGCACCGCCGATGAGGTGCGCGCCGCGACCGGCGGCGAGCAGCTCGTCGTAGAGGCCCCGGCGCGGTTCCTGGCCGGTGCACAGCACGACGGTGTCGACCTCGAGGACCGTGCTCTCCTGGCCGACGGTGATGTGCAGTCCGGCGTCGTCGATGCGGTCGTAGCGCACGCCCGGGACCATGGTGACGCCGCGGTGTTTCAGCTCGGTGCGGTGGATCCATCCTGTGGTCCTGCCAAGGTTGGCGCCGACCTTCGTCGGCTTGCGCTGGAGCAGGTGCACGGTGCGCGGCGGGGCGGGCCGCTCGGGCGCGGCGAGTCCGCCGGGCGCGCGGTAGTCGGTGTCGACGCCCCAGAGCCGGAAGTACGTCTCCGGGTCCTCGTGCGCCTTGTCGCCGCCGTCGGTGAGGAACTCGGCGACATCGAAGCCGATGCCTCCCGCGCCGAGGATCGCGACGCGGTCGCCGACCGGGGCGCCGTCGCGGAGCACGTCGAGGTAGCCGACGACGCTCGGGTGGTCGACGCCGGGGATGTCCGGGGTGCGGGGGGTGACGCCGGTGGCGACGACCACCTCGTCGTGGTCCGCGAGGTCGTCCGCGCCGACCCAGGTGTTCAGGCGGACCCGTACGCCCTCCTCGTCGAGCCGGGTGCGGAAGTAGCGCAGGGTCTCGTCGAACTCCTGCTTGCCGGGGACCTTGCGGGCGACGTTGAGCTGCCCGCCGATCTCGCCGGCGGCGTCGAACAGGGTGACGTCGTGGCCGCGTTCGGCCGCGGAGACCGCGCAGGCGAGGCCGGCCGGTCCGGCGCCGACGACGGCGACGCGCTTGCGCCGCCTGGTCGGGGACAGCACCAGCTCGGTCTCGTGGCAGGCGCGCGGATTGACCAGGCAGGAGGTGATCTTCCCGCTGAACGTGTGGTCCAGGCAGGCCTGGTTGCAGCCGATGCACGTGTTGATCGCCTCGGGGCGGCCGGCGGCGGCCTTGGCGACGAAGTCGGGGTCGGCGAGCATCGGGCGGGCCATCGACACCATGTCGGCCGCGCCCTCGGCGAGCAACCTCTCGGCGAGTTCGGGGGTGTTGATGCGGTTGGTGGTGACGAGCGGGACGGACACCTCGCCCATCAGCCGCCTGGTCACCCAGGTGTACGCGCCGCGCGGCACCGACGTGGCGATGGTGGGGATGCGGGCCTCGTGCCAGCCGATGCCGGTGTTGATGATGGTCGCGCCGGCCGCCTCGACGGCCTTGGCGAGCGTGATCACCTCGTCCAGCGTGGAGCCGCCGGGCACCAGGTCCAGCATGGACAGCCGGTAGATCAGGATGAAGTCCTCGCCGACCGCCTCGCGCACCCGCCGCACGGTCTCGACGGGGAAGCGCATCCGGTTCTCGTACGAGCCGCCCCAGCGGTCGGTGCGGTGGTTGGTCCCCGCGGCGATGAACTCGTTGATGAGGTAGCCCTCGGAGCCCATGATCTCCACGCCGTCGTACCCGGCCTGCCGCGCGAGGCGGGCGGCACGGGCGTAGTCCTCGATCGTCCGCTCCACGTCGGCGTCGGTCAGCTCGCGCGGCACGTGAGGGCTGATCGGCGCCTGGAGCGGGCTGGGCGCGACCAGGTCCTGGTGGTAGGCGTACCGGCCGAAGTGCAGGATCTGCATCGCGATCCGGCCGCCCTCGCGGTGCACGGCGTCCGTGACGATCCGGTGCCGCTCCGCCTCGTCCTCGGTGGTGAGCCGGGCGCCGCCCTCGTACGGCCTGCCCTCGTCGTTGGGCGCGATGCCGCCGGTGACGATGAGGCCGACTCCGCCGCGGGCCCGGGCGGCGTAGAACGCCGCCATGCGCTCGAAGCCCCGCTCGGCCTCCTCCAGGCCGACGTGCATGGAGCCCATCAGGACCCGGTTGGGCAGCGTGGTGAAACCCAGGTCGAGCGGGCTCAGCAGATGCGGGAAACGGCTCATCGGACCCTCCGTGCGCGGTGTCGTGCCCTCAGTTCTAAGGCAGCGCGGACACCTTTTGCAACTAGTTGCACAATGGGTCGCGGGTGACTCCGGACACGCCGCGGCCCGCCCCGGTCCGCGACGGACCGGGGCGGGCCTGTTCGTCACCGGCGGTACGGCTTCAACGGCTCTCCAGCCGCACGTGCAGCTCCTCCTCCTGGTCGCCCGGCACCGTGCTGTGGTGGTGCACGGTGAACAGCGAATCGAGGGTGGCGCGGAACCGGTCGATCGCCCAGTAGCCGCCGTGCGCGTCGGCGACGACGGGGGACGACAGGCGGGCGGCGGGCCGGGTGCCCTCGCGCGCGTCGGCCACGTCGAACGTGCCGAGCCACACGGTGGGGCGGGTGTCCGAGAGGTCCTCCGGTACGTCGTCGGCGCACCGGTCGGACGCGAAGCACGCGCACAGCGCGCCGAACACGATCCGAGCGTCGTCCTTGTCGCAGCCGCTGATCTCCACCGAGACGTGTTCCGGGTGCGGTCGCTCGCTGTCCATCGGATCGCTCCTCTCCTGGCCGGGGGTGCGGGGCCCCGGGTGCCCCGGGACGCCGGCCCCACCCCCAGGTAAGCACCACCCGCGCCCGACCACTACCGGCGCGGCGGTGCGGGCCGTCAGCCGCGGGTGAAGCGGTAGGTCTTGCTGTCGGTGAGGACGCAGAAGCCGGGCGAGACGACGATCACCCGCAGGGTGCCGGTCCGGCGGTCGTAGTCGATGCCCTCCGTCTCGAAGGTGCCCGGGCACGCGCTGCGAAGGGGCAGCCGGCGCAGCGCCGTGACGTGCCCGGACACGTCCGAGGTGCCGTTCGGCGCGGCGGAGAGGTCGATCTGGAGGAGCGGCTTGGTCATGCCGAACAGCGTGCCCTCCGGGTCGTCGGAGGAGCACAGCAGCTGGGTGGCGGTGACGAAGTCGCCCTGTACGTCGCGCACGGGGTGGTCGAGGCGGACGGTGGCGGCCTGCGGGAGGTTCGCCGAGGGCGAGGTGGCGCGGTTGACGCCCGGGGTCGGGAAGACCAGCAGGCGGTTCATCGTGCCCCACTCCCCCGACAGCATCCACTGGCCGTCCGGCGAGATGGCGACCCAGGAGTTGTTCGGGGCCTCGCCGGGGCCGAGGGCGTGGACGTACTCCGCCCAGCCGCCGCCCGGCGCCTGCACGCGGAACATCTTCGCGCCGCCCGCGTCCCGCTGGTACGGCTCGACGTAGTGGCCGTCGTAGGAGGCGTCGGGGTCGCCGACGTGGTTCCAGCCGCGGGTGGAGACGCCGACCGGGATGGTGCCGATGCCGGTGTAGCGGTTGGGGCTGTTCGCCGGCACCTCCACCGACGTCAGACCCTGGCTCTCGGTCAGCGGATCGGCGCGGTCGGAACCCGCCTCGGTCCGGGTTCCGACCGCGGAGGCGGGCGGGGCGGCGGCCAGGACGGCGGCGGTGGCGAGCGTGACGAGTCCTGCGAGCAGGGCATGACAACGTTGCCGGAGGCTGGGGGGCATGGGGCGGCTCCTCGTGGGGGGCGGGAAGCGTGCGGCGACAGTCTGGCCCGTGGTGTCGGTCATGTACAGACCAATGAGGGCCGTGCGCCGTGCCGTCCGGAGGATTTTGCGCAGCGGTCACCGCGTGGTTGGGGGATGGTGGAGGGAGACCACGGATCGGGCGGACGAACATGCCGCGCGCGGTGGAACAGGCGGCGGGCCGGCGGGCCGACCGTGCGGCACGCGACAGGACGAGCTGCGGGCCGGGCGGGCCAACCGTGCGGCGCGCGCCAGGACAGGCCGCGGGCCGGGCGCAACCGCGCGGCGCGGTAGGACGAAGGGGATCGGCAGCCGGGAGGCGTGCCGTGAGGATCGGCGAAGGCGGGGCGTGCGATGAGTGCAGCCGGGTCTCCCCTCGGAAGCGCCGGGTCCCTCCCGGGCGACAGTGCCGGGCCGGGACGGGGCGGCGGTGGCCCGCGCCCTGGGTCGGGAGAGGACTGGGGGCGGCTGGGGCCTGCTGGGGCGGGTTCGGCGAGGGGCGGGGGTTCTCAAGGGTTCGGTGGACCTGTCTCGGCCGCCGGTGGACCTGGTCCGTCGCCCGGTGAGACTCCCCCGGGGCGGCCCGATGGGTCTCCCCCGGGGCTCGGTGCGCCTGCCTTTCCTTCCGGTGCGCCTGCCTCCCCCGCCGGTGGGCCTGCTTCCTCGGCCGGTGGGCCTCCCTCTTCCGCCGGTGGGTCTCCGCCGGGGCACGGCGCGGCTGGGCCGGACGGCGGCACGGCGGGCCGCGACCACAGCGCGGCCGAGCACGACCACGGCACGGCCGACCCGGGCCACACCCCCACCGATCCTGGCCCCGGCGCGACCGGCCCGGCTCGCGGCAGTACCGCGGGCCCCCACCCCGCCCCGCACGGGCCGGACTCCGGCGCGCCGGGCCCGCCTCCTCACACGCCCGCCCCGGCTCCCGGAACGCCCACCCCCGACCCGCCCCGCGGTGCCGTGCGGCCCAGTGGGCTGCTCGACGTTCTCGGCGTCGCGTCGATCGTGCTGGACACCGAGGGGCGGATCGTGTTGTGGAGTCCGCAGGCGGAGGAACTCTTCGGCCATCCGGCGCGGGAGGCGCTCGGGCAGTACGCCGCGCGGATCATGGTCCACGAGCGGCACTTCGATCTGGTCGTCAAGCTGTTCGCGGACGTCATGGCGACCGGCGAGGGCTGGGCCGGCGCCTTCCCGATCCGGCGCCCGGACGGCACGACCCGCCTGGTGGAGTTCCGCAACATGCGGCTCCTGGACGACCGGGGCGACGTCTACGCCCTCGGGCTCGCGGCCGACCAGTCGACGGTGCTCAAGCTGGAGCAGGACGTGGCGCTGTCGACGCGGATGGTGGCGCAGTCGCCGATCGGGCTGGCCGTCCTCGACCACGAGCTGCGGTACGTCTCGGTCAACCCGGCGCTGGAACGCCTCAACGGCGTGCCCGCCGCCGACCACATCGGGCGCCGGGTGAGCGACGTCCTGCCGTCGCTGAACGCCGGGTCCGTGGAGGCGGCGGCGCGCCAGGTGCTGCGCACCGGGCAACCGGTCATCGACCACCAGTGGATCGGACGTACCCCCGCCGACCCGGGCGAGGACCACGCCTGGGCCGTGTCGCTGTACCGGCTGGAGGACGCCCTGGGGAACGTCCTCGGCGTCGCCTGCTCGGTCGTGGACGTCACCGAGCAGTACCGGGCGGGCGTGGAGGCCGAGGCGGCGCGGCGGCGCCTGGCGCTGATCGCGGACGCCTCCGCGCGGATCGGCACGACGCTGGACCTGGAGCGCACGGCCTGCGAGCTGGCCGAGGTGGCGGTGCCGGAACTCGCCGACGTCGCCGCCGTCGACCTGCTGGAGTCGGTGGTCGAGGGCCGCAGCTGCCGCCTGGAACCCGCGGAGCCGGCGGTGATCCGCGCCCTGGCGGTGCGGGCGGACAACGCGCCGGACGCGCTCGCGGCGGCCGACCCGCCGGGGCAGGTCGCCCGGTACGGGCCCGACCGCCTGGTCACCGAGTGCGTGCGCACCGGGGACCCGGTGATGGTGCCCGAGGTCCGCCGCGAGGACCTGCCCCGCATCGCCCGCTCGCCGCAGGCGGTCACGCTGCTCGCACGCGCGGGCGTGCACTCGTATCTCGCCGTGCCGCTCATCGCGCGCGGGGAGGTGCTCGGCGCCCTCGACCTCAAGCGCACCCGCAACCCGCTGCCGTTCAGCGCCGACGACCTGCTGCTGGCGCGGGAACTGGCCGCCCGCGCGGCGGTGCAGATCGACAACGCGCGCTGGTACCAGAACGCCCGCGAGACGGCCCTGACGCTGCAGCGCAGCCTGCTGCCGAGCCATCCGGCGGTGACGGGCGGCCTGGAGGTCGCCTCCCGCTACCAGCCGGCCGGCGCCACCAGCGAGGTCGGCGGCGACTGGTTCGACGTGATCCCCCTGGACGGGGACAGGACCGCGCTCGTGGTGGGCGACGTGATGGGCAGCGGCATCACGGCCGCCGCCACGATGGGCCGGCTGCGCACCGCCACCAACACCCTGGCCTCCCTGTCGCTGGAGCCGGAGCGGCTCCTGGACCATCTCGACGGGATCGTCTCCGGCCTGGACCAGGCGTTCGCGACCTGCGTGTACGCCGTCCACGACCCGCATCTGCGGCAGTGCCGCATCACCAACGCGGGGCACCTGCCGCCGGTCCGGGTCCGCGCCGGACGGCCGCCCGAGCTGCTGGACCTGCCCACCGGGGCCCCGCTGGGCGTGGGCGGGGTCGCCTTCTCGACCACCACCGTCGGCCTGGAACCCGGCGACCGGCTGGTGTTCTACACCGACGGGCTGGTCGAGACCCGCCGCGACCCGCTCGACGAGCGGCTCGCCCGGCTGCTGACGCTGCTCGACGGCCCGGACCGCCCGCTGGAGGAGGTGTGCGACCTCCTCCTGCGGACGCTGCGGGAGCCCGACAACTCCGACGACGTGGCGCTGCTCATCGCCTGCGCGCGCCAGTTGCCGTAGCCGCGCGGCGGCCCGGGGTCGTACGCCGGTCACGACGTGGGCGTGGCGCTCCAGGGCCGCACGCCGATCACGACGTGGGCGTAGCGCTCCTCGGGGACCGCGAGGCGGGTGGTGAGGCCGCCGCGGGTGAAGGCCGCCACGGCTGCCGGTGCCTGCCGTTCGCCGGTCTCGACGAGCAGGCAGCCGCCGGGCGCGAGCCAGTGGCGCGCCCCGGCGGCGACGCGGCGCAGCACGTCGAGGCCGTCCGCGCCGCCGTCGAGAGCGACGAGCGGCTCGTGCTCACGCGCCTCGGACGGCAGCAGGGGCACCTCGCCGGACGGTACGTAGGGCACGTTGGCGGCGAGGATGCCGACCCGGCCGCGCAGGTCGCCGGGCAGCGCCTCGAACAGGTCGCCGGTGTGCACCCGGCCGCCCGCGGCGGCGAGGTTGCGGCGGGCGCAGCGCGCGGCGGCCGGGTCGATGTCGGCGGCGTGCAGTTCGACGCCGTCGAGGGCGGCGGCGAGGGCCGCGCCGACGGCGCCGGAGCCGCAGCACAGGTCCACGACGACCGTGGCGTCCGGCGCCTGCGCCAGGGCCTGTTCGACCAGGAACTCGGTGCGGCGGCGGGGCACGAAGACGCCCGGTTCGACGGTGACGCGCAGGCCCCGGAACTCGGCCCAGCCGAGGACGTGTTCGAGGGGGGTGCCCGCGACGCGGCGGTCCACGAGGGCGGTGAGTTCCTCAGGGGTGCGGGCGGCGGCGAGGAGGAGTTCCGCCTCGTCCTCGGCGAAGACACAGCCCGCGGCGCGCAGCGCGGCGACGACGGACGACGGAGAGACAGTGGTCATGGTGAACGGGAGCCTTTCGGAAGCCGAGGGGCGCCCTCGCGGTCACCTGCCGTCGGCGATCCGTTCTGCGTCGAGGTGAGAGCACCCGGTCTGACACGGCGTCAACGGGTCTCACCTCCTCGTGTCCTGGGCGGCCGGGACGCTTCCCGGCCGGGGTGCGGCGATAGTACCCGGCGAACGGGACGGCTGCCGCGCCACGGATCTCGCCGCGCACCACGCCCTGGGCGAGCCCACCGTCAGCCGTCAGGCGCCGGCCCTGGAGCGGGCCGGGCTCGTCGCACGGCGGCGCGCGCAGGACCACCGCGTGCACGCGCTGCACCTGGCGGGGGCGGACCGCCGCATCCCGGCGCAGGTCACCGAGAGCCGCCGGGCCGTGGTCCGGCGGCGGCTCACGGACAGGCCGGCCGAGGACCTGGAGCGGTTCGCCGCGTACCTGCTGCGCCACAAACGCCTCGCGGCCCCCGTGGACCGCCTGGGTGCGGGGTGCGGGCGCCCCGCACCCACCCGTACGGTTGAATGCGTAAGCGATTCGTCCGCTCGATCGGCGGGCCGCCCTCGCGGCGGCCTGGAGGCACCACCGGCATGCACGTCACCCGAGGCTTCACCGGCCGCCCGCGCGTCCCCGACCCCGGGCTGCCGCCCGGCCAGTACGACGCGGGCGACGACTGGCCCGTCCTGTCCGCCGAGGTCACCCCGGAGCTGGCCCCCGCGGACTGGACCTTCCGCATCGACGGCCTCGTGGCGGAGCCGCGCACCTGGACCTGGCAGGAGGCGCACGAGCTGCCCGCCTCGGCGTACGAGGGCGCCATCCACTGCGTGACGAGCTGGTCGAAGTTCGGGGTGCGGTTCGGGGGCGTGTCCCTGGACGCGTTCCTGGACGCCGTACGGCCGCTGGAGCCGGCCACGCACGCGGTCGCCTACTCGCACACCGGCTACACCACGAACCTCCCGCTCGCCGACCTGACCGGCGGCCGGGCCTGGATCGCCTGGGAGTACGACGGACGGCCGCTCCCGGCCGAGCACGGCGGCCCGGCGCGGCTGCTGGTGCCGCACCTGTACTTCTGGAAGAGCGCCAAGTGGATCGCGGGCATCCACGTCCTCGACCACGACGAGCCCGGCTTCTGGGAGCGCAACGGCTACCACGACCGCGGCAACCCCTGGGAAGAACAGCGGTACGCCGGTGACTGAGACGCGGACGACGGGAACCTTCACTCCGCCGACCGGCTTCGCCGTGCCCGGACGCATCGCCGTCGGCGAGCGGACGGCCGCGGTGTGGCGGACGGCCACGCTGACGGAGATCCGGCGCGAGACTCCCGGGGCGGCGACGTTCCGGTTCGCCGTGCCCGGCTGGCCGGGACACCTTCCCGGCCAGCACCTGCTGCTGCGGCTGACCGCCGAGGACGGTTACACGGCCCAGCGGCACTACTCGATCGCCTCCGCGCCGGACGACGGCGGGCACGTCGAGCTGACGCTGGATCGCGTCGAGGGCGGCGAGGTCTCCGGCTGGTTCCACACGGTGGCCCGGCCCGGGGACCGGGTGGAGGTGCGCGGTCCGGTGAGCGGCTTCTTCGCCTGGCCCGGCGACCGGCCCGCGCTGCTGATCGGCGCGGGCTCCGGGGTCGTCCCGCTGATGTCGATGATCCGGCACCACCGGGCGCGCGGCCTCGACGTGCCGCTGCGGCTGCTGGTGTCGGCGCGCAGCCCGGACGAGCTGATCTACGCGCGGGAGCTCGGCGCGGAGACCACGCCCGTGTTCACCCGGAGCGCGCCCGAGGGTGTGCCGGTGGGCCGGATGACGGCCGCGCACCTGGCGCCGTTCCTGTCCGAGCCGCCGTCCGGCGGGTGGGAGGCGTACGTGTGCGGCTCCAACGCCTTCGCCGAACACGCCTCGCGCCTGCTCGTGGCGGCAGGGCAGCCCGTGGACCGCATCCGCATCGAACGCTTCGGCTGACGACCGCCCCAGGATCGGCGGCGCCCCGGCCTGTGCCTGTGTGACCGCGCCCGCCGTGCGATGGGGGAAGCCCGCGGGACGGGGTACCAGAAGCATGCGGGTGCCCGGCGCGCGGCGCGGTGCGGAGCCCGGCGGCGCCGGACGCGGTCCTGTCCGGTGGCCGCCCGTCCCTCCGGCCGCTCGGACGGCGAGGAGGTCGACATGCGAACCATGGTGCGCGGCCGGCGCAGGCCGCCCAATCCACTACGGCGCCGGTCGGACGTGGTGGAGGCGTGGACGGTACTGGCCGTCGCCGTGCTGCTGTGGGTGGGCGCGCCCGTCGCCGGTGTCGTCACCGCCTGGTGGGCGCACGACGAGGCGCGGACGGTGGCGGCCGAGCAGCGCGCCGAACGCCGGCTGGTCCGCGCCGAGGTGGTCGGGCGGGCCTCCCTCTCCGGCTCGTCGTCCTCGGTGCAGTCCGGCACCCTGCACTCGTACCGGGCGACAGTCCGCTGGACCGAGCCGGGCGAGGCGCCGCGCACGGTCACGACCCGCGTCCCGTCGGGCACGCGCGCGGGCGAGAAGGTCGACGTGTGGCTCGACTCCCGGGGCCGCAGCGTGCCGCCCCCGGTGGACGGCGCCGCCGTCTGGCATTACGCGGTCACGTTCGGGCTCTGTGCGGCGGGCGGTGCCGCCGCCGTGGTCCTCGGCGCGCACTGGGCCGTACGCCGGGTCGCCATGCGGCGCCGGCTGGCGGAGTGGGAAGAGGCCTGGGCCCGCACCGAGCCCGAGTGGACGCGCCGCCGGGCGTGAGGCACCGGTCTCAGCAGACGCCTCGCCCCGCCAGGCAGTCCACCGCCGTCCGACCGCTCGGCTGCTCGCCCGTTCGATGTGTCGACCACCGTTCCGTCAGTCGAGAAGGGTCTGGCAAGCCCTTCCACCGCCCGCGTACGGTGTCTGCGATCACTCGCCCGGTCCTTTCAGAAGGCGGTCCCCCATGGCCCTGTTCGACCTCCCTCTCGACGAACTCCGCGCCTACCGCAGCGCGTCCACCGAGCCGGAGGACTTCGACGCGTTCTGGTCGAAGACGCTTCAGGAGGCCCGCGAACACGACCTGGACGCCCGCTTCGAGCCCGTGGACACGGGTCTGACCGAGGTGCGGGTGTACGACGTGACGTTCGCCGGGTTCGGCGGTCACCCGGTCAAGGGCTGGCTGACGGTGCCCGCCGGGGCCGCGGGACCGCTGCCGCTGGTCGTGGAGTTCATCGGGTACGGGGGCGGCCGGGGCCTGCCGCACCAGCACCTGCTGTGGGCGGCCTCGGGACGGGCGCACTTCGTGATGGACACCCGCGGCCAGGGCAGCGCCTGGGGCGCCGGGGGCGACACCCCGGACCCGGTGGGCGGCGCGCCCGCGTACCCCGGTTTCATGACGCGCGGCATCGACGCCCCGGAGAACTACTACTACCGGCGCGTGTTCACGGACGCGGTGCGTGCCGTCGAGGCGGCCCGCTCGCACCCGCTGGCCGACGCCACCCGCACGGTCGCGGTCGGCGGCAGCCAGGGCGGCGGCATCACGCTCGCCGTGGGCGGCCTGGTGCCGGACCTCGCGGGCATCGCGCCGGACGTGCCGTTCCTGTGCGACTACCCGCGCGCGGTGACGCTCACGGACAAGCACCCGTACCGCGAGATCGGCCTCTACCTGAAGACGCACCGCGGGCGCACCGACGACATCCTGCGGACCCTGTCGTACTTCGACGGTGTGCACTTCGCGTCGCGCGGCACGGCCCCGGCGCTGTTCTCGGCCGCGCTGGAGGACCAGACGTGCCCGCCGTCGACGGTGTACGCGGCGTACAACGCCTGGGCGCACGAGGACAAGGCGATCGAGGTGTACGACTTCAACGACCACGAGGGCGGCGGCCCCTTCCAGGAGGCCGCCAAGCTGCGCTGGCTGGCGTCGCGCGGCTGATTCCGGCCGCCGGGCCGTTCCCGGGGTTCCCTCCAGTCCGACCAGTCGGTACGTTCTGCCCGGGCCGCGTGCGCGGCCCGGGTTTTCGCCATGGATGTTTCCGCTGGTGGTTCCTGCGACGAGGGAGGGCCCGTGCCCGGGCACGAGACACGAGTTCACGGTCACTGCGACGCGCGGTTCGCGGCGGTGCGTACGGCGTTCGAGGAGAACTTCGGGGACCGGGGCGAGCTGGGCGCCGCCGTGACCGTGCTGGTGGACGGCGTGACCGTCGTGGACCTGTGGGGCGGGTGGGCCGACCCGGGCCGCACCCGGCCGTGGGAGCGGGACACGCCGGTCAACGTCTGGTCGACGACCAAGGGCCCGGTGGCGCTGTGTGCGCACATTCTGGCCGACCGCGGGCTGCTCGACCTCGACGCGCCGGTGGCCGCGTACTGGCCGGAGTTCGCCGCGGCGGGCAAGGAGCGCGTCCTGGTACGGCACCTGCTGTCGCACCGGGCCGGGCTCGCCGGGCTGCGGGAGCCGCACTCGTTCGCGCAGCTGTGCGACTGGGAGCTGACGACGCAGCGGCTCGCGGCGATGGAGCCGTGGTGGGAGCCGGGCACCGTCTCCGGCTATCACGCGCTGACGTACGGCTTCCTGGTCGGTGAGGTGGTGCGGCGGGTGTCGGGGCTGCTGCCGGGGGCGTTCCTGGAGCGGGAGGTGACCGGGCCGCTCGGCATCGACTTCACGGTGGGGCTGCCGGAGAAGCGCTGGGGGCGGGCGGCGGAGTTGACGCACGCCCCGGCGCCGGGCAGGGCCGAGGCGTTCGCCCAGCTGCCTCCGGTGGCCCGCGCCGCGCTGGCCAACCCGGGGGTGGGCGCGGCGCAGGCCAACTCGCCCGAGTGGCGGTCGGCCGACATATCGGCGGCGAACGGGCACGGCACGGCGCGGGCCGTCGCGGCGCTGTACGGGATCTTCGCGGGCCGGGGCACCGTCGACGGCCACCACATCCTGTCCCGGGCCGCCGCGGAGCGGGTCCGGGAGGGGCAGGGCAGCTGCCGGGACCTGGTGTTGGGAACGGGCCTCGACCGTGAGATGGAGATCGGCCTCGGCCTGTGGCTGAGCGGCCCGCACGGCTCGTACGGGCCGAATCCGCGGGCTTTCGGACACGACGGCGCGGGAGGTTCCTGCGGCCTCGCCGACCCGGAGGCGGGCGTCTCGCTGGGGTACGTGATGAACCGCATGGGGCCGCGCATCGCCGACGACCCGCGGAAGATGGCGCTGGTCGAGGCCGTGTACGGCGTGTTGTGAGCAGGCGAGGGGCGGGTGACGTTTCAGCCGAACCGGCGACCCGCCCTTCCCTATTGGTTTAGACCAATGTTAGATCTGGTGGCGTACCGAGCCCGTACGGCTACCGCACGTCACCAACAGGAGGTCGCGGCATGGCCCGCACCACCACCTCGCACGACCGTCCGCTCGCCGGCGGTCCGCCGCTGTACCGGCGGATCGCCGCGGAGCTGCTCGGCGAACTGCACGACGGAACCATCCGGCCCGGCGAACGGCTGCCGGGCGAGCGGCAGTTGGCCGGCCACTTCGGCGTCAGCCGGGAGACCGTCCGGCAGGCCCTGGAGATCCTGCGCCGGGACGGCCAGGTCGCCACCGACCGGCGTGGCAGCCATGCCGCGCTGCCCGCACTGCCGTCCCAGAGCCCGGCGTCCCTCACCTTCCCGGTCGGCGCCCGCGCGGCCGAACCGGGCGGCGGGGACCGGGCGGGCGTCAGCTGGGAGACCCCCCCGGCCGAGCACGCCGAGGCGCTGGGGCTGGCGCCCGGGCGCCCCACCCTCGTGCACCGCTACGCGTCCGGTACGGCGGACGGCGGCGCCCGTCGCACGGCGCTCACGTCGTTCTCCGCCGTGGCGCTCGCCGAGGTCGAGGAGCTGGCCCGCTACCGGCACCGCGCCGGCGCCCACGCCGAGGCGCACCTGCGGCACGCCTACGACTGGATGCGCCGGGCGGGCCTGACGCTGCATCACCGGGACACGATCACCCGGCCGTCCGACGCGGCGTCGGTGCGGGTGACGCGGCGGGTGCACGACCAGTACGGGCGGCCCCTGGAGATCACCGACCTGGTGGTGGACGCCGAACGGGACGCGCTGGTCTACGAGTTCACGCTGCCGTCCGCGGTGTGACGCGGGCGCCGGGCCACCACCAGGCGGGCGTGCGGACTGCCGTCGCGGCGGTGGCCCAGCTCTGGCAGGGCATGGCTTGCGACGTCGAAGCCCGCGCGCGTCAACTCCCCTACCACGTCCCCGTACCGGAAGGCGCGGTAGTACATGACGAACGGCGGACGCCACACGGCGTTGCGGACCCGCATCGCGGTGTCGAAGCCGAGCAGCATCCAGAACACGGGGCTGCTCGGCCGCGGCGGGGCGAGCACGGGGAACGCGAAGCTGCCGCCGGGACGCAGCACGGAGTGGACCTGGGTGAACAGTCCGGGCAGTTCACGCGGCAGGAAGTGCCCGAACGCGCCGAAGCTCACCAGGAGGTCGAAGGCCCGGCCGAACGGCAGGGCGCGGGCGTCGGCACGCACCAGGGAGACCGGCGGGCGCGTGGCCCGGGTGTGCTCGCGCGCGACGGCGAGCATGCCCGCGCTGAAGTCGACGCCCGTGACGCCGTCGCGGCACACCTTCGCCAGCACGCCGAGCCCGGCGCCGGTCCCGCAGCACAGGTCGAGCCCGGCGCCGAAGGGACCGAGGCGCGCCAGGGCCGCGGCCACGGCGTCGAGCACCGGCTCGGGGGTGCGGAAGGGGGTGTGGTCGAACTTCGGGGCGAGCAGGTCGTAGCCGCGCTCGACGGACGACAGTGCCTGGACGGCGAGTTCGCGCAGGCGGGGTCCTCGGGGGCCGAACACGGGCTTCAGCCCAGCGGGGCGCGCTGCCGCAGGACGGTGAGCGCGCGCTCGCACCAGCGCAGGTTCTCCTCCTCGAAGGCGATGCCGCCCAGCAGGGTGAGGTAGGGGCCGATGCGGTCGCCCTCGCGCAGGTACTCGTCCTCGGTGCGCCCGTCCAGCAGCCGTTCGCGGACCCGCTGGTAGCGGCCGAGTCTGGCGCGCGCCCAGGACATGCGCTCCTCGATGAGGGCGCGGATCCGCTCGGGGTCGGTGCCGTCCATGGCCTGAATCTTGATCATGAATTCGTCGCGGAGGGCGGCGGGCCGCCGGGGCGGCTCGACGGCGAAGGCGCGCAGATCCTCGCGGCCGGCCTCGGTGAGCGTGAACATCCGCTTGTTGGGCCGTCGTTCCTGCTGCACCACCCGTGCCTTGATCAGCCCGTCCCGCTCCAGGCGCTCCAGTTCCCGGTAGAGCTGCTGGGGGGTCGCGGGCCAGAAGTTCGCCAGGGACACGTCGAAGACCTTGGACAGCTCGTAGCCCGAGGCCTCGCCTTCCAGCAGGGCGGCCAGAACGGCGTACTTGAGGGACATGTGGACACCGTAACAGCAGGTGACTATTCTCATCCGCACTTATTCAACTCGTTGACTATGAGGTGATCCCATGCGCGCGTTCCGCGAGGCCGTCGAGGCCCAGGACCTCGACGCCGCCGAGGCGCTGCTGGCGCAGGACGTCGTCTTCTCCAGCCCGGTGGTGTTCAAGCCGTACCAGGGCAAGGCGATCACGGCGGCGATCCTGCGCAACGTCGTGCAGGTCTTCGAGGACTTCCGGTACGTGGCGGAGACGAGCAGCGCGGACGGCCGCGACCACACGCTCGTGTTCACCGCGCGGGTCGGCGACCGCCGGATCGACGGCTGCGACATCCTCCACGTCGGCGAGGACGGGCTGGTCGACAGCCTCATGGTCATGGTCCGGCCGCTGTCGGGCGTTCAGGCGCTCGCCGAGGCGATGGGGGCACGCCTCGACCGGATCGCCGGGGACGCCCCGTCGGCCTGAACCGCTCGCCCGCCGCGCCCCGTCCGGCGTTCCGCTGCCCGCGCGCCGGACGCCGGGTGTTGGATGGCCGTATGACCTCCGACGAGCTCGCGCGCATGATGCGGGCCAACCAGGCCAACTGGGACGCCCGCACCCCCGTCCACGTCGCCAGCCGGTTCTACGGGCTCGACCAGGACCTGGACCCGGCCCGCTGGTTCGCGCCCTTCGAATGGGACGACCTGGGCGAGCTGACCGGCCGGGACGTGCTCCACCTCCAGTGCCACCTCGGCACCGAGACGCTCGCCTTCGCCCGGCGCGGCGCCCGGACCACCGGCCTCGACTTCTCGTCGGCGTCCGTGGCCGCCGCCAGGGACATCGCCGACAAGGCGGGCCTGGAGGTGGGGTACGTCCAGGCCAATGTGTACGACGCCGTGGACGCCCTCGGGGAACGGCGCTTCGACGTCGTCTACACCGGCAAGGGCGCCCTGTGCTACCTGCCCGACCTCGACCGCTGGGCGGACGTCGCCGCCCGGCTCCTGCGCCCCGGCGGCCGGCTGTACGTCGCCGAGTTCCACCCCGTGCTCAGCGCCCTCGGCCCGACGCCCGCACCGGGCGAGGGCCCCGAGCTGCTGCTGCGCCACGACTACCTGGGCGGCGCCGGGCCCGTGCTCCGGGACGCCGCGCACACCTACACCGACGGCCCGGCCGTCGAGGGCGCCACCGACAGCTACGAGTGGGCACACGGAATGGGCGAGGTGCTGAACGCGTTGACCGGGGCAGGACTGACCGTCCGGAGCCTGCGGGAGACCGAGGAACTCCCCTGGCAGCGCTGGCCGCACATGCGGCGCACCGACTCCGGCTGGTGGCGGCTCCCCGAGCCGCGCATCCCCCTGCTGTACGGCCTGCTCGCCACCCGCTGAGACCTCGTTCACGGTGGACATCGCCCGCCGGTGGTAAAGTGCGGTCAGCACCTGTGCACGCCCCGTTCGGGCGCCGGTGCCGGTTCATCTCTCCTCCAGCTCGCTGACCGCCGTCGCGCATCGACCGGTCCAGTGGCTTCCGGGCACCTTCCGCACCGCGCGTTCGAGGTGCTGTTCCCGCCGCCCCGACGGAGCGCTGCCAGCCTCCCGCGCGGCTTCTCCCCCCCTTCTCTCCGCACGACTCATGCCTTCCGTCCGTGAAAGGACCGGCCCTCATGACCACCACCCTCGAACACCCTCCCGTCCAGCAGCAGACTCCCGTACGGGCCGTCACCGGCGTCCTGGACATCGACGCGGCCGGGAAGGGACACCTGCGCGCGGCGGACTTCGTGCCCACGCCCGCCGACCCGCAGGTCGCACCCGCGCTGATCCGCCGGTACGGCCTGCGCAAGGGCGACCTGGTCGACGGCGTACGCGGCGACCGGCGCTCCGTCACCGAGGTCGCCCGCGTCAACGGACGCCCCGCCCAGGAGGCGCGCCCGGCGCCACTTCCAGGACCTGACACCACTTCACCCGCACGAGCGGCTGCGGCTCGAACACCCGGCGGCCTCCTTGACCGGGCGGGTCACCGACCTGATCGCCCCCGTCGGCAAGGGCCAGCGCGGGCTCGTCGTGGCCCCGCCGAAGACCGGCAAGACCGTCCTGCTGCAACAGCTCGCCGCCGCCGTCGCGGGCAACCACCCCGGCTGCCGGCTGATGGTCGTCCTGTTGGACGAGCGGCCCGAGGAGGTCACCGACATGCGGCGTTCCGTGCGCGGCGAGGTGTACTCCTCGACGTTCGACAAGGCGCCCAAGGAGCACATCGCCCTCGCCGAGCTCGTCATCGAGCGGGCCAAGCGGCTCGTCGAGGCGGGCGAGGACGTCGTCATCCTGCTCGACTCCCTGACCCGGCTGTGCCGGGCCCACAACAACGCCGCCTCCTCCGGTGGCCGCACCCTGAGCGGCGGGGTCGACGCGGCGGCGCTGCACGGGCCCAAGCGGTTCTTCGGCGCCGCCCGGCAGGCCGAGGAGGGCGGCTCGCTCACCATCCTCGCCACCGTCCTGGTGGAGACCGGCTCGCGCGCCGACGACTTCTACTTCGAGGAGCTCAAGGGCACCGGCAACATGGAGCTGCGGCTCAGCCGCGAACTCGCCCACCGCCGGGTCTTCCCCGCCGTCGACATCGACGGCTCCGGCACCCGCCGTGAGGACATCCTGCTGACCCCGGCCGAATTGACCGCCGTGCACGGGCTGCGCCGGGTGCTGCGCGGCCGGGACGGCCAGACCGGCCTGGAGACGATCCTGGAGCGGATGCGGCAGACCCCGGACAACGCGGCCTTCCTGCGGCTCGTCCAGCCCACGCTGCCCGTCGGCTGACCGGCCGCCGCGCCCGGCATCCGGGCGCACGGCCACCCGTGTACCGCCCGCGCACCGGCCGCCCACCGCGCGGACGTCGCCGCCCCGTGCGGCATCCGGGTGCTCGCGGGCGCCGTCCGGCCCCGTCGTCGCGGTGTTCACCCCGGCCGTTCCTACGTTTGCGGTATGACAATCGGACTTAATTCCCGGGCTGTCGTGTCGGCCTGCGCGCTCTGCGCCGCGGGCCTGCTCGCGCTCACGCCCGCGGCGGCGGCCTCCCGCGCGGGGGCGCCGGACCCCGGCGGGCCCGAGGTCCGCACCGCCGCGGGGCAGCAGCCGTCCTTGCTGGACCGCCCCGGCACCCAGGTCCAGCCGCGTGCCGGCGCGCCGAAGGTCCCGCGGGTCTCCGCCCTGTCCTGGCTGGTGGCCGACGCCCGCACCGGCGAGGTGCTCGCCGCCCACGACGCGCACCGCAGGCTCCCTCCGGCCAGCACCCTCAAGACGCTGTTCGCCCTCACGGTGCTGCCGGTGCTGCCCGGAGGGGTCCGGCACAAGGTCGGGGCGAGGGAACTGCAGGGCATCGGCGCAGGAAGCAGCCTCGTCGGCATCACGAAGGGCACCACCTACCGGGTCGCCGACCTGTGGCACGGCGTGTTCCTCAACTCGGGCAACGACGCCGTGCACGTGCTGGCCGAACTCAGCGGCGGCTGGCGCTCCACGGCCGCCCGCATGCAGGCCAAGGCGCGTTCCCTCGGCGCGCACGACACGCGCGTGGTGTCGCCCGACGGCTACGACGCCCCCGGGCAGGTGTCGTCCGCGTTCGACCTGGCGGTGTTCGGCCGGGCGGGCCTGCGCAACGCCGACTTCGCGCGGTACTGCGCCACGGTCCGCGCCACCTTCCCCGGCGGACGCCGGGGGGCGTACCGGATCCAGAACACCAACCGGCTGCTCACCGGCGCCGACGGCGTGGACCGCTACCCCGGCCTGATCGGCGTCAAGAACGGCTACACCTCGAAGGCGGGGCACACGCTCGTCTCCGCCGCCGAGCGGCACGGGCGCACCCTCGTCGTGACGGTGATGAACCCTCAGTCGGGCGGCCCCCGGGCCGTGTACGAGGAGACCCGCCGGCTGCTCGACTGGGGCTTCGCCGCCGCGGGGCGCGTCGAACCGGTGGGCTCGCTGGACGCCCGCAGGGCCGCGCCGCGACCGGGACCACCGGACGCCGCGCCCGCCGTCACGCCCACGCTCGCGCCGGACGCCGGACCGCCCTGGCCGCAGGCCGCGGCGATCACGGGCGCGGCGGCACTGGGCGCCGCCGCGGTGTGGCTCCTGCTACGGGGCAAAGTGCCGCGGCGGGAGGAGGGCTGACCGGTCGGCAGCCGCGGGAGCGGTCGGGTGCACGGCGGTCGGCGCGCCGGCTGCTGTGCCGTCACCGGGGCATGCCCGTCCGGGCCGTGCACGGCGATCCGCACAGGGGCGGGCAGCGGTGGGCGGCCGCGACGCGGCGGGGGGCCGCTCTCGCCTCTTCCGTGCCGCGGGTGGGTATCACCGCGCCGGGCCGTTCGCCCTGGGGGGCAGGTCGTGCTCGGCGCGGGTGGCGGCGACGGACACGGACGGCGAGGGTTTTCGGTCAGGCGTCGGTGTACGAGGGCTGCGGCGACACCGGGTCGAGGGCGCGCACGGGGCGGATCGTGCCGACGGGCCGACCGCCGCCGAACAGCGGTTCACCGGCGAACGCGGTGAGCAGCGCGGGGTCGACTCCGGCGCGGGCGAGGGCGGCGGCGGTGACCGGGACGCGGGCCCGGTTGGCGCCATCGGCGATCTTCACGGCGACGGCCCGGCCGTCCGGCAGGGCGGCGACCTGGACGCCTTCGTAGCCGTCCTTGGTGAGCAGTCCCGGCACGGCCCGCATCAGGGCGGCGACGTCCCGGCCGGAGCCGGAGACCATCTCGGCGTGCTCGCGCATCGCGTCCGCCACCAGGGCCTCGGGGGTCCCGGGCGCGGCGGTGGTGATACGGGCGGCGGCGCGGGCGAGGCCGTGCAGGGAGATGGAGAACAGCGGCGCGCCGCAGCCATCGACGCTCACCTGGGCGACACGCTGCCCGGTGAGGTTCTCGACGCTCTCGGCGACGGCCTGCTGGAGGGGGTGCCCGGGGTCGAGGTAGTCGTCCAGGGACCAGCCGTTGAGCTTGCAGGTGTAGAGCATGGCGGCGTGCTTGCCGGAGCAGTTCTGGGCGAGCCGGGACGGCATGCGGCCCTCCCGCACCCACGCGTCCCGGGCGACCGGTTCGTACGGCAGGTCCGGCACGTTGCGCAGGTGCTGTTCGGTGAGCCCGGCGGCCTCCAGGATGCGGCGGGCGCCCGCGACGTGGCGCTCCTCCCCGGAGTGGCTGGCCGCGGTGAGCGCGAGCAGCTCGCCGTCCAGGGGCAGCCCGGCGCGCACCATGGCGACCGCCTGCACGGGCTTGAGCGCCGAGCGCGGGTAGCAGGCCGCCTCGATGTCGCCGAGCTGGAGGCGGACCTGCCCGTCGGTGCCGAGGACGACGACGGAGCCGTAGTGGATGCCCTCGACCATCCCGCCGCGTATCAGGTGGGCGACGGGGACGTGGAAGGGCTCGCGGATCGGGGGTGCGTCCACGGGGGCAATGCTGTACATGACTGCCTAGGGGTCGAAGGGGTCAAGAGGTTGTCGTGGTCCGCGTGGTCTACGTGGTCCACGTGGTCAACGGGTGGCGGCTGGAGACCGGGGACACGGGTGGCGCGTCACCTTTCCGGCCGGCCCGCGGCGCCTGGACCGACGGACGCCGAACCGGCCGGGAGCTTCTCCCTCCGTCATGCCTCGGGTCCGCCTTCCGCGGGCGCGTCCGTGCTCGTGCGGCGCACGATGGCGGTGAGGGTGGTCTCGACGCGGTCGATGTGGTGGGCCATCGCCCGTTCCGCGTCGTGTGCGCTGCCGTCGACCAGGGCCTCGACGATCGCCCGGTGCTCGCGGTTGGACTGCTCGCGCCGGCCGCCGAGTTCGTTGAGGAAGGCGGACTGGCGGGCCAGCGCGTCCCGGATCTCCTCGATGACCCGGCGGAACACCGGATTCTGCGCGGCCTCCGCAACGGTCAGGTGGAACAGCGTGTCCATCGCGACCCACGCGGTGGTGTCGGTCTCCCGTTCCATCCGGTCGAGCAGGTGGCTCAGGTGGTCGAGGTTGTCCGGGGTGCGGCGGCGTGCCGCGTACCCGGCCACCGGGATCTCGACGTGCCGGCGCACTTCCAGCAGGTCGCTGGCCGCGTAGTCACCGAACGTGGGGTCCTCGACGGCGCCGGCGACGACGAAGGTGCCCTTCCCGGTCCGGGAAACCGTGAGCCCCATGGTCTGCAGCGCGCGCAGCGCCTCGCGCAGCACGGGCCGGGAGACCTCCAGGGTGCGGCACAGCTCCGCCTCGGAGGGGAGCTTGTCCCCAATGGCGTAGTCGCCGCGCTCTATGGCGCCGCGGAGGTGGCCGAGCACCGCTTCCATCGCGCTGACGCGTCGCGGCCCGGGACCACCTGTCTCCCTGTCTGACAGGTTCACGGGGTTGATCCTGCGCGTGGCGTGTGGAGGCTGTCAAGGTGAGCAAGGTCAGGCTCCGGGGAGCCGGTACATGGACTGACTCGTCAATGGTTGACGGTCACCACAGGGCCCCGGCCAGCCAGACACCCGCGAAGGCCGCCCCCAGGCCGGCCGTCACACTCCCCACGACGTTGACCGCGGCGTACCCCGGCGCCCCCTCCTCCGCGAGCCGGAGGGTCTCGTAGGAGAACGTCGAGTACGTCGTCAGCGCCCCGCACAGACCGGTGCCGAGCAGCAACTGGACGTGGGGACTCGTGGCGCCCGCGGCTGCCGCACCGGTCAGCAGGCCGAGCACCAGGCTGCCGACGACGTTCACCGCGAACGTCCCCCAGGGGAGGGCCGAGTCGTACCGCGACCGCACGGCTCGGTCGGTGAGGTAGCGCAGCGGGGCGCCGACCATGGCGCCCGTGACGACCAGCAGCCAGTTCACCTCCGCGTCCCGTCCTCCGTGCCCGGGCCGCGCCGCCCGGCGCTGCCTGCGTACCGGACGACCTCACAGGCGCCGACCGTGACGACCGCGAGCACTCCCCCGAGCCGGGGCAGGAAGCCCCGCGCACGATCCCCAACCCACACGGTCAGCCGCGGGGCCCGGCCGCCCGGTCCGGTCATGACCGCCTCCGCTTCAGGGCGCGGCGGGACACCGTGACCGCGCACCAGACCGCGAGGAGCGCCGCGACCGGTGTCGCGGCGAGGTAGGCCAGCGACGTGGCGACCCTGCCCCCGTCGAGCAGGCTCTGGATGTCGACGGCATACGTCGAGAAGGTGGTGAAGCCCCCGAGCACCCCGGTGCCGAGGAGCGGGCGCACGAGCCGGTGCGTGCCCCGCAGCTCGGTGACGGTCACCATGAGGACGCCGATCAAGGCGCACCCGGCGATGTTCACCCCCAGCGTCGTCCAGGGGAATCCGCCGGCCGGCACGGGCCAGGCGAGGGATGCCGCGTACCGGGCCGCCGCTCCCCCTCCCCCGCCGAGCGCCACCACCGCCACGACCGGCGCCTGCCCGCGCCACGCGGTCCGCCGCGGCACCGCGCGCCGGAGGCCGCCACTGCGGGTTTCCGGGACTGGCATGGTCGTACGTCTCCTACTCGCCGGGCTCCGGGCACGCGCGTGCCCTCCGTCGCAAGCAGGGACCGTTGACGGGACCGGTGCCGCGGTTCGGGTACGGCGGGCCCCACCGCCGCGCCGCGACGGTGATCGCGGCCGGTCAACAGGGTAACGCCGGGCGGATGGCTCGGTCATGCAGGGGAGGGCCGGGGCATGCGGGGGCGGCGTTCGTCGCTCCCGGGCGACCGAGCGGGGACCCGTTCCGTCGTACGGCTGCTACCAGCCCTTTTCGAACGTCCGCGCCACCTGGACGATCCGTACCTCGTCGCGCCGGTAGTGGAGACGGCCGACGAAGCTGGCGGTGTGCAGCAGGCCGAGGGAGGTCAGCAGGCGGAGGTGGGTGACGGCCACCGGGCGGGGCAGCCCGAAGCGGGCGGCGACGGCGTCCGCGGTGGCCCCATGTTCGCCGCGGCCGGGCTCGCGCAGCCACGCGAGGATGCGCAGCCGGGTGTCGCCGACGGGAGTCTTCAGCATCGGATCTCCGTCCTTCGCGGCCTCCTCGTACTGAGTCTTCCCCCTGTCCCGCAGGCGTAGCCGCCGCGTTCCGGACTCCGTGCGCTTGTCCGATACCGGGCTGCTGTGCCGTGCTCCGGAAGGCGGCGCGGCCCGGCCGCGGGTGCGCGGCCGGGCCCGGTGAGCGACGTCAGGCGCCGCGGCTCGACACCGGAGGTGCCGGAGATGCCGGAGACGCCCGGCGGTGCCGAATGGGGCGTACCGAAGGTGTCAGCGGTGGCGGAACCACGACATCGACGTCAGCGCCCTGTCGTCGTAACCGAACAGCGCCTGGTTCTCCCAGCCGTTGCCGGAGGCCGGGTCCGTCGGGTCCCAGCCGTTGCCGGTGACCGCGGTCCAGGTCGCCTCCCAGTAGAAGACGCCGAGTCCGCGGCCGTTCGGGACCGCTTCCACGATGCTGGCCATGTCGTTCATCCACCGGGTCTGACCGGTCGTGGACGCCGGGTAGCCGGGGACCAGCTCGTCGGTCGTGTTGATGATGTTCTCGTGCGTGTCGTCGCTGTCCAGACGGAAGGGGTAGGCCGTCTCGGCGACGAAGACCGGCTTGCCGTAGCGGGCGGCGGCATCGTCCAGGGTCGTCTGGAAGTCGTACAGCGTGCCGTGCCAGTAGCCGTAGAACGACAGGCCGATCGCGTCGAACCGCACGCCGTTGGCGACGGCGCTGTCGAACCACCAGCGGGTGCCCGTGAGGTCGCCGCCCTTGGCGAGGTGCAGGGCGACGGATGTGGACGAGTTGACCGCCTTCACCGCGTTGTATCCACTGTTGAGCAGTCCGGCGAGCTGCGTCCAGTTGTCGGTGGAACCCTCGTTCCACAGCATGCCGCCATTGATCTCATTGCCGACCTGGACCATGTCGGCCGTGGTCCCCTGGGCCTTCAATGCGTTCAATACGTCGTACGTGTGGTGGTACACGTCCGTCTTGAGCTGACTGTACGAATGCCCCGCCCAGGCGGCCGGCTTGGACTGCGCGCCCGGATCGGCCCACGTGTCCGAGTAGTGGAAGTCGACCAGCAGCTTCATGCCCTGGGCCTTGACGCGCTTGGCCATGGCGAGCACACGCGTCTTGTTGTTGTAGCCGTCGGCCGGGTTGACCCACACCTTGAGCCGCGCGTAGTTCATCCCGGCGGACTTGAGGATCGCCACCGGGTCACCGGTCGCCCCCGCACCCGTCCGGTACACGCCGCCCTTGGCCTCGCTCTTGGGGACCGACGAGATGTCGGCACCCTTGATCGACGTACCGGACGTGCCCGGCGCGAAGGTCAGGTCGTCGACATTGATCCAGTTGCCCGCGTTCGCGTCACTGTTGATGCTGATCGTGCACTGGTTGCTGGTCACATTGACCGGCACGACGATCCTGATCCACCCGCCGGCCGACACCGGGAGATCCGTGCGCTGTTCGGCCCCGCCGCAGTTCTTCAGGGCTATGTACGCCGCGTTCTGGCCACCCCCGGAGCGCACCCAGGCGGTCAGCTTGTGGGGGCCGTTGGTGAGTCCGGACAGGTACTGGTAGGTCTCCACCTTGTACGCCCCGGAGGACCAGTGGCTCAGGCGGTAGCTGCCGCTGCGCCCACCGGCCTCGGCGAACGAGGCGGCGGCCGAGCCGTACTCGGACCAGCCGGCCGGGGTGGCCGCGCCGGCGCCGTCGGCCTCGAAGCCGCCGTTGGTGAGCGTGCTCGCCGCCCGGGCCGTCTGGGCGGGCAGCGCGGTGAGGGCGAGCCCGGCCGCGAGCGGCAGCAGCAGGGCCCTGAGAGTGCGTCTGGGATGGAACATCGTCGTCCGTCGTCCCTTCGACGTGAGGGTGATGAGGTGTCCCGCCCCGCGCCGTGTCCTTCGGGTCAGCCCGAAGGACACGGTTCGGCGGCGAGGGTCCCTCCGCCCGCGGCTCGGTTGCCGCGCGGGCGGAGAAGAGTCGCGGCTCAGCCGTCGAGTCGGACGACCCGGACGGCTCCTGCCGGGACCGCGAGGCGGCCCGCGGCGCGTTCACCGGTCAGCAGCTCGGTGCCGGAGGTCTCCAGCGGCACCTTGGCGTCGGTGGCGGTGTGGTTGATCACGAACAGGTAGGTGCCCGACTCGCCGGTGCGGCGGACCACTTCGACGTCGCGGGGCAGATCGGCGCGCGGTGCGACACGCGCGTCCTCGGCGGCCCTGCCGAGCAGGGTGGCCAGGCCCTCCGCCCCGATCCGGGTGGAGACGTACCAGGCGGTGCCTTCGCCGAGGCGGTTCCGGGTGACGGCCGGGTGGCCGGCGGTCAGGCCGTCGGCGTACGTCCACACGGTCTCGGCGCCGCGCGGCACGACGAACTCGGTCCACACGTCGGCGTGGAACTCGGAGCCGTCCGGGCCGGTCAGGCGCACCCGTTCGTCCTTCAGGAGCGGCGAGAACTCCTCGACGGTCAGTCCCAGCACGTCGCGCAGCGGGCCGGGGTGGGCGCCCTCGTGGACGGCGTCGTGCTCGTCCACGATGCCGGAGAAGTAGGAGACGACGAGTGTGCCGCCGTTCTCCACGTAGGCCGTGAGGTTGGTGCCGGCCGCCTCGGTCATCAGGTACAGCGCCGGAACGACGACAAGGGGATACCTCGACACGTCGGCTTCCGGGTGGGCGAAGTCGACGGTGAGGTGGTGGTCGTAGAGGGCTTCGTAGTAGGCGTCGGCGCGTTCGCGGGCGTCGTGGTCCTCGCTGGGGTGCCAGTCGAGGCTCTGCGCCCACCAGGAGTGCCAGTCCCACAGGACGGCCGCGTCGGCGGTGGTGCGGGTGCCGCGGATCTGCGTCAAGGAATCGAGGGACGCGCCGAGTTCGACGACCTCGCGCCACACGCGTGTGCCGGTGCCGCCGTGCGGGACCATCGCCGAGTGGAACTTCTCGGCGCCGCGCCGGGACTGCCGCCACTGGAAGAACATGGCGCCCTCGGAGCCGCGGGCCACGTGGGCGAGGGAGTTGCGGGCCATCTGGCCGGGCGCCTTGGCGGGATTGCGGGGCTGCCAGTTGACGCCCGAGGTGGAGTGTTCGAGGAGCAGCCAGGGCGCGCCGCCCGCGACGGAGCGGGTGAGGTCGGCGGCCATGGCGAGGTTGACGTGGGTGCGGCGGCCGTCGGTGATGAGGTAGTGGTCGTTGGTGACGATGTCGACCTCGCGGCCCCAGGCCCAGTAGTCGACGGAGTCGCACTGGCTGAGCGCGGTCATGAAGTTGGTGGTCACGGGGACGCCGGGTGACAGGCGGTGCAGGATGTCGCGTTCCCTCACGAAGTTCTCGCGCATGGTGGCGTCGGCGAACCGCTTGTAGTCCAGCGCCTGGGCCGGGTTGCCCACGGTCGGGGTCACGCGCGGCGGGTTGATCTGCTCCAGGTCCGCATAGCGCTGGCCCCAGAAGGCGGTGCCCCAGGCGTCGTTGACGGCGTCGACCGTGCCGTAGGTGGCCGCGAGCCAGCGGCGGAAGTGGGCGGCGCAGGAGTCGCAGTAGCAGGCGGAGACGGGCACGCCGTACTCGTTGTGTACGTGCCACAGGGCGAGCGCGGGATGGTCGCCGTAGCGCTCGGCGAGCCGGGTGGTGATGGTCGCGGCGGCGGCGCGGTAGTCGGCGTTGCTGTGGCAGATCGCGGCGCGGGAGCCGAACTCGTAGCGGACGCCCTGGGCGGTGACGGGCAGGGCGTCGGGGTGGGCACGGTAGAACCAGGCGGGCGGGGCGGCGGTCGGGGTGCCGAGGTCGACGCGGATGCCGTTGTCGTGCAGCAGCGCGAGGATCCGGTCGAGCCAGCCGAAGTCGTACGTACCGGGCGCGGGCTCCAGCAGGGCCCAGGAGAAGATCCCGACGCTCACCATCGTGACGCCGGCCTCCCGCATCAGCCGGACGTCCTCCTGCCAGACGCTCTCCGGCCACTGCTCGGGGTTGTAGTCCCCGCCGAAGGCGAGCCTGGTGAGGCCCCTGGGGGCGGTGTCCGGCATCAAGTCTCCCGGGTCATTGATCAATCTGGGAACGTGCACACACCGATTCGGCGGCGCGAGCCCAACATAACCGCACCGCAACAGCCATTGACAAGTGTCCGGGATGTTTCTCTACTGTGAACGCTCACAGAAGCAGGGCACGGTCCCGCACGACGCCGGGGCCCAGGTCAGGGGAGAGATCCATGCCGTACACGAAGCGCCGTCGCCTCGTGACTTCCGCCGTCGCCGTCGCGCTCGGTGCCACCACACTCGCCGCCTGCGGCTCGTCCGGGGAGGACAGCGAGGCCCAGTCGGGTCCCGTCTCGCTCACGTACTGGTCCTGGGCGCCCGGCATGGACAAGGTCGTCGACCTGTGGAACAAGGGCCCGGGCAAGAAGGAGCAGATCACCGTCACGGTGAAGAAGCAGGCGTCCGGCGACACGCTGGTCACCAAGATCCTCACCGCGCACAAGGCGGGCAAGGCCCCCGACCTGGTGCAGGCCGAGTACCAGGCGCTGCCGACGCTGGTCAGCAACGACGCGCTCGCGGACATATCCGGTGAGGTCGGCGACGCGAAGGGCAAGTTCGCCGAGGGCGTCTGGCAGCAGACCACGCTGGGCACGGACGCGGTGTACGCGGTGCCGCAGGACACCGGGCCGATGATGTTCTACTACCGCGCGGACCTGTTCCAGGAGTACGGCCTGAAGGCGCCGGCGACCTGGGACGAGTTTGCCGAGACCGCCCGCACGCTGAAGAAGAAGGCCCCGGACAAGGACCTCACCACCTTCTCCGCGAATGACTCCGGCCTGTTCGCGGGTCTCGCCCAGCAGGCCGGCGCCCAGTGGTGGACGGCCTCCGGCGAGCAGTGGAAGGTCGGCATCGACGACGCGGCGACGCGCAAGGTCGCCGCGTTCTGGGGTGACCTGGTCAAGGAGGGCCTGGTCGACAACCAGCCCATGTACACCCCGGCCTGGAACAAGGCGCTCAACACCGGCAAGCAGATCGCGTGGGTCAGCGCCGTGTGGGCGCCGGGCACGCTGACCACGGCCGCGCCCGACACCAAGGGCAAGTGGGCCATGGCCCCGCTCCCCCAGTGGTCGCGGAACGAGAACCGCACCGGCAGCTGGGGCGGCTCCTCCACCGCCGTCACCACGGACTCCCGGCACAAGGCCGCCGCCGCGAAGTTCGCCGCCTGGCTGAACACCGACGGCGAGGCCCTCAACGCCCTCGCCAAGGAGAGCGGCATCTACCCGGCCTCCACGTCGGCCCAGCTCAGCGGGGCCTTCACCAACCCGCCGGCCTACTTCTCCAACCAGCCGGACTTCTACACCCGCGCCGCCGAGATCGCGAAGACGACGACGCCGTCCGCCTGGGGTCCGAACGTGAACGTCGCCTACACGTCCTTCAAGGACGCCTTCGGCGCCGCCGCGAAGAACAAGTCGGACTTCGGCGCCGCCCTGAAGACGATGCAGGAGGACACGGTCGCCGACCTGAAGAAGCAGGGCTTCGAGGTCGCTCAGTGAAATCCGCAGCACGCCGGGGGCCGTACGGGGTCGAGGGAGCCCCGTACGACCGTCCGTCTCCCCGTACCGCCCGCGGCGGCGCACATCGCGCGCCGTACGTCTTCCTCGTCCCCGCGACCGTCCTGTTCCTGCTGTTCTTCGCGCTGCCGATCGGCTACGCGCTGTGGCTCAGCTTCCGCAAGGTGAAGGTCTCCGGGCTCGGCCTCGGGTCCGGCGCCCGCTCGGAGGTGTGGGCCGGCGTGGAGAACTACACCGCCGCCCTCACCGACGGCGAGCTGCTGGACGGCGCGCTGCGCGTATTCGGCTACGGCTGCATCGTGGTACCGGTGATGCTGGGCCTCGCCCTGCTGTTCGCGCTGATGCTCGACGCCGAGAAGGTGCGGCTCGCCCCCTTCACCCGGCTCGCGATCTTCCTGCCGTACGCCATTCCCGGTGTCGTGGCGGCGCTGCTGTGGGGCTTTCTGTACCTGCCGGACGTCAGCCCGTTCCACTTCGTGCTCGACGGGCTGGGACTGCCGCAGCCGGATCTGCTGGACGGTGGTCCGCTGTATCTCGCCCTGTCGAACATCGCGGTCTGGGGCGGCACCGGCTTCAACATGATCGTCATCTACACCTCGCTCCAGGCGATCCCGGCCGAGGTGTACGAGGCGGCCAAGCTGGACGGCGCCACTCCCCTGCAGATCGCGCTGCGCATCAAGATCCCGATGGTGGCGCCCTCGCTGGTGCTCACCTTCTTCTTCTCGATCATCGCCACGCTCCAGGTGTTCAACGAGCCGACCACCCTCAGGCCGCTCACCAACTCCCTGTCCACCACGTGGAGTCCGCTGATGAAGGTGTACCAGGACGCCTTCGGCAAGGGCGACATCCACGCCGCGGCGGCCCAGGCCACGCTCATCGCGCTCGCCACGCTGCTGCTGTCCTTCGGCTTCCTGCGGGCCGCGAACCGCCGCAACAAGCAGGAGGCAGCACGATGAGTTCTCTTGCCGTCCGCAAGGCGCGCCCCGCCGCGGGCACCGCGCCCGGCACCGCGCAGGCTCCGCCGCCGCGCCACCGGATCGCCCTCGTCCCGACCGTCACGCTGCTCATCGGCGCGCTGTACTGCCTGCTGCCGGTGGCGTGGGTGGTGATCGCGTCGACCAAGTCGGGGCGTGAGCTGTTCTCCACGTTCACGTTCCTGCCGGGCAGCGGCTTCACCGGCAACCTCTCCGACCTCAGCGCCTACCGGGACGGCGTGTACTGGCAGTGGATGGCCAACTCCGCCTTCTACGCCGTGCTGGGCGCCCTGCTGTCCACGGCCGTGTCGGCGTTCAGCGGCTACGCGCTCGCGACGTACCGCTTCCGGGGGCGCGAGACGATGTTCAACGTCCTGCTCGCGGGCGTGCTGATGCCGCCGGTGATCCTGGCGATCCCGCAGTACCTGCTGCTGGCGAAGGCCGACCTCACGGACTCCTACCTGTCCGTGCTGCTCCCGCAGATCCTCTCCCCGTACGGTGTCTACCTCGCGCGGATCTACGCGGCGGCTGCCGTACCGGGCGACGTCGTGGAGGCCGCCCGGATGGACGGGGCGGGCGAGTGGCGGATCTTCACGCGGATCGCGCTGCCGATGATGGTCCCGGGACTGGTGACGGTGTTCCTGTTCCAGTTCGTGGCGGTGTGGAACAACTTCCTGCTGCCGTTCATCATGCTCAGCGACGACGAGAAGTTCCCGATCACGCTGGGTCTGTACACCCTGCTGGAACAGGGTTCCAACACGCCGGCGCTGTACACCCTCGTCATCACGGGCGCGTTCGTCGCGGTGCTGCCGCTGGTCGCCCTGTTCCTCGTCGTCCAGCGGTTCTGGAGCCTGGATCTGCTGTCCGGGGCCGTAAAGTCATGACCATGAGCACAACGGGGGGTCGGCGCAAGCCACCGACGATCCACGACGTGGCGCGCGAGGCGGGCGTCTCGCGCGGCACGGTGTCCCGCGTCCTCAACGGCGGCCACTACGTCAGTCCGGCCGCGCAGGAGGCGGTCAACGCGGCCATCCGCAAGACGGGTTACGTCGTCAACCGGCACGCCCGCTCGCTGATCACCGGCCGGTCGGACTCGGTCGGCTTCCTGCTGACGGAGCCGCAGGAGCGGTTCTTCGAGGACCCCAACTTCAACGTCCTGCTGCGCGGTTGCACCCAGGCGCTCGCCGCGCACGACATCCCGCTGCTGCTGATGCTGGCCGGGACCAAGGACGAACGGCGGCGCATAACGCGCTACATCACCGCCGGGCACGTCGGCGGGGTGCTGCTGGTCTCCAGCCACTCGGGCGACCCGGTCGCGGAGCAGCTGCGCGCGGCGGGCGTGCCGCTCGTCGCGTGCGGCAAGCCGATCGGGCTCGGCTCCAAGGTGAGCTATGTGGCGGCGGACGACCGGGACGGCGCCCGTGACATGGTCCGCCACCTGCTGTCGACCGGCCGGCGCCGGATCGGCGTGGTCACCGGCCCGCTGGACACCCCGGGCGGTGTCGAGCGCCTCGCCGGCTACAAGGAGGTGCTCGCCGAGGCGGGCATGGAGATCGACGAGCGGCTCATCGTGTCCGGCGACTACAGCCGGGCCAGCGGCGAGGCGGGCGCGGAGCGTCTGCTGGCCCGGGCGCCGGACGTGGACGCGGTGTTCGTGGCGTCCGACCTGATGGCGCAGGGCGTACTGACGGCTCTTGAGCGGACCGGGCGGCGGGTGCCGGAGGACGTCGCGGTCGGCGGGTTCGACGACTCACCGGCCGCGCTGGCGGCCCGCCCCGCGCTCACCACGATCCGCCAGCCGTGGGACCGCATCAGCACGGAGATGGTCCGGGTGCTGCTCGCCCAGATCGGCGGCGAGGAGGCGGCGGCGGTCATCCTGCCGACGGAACTGGTGAAGCGGGCGTCCACATGAGGCGGGGCGTCGACGTGAAGCGCGAGCCGCGCCGCCGCAACCGGTCAGTTTTTCGAGAGGCCGTCCGCCGCCGCCCCGTCCTGGCGTGACGCCACGACGCCAACGGGCGTCCGCCTCACGTCTCACGACAGGAGCACGCTATGACCGACGGCCTGAAGACGATCGTCTGCCCCGTCAAGGCATCGACCGCGCGAAGGCACTCTTCGGCGCCCTGCCCGGAGCGGAGCCGTACGCGGACGAGCCGTATCACGTCGGCTACCAGGACGCCGGGCAGGACGTGGGGCCGGACCCCCACGGGCACGCGACGGGCATGACCGGACCGGTCCCCCACGCGCACGTGCCGGACATCCGGCCGGCGCCGGCCGCGCTGCTCGCGGCCGGCGCCGAGACGCTGCGGGACGTGCAGGAGGTGGGCGGCGGCAGGCGGATCGCGTCCGTACGCGGCGCGGACGGCACGCTGGTCGGCCTAGGGCGGGACGCGCAGGCTTGATCCCGGCCCCAGCCGCCACACTTGGTAGTTGCACGGTAAACGAATCGCGTGGACGGTGTTACCGTGCGGGTATGGCAGTGGAAACGGCCGGTGCCCGGCTCGAGGAACGGTGGCGCCGCATTCTGTCGGCGCACGCGCGCACGATGTGCGAGATCGACCGCGTGCTCCATCCGCACGGGCTGGGCGCGAGCGACTTCGAGGTGCTCGACATCCTGGCGACGGCGGTGCCGGAGGAGGGCGCCCAGTGCCGGGTGCAGAACCTGGCCGGGCGCGTTCACCTCAGTCAGAGCGCGCTGTCCCGCCTCATCGCCCGTCTGGAGAAGGACGGCCTGGTGGAGCGGTCCATGTGCCGGGAGGACCGGCGCGGTGTGTGGGTCGCCCTGACCGCCAAGGGGCGTGACCTGCACGCGCGGGTGCTGCCGCTCCAGCGTGCGGCTCTGGAGCGCACGCTCGGCGACGCGGCGGACGACGCGACGGACTGACGGCGACTGGGCGTCGACCGGCTGACAGCGGCCGGACGGCCCGTTGGCCGCACGGCCCGTTCAGGGGCGCGCGAGCAGAGTGCGCACGCCCTCCGACGTCAGGGTGAGCCGGTGCGCGGAGCTGCCGTCGATGGTGAGCGACAGGTCGTCGGCGGGCCACTGGGCGGCGAGCGCGCCGAGCGGCACCAGACGGTAGCGGGAGACGAACGGCAGCAGCCCGGCCATCTCCAGTTCCGAGGTGAACACCGGCACCACCGACTCGCCGCCCGGCTCCTCCAGCACGGGCAGTGCCAGCGCGCCGGGGTCGGCGGCCTCCTCGTCGCCGGCGTCGTCCGGCACGGGCACGAGCACGTCGCTGCTCGCGAGGGTGTCCAGCGCCGTGCTGTCCTCGGTGTTCAGGGCGAGCGCGTCCAGGGCACGCTGGGCGGGCGTGGTGTGGTTGTCGTTGGCGGGTGTGTCCATGGCAGGTCCCCAGGTTGCGGCGTGCGCCTGCCCGGCCATGATCGTCACCGGGCTCGGTCGTGCCTCGCGTACCCGTCCGGGCCCCGGGCAATCATCTGCGGAGCGGCAGGTTCCGAAGGGTCCGCGGACCGGTCCCCCGCGCCGAGCAGCGCAGCGGCGGTGGTGACCCGGATCAGTGGCCGGTACAGGTCCATGACGTGCAGCGCCTTGGCGTGGGAGTCGTCGTCGGCGCCCGCGCAGGCGTCGGCCACGACCAGCACCTCGGCGCCCGCGTCCGCGGCGGCGAGCGCGGTCGACAGCACACAGCAGTCGGTGCTGACGCCGGCGAGGACGAGGCGGCCTCCGGGGCCGGTGCGGTCGGCCAGTTCGGGGGTCCACTTGCCGAAGGTGGGGGCGTCCAGGACGTGCGGCGCCCGGTCGGCGAAGTCGTCGGTCAGCCGCCACAGCGGGGCGTCCGCCGGCTCGCAGGCGAACGGCCACCGGTCGTAGTAGGCCCGCCACGCGCCGGCGGGTTCCCGCGGCGGCACGAACCGCGTGAACGTGACGCGGTCCCCGAAGGCCGGCAGCAGTCGCCGTACGCCCGCCGCCGCCTCGCCGTAGCGCGGGGCCGCCCACGGGCTGCCCGGGTCGGCGAAGACGCGCTGCATGTCGATGACGGCGAGCTGTCCCTCGGTGCTCATACGGCCCTCACCCCCGGCTCGGTCGCGCCGGGTGCCCGCGTCTCCTGCCGGCGGACCCGGTCGCGGCCCAGGAGCAGCGTGCCCAGGAAGCCGGTGGCGAGGGCGGCCAGGACGCCGAGGTTGGCGTAGGCCCAGTCGCCGGAGGTGCCGCCCAGGCCGGACGGGCCGAGCAGATAGCCCTGCCAGGTCAGCCAGCTCGCGGACGCGTTGGTCACCAGGCCCCACCCGAGCGCGGTGGCGGCGATGGTGAGCAGCAGCGGGGTGAGCGGTACGTCGCCGTAGCGGCCCCGCGGTTCGTAGAGGTCGGCCTCGGTGTAGTCGCGGCGGCGCAGGGCGAGGTCGGCGAGCATGATGCCGCACCAGGCGGCGATGGGGACGCCGAGTGTGGTGAGGAAGCCCATGAACGGGCCGAGGAAGTCGTCGGCGACGAAGACGATGTAGACCGCGCCCGCGATCATCAGCAGGCCGTCGGCGAGGGCGGCGACCGGGCGGGGCACGCGCAGGCCCGCGGACAGCAGTGCGAGCCCGGACGAGTAGATGTCGAGGACCGCGCCGCCGACCAGGCCGAGCACGGCGACCACCGCGAACGGCACCAGGAACCAGGTGGGCAGCAGCGTCGTCAGCGCGCCGATCGGGTCGGCGGCGACCGCCTCGCCGAGCGCGCCGGAGGAACCGGCCAGCAGCAGGCCGAACACCAGCAGGAGCACCGGCGCGAGGGAGGCGCCGAAGGCGGTCCAGCCGGCCACGCCCGCGCTGGACGAGGTGCGCGGCAGGTAGCGGGAGTAGTCGGCGGCGGCGTTGACCCAGCCCAGGCCGAAGCCGGTCATCATGAACACCAGCGCGCCGATGAACTGCTGCGCGGAACCGGCGGGCAGGGCGTCGACGGTGCTCCAGTGGACGTGGTCGGCGACGAGGGCCACGTAGCCGACGGTGAGGACGCCGGTGACCACGGTGATCACCGTCTGCAACCGCATGATCAGGTCGAAGCCCATCACGCCGACGACCACGGTCAGCGCGCTGACCAGGACGAGGGCGGCCACCTTGGTACCGGTGCCGCCGCCCCAGCCGAGGCGTCCGAAGACGGTCGCGGTGGCCATGGTGGCGAGGGCGCACAGCACCGTCTCCCAGCCGACGGTGAGCATCCAGGAGATCACCGACGGCAGGCGGTTGCCGCGCACCCCGTAGGCGGCGCGGCTGAGGACCATCGTGGGCGCGGAGCCGCGTTTGCCGGCGACGGCGACGAGGCCGCACAGCAGGAACGAGAAGACGATGCCGATCACGCCGGCGGCGAGGGCCTGCCAGAAGGAGATCCCGAAGCCGAGCGCGAAGGAGCCGTAGCTCAGCCCGAGGACGGACACGTTCGCCCCGAACCAGGGCCAGAACAGCGTGCGCGGGGTGCCCTTGCGCTCGGCGTCGCCGATGACGTCGAGGCCGTGCGTCTCCACCTGGAGCTGCCTCGCGGCGGGGCCACCGCCGCGGGGGTCCGTCGTGCCGTCGCTGTCCGTCATGTCCACCTGCCTGTCCGGACGGGAGGGGGGTGCGCCGGGGGCGCGTCCTTCGTGACTACCCCGCGCCGGGAGGCATGATCCCTTGCCGCGTGAGGAGATCGCCGTCGGCGGCACGGGGCGTCACGCCGGTCGCCGGGAAAGGTTGACCCGACGCATGTTACCGGTAACATCCCTCTCGTGACCGGCCCGCCGCCCGCCCACGAGAGGGATCACCGCATGCCCGCCCTGACGACCACGGCCGACGGCTTCCTGCTGCACGGCGAGCCGTTCCGGATCATCTCCGGCGCGATGCACTACTTCCGCGTCCACCCGGACCTGTGGGCCGACCGGCTGCGCAAGGCCCGGCTGATGGGCCTCAACACGGTCGAGACGTACGTGCCGTGGAACCTGCACCAGCCGGACCCCGACGGCCCGCTGGCCCTCGACGGCCTGCTCGACCTGCCCCGCTATCTGCGGCTCGCGGGCGAAGAGGGCCTGCGCGTGCTGCTGCGGCCCGGTCCCTTCATCTGCGCCGAGTGGGACGGCGGCGGACTGCCCGCCTGGCTCACCTCGGACCGTGACATCCGGCTGCGCAGCAGCGACCCGCGCTTCACCGCGGCGATCGACCGCTACCTCGACCTGCTGCTGCCCGAGCTGCTGCCGCACTGCGCGGCCTCGGGCGGCCCGGTCGTCGCCGTGCAGGTGGAGAACGAGTACGGGGCGTACGGCGACGACACCGCGTATCTCAAGCACCTGGCCGACGGGCTGCGCTCGCGCGGCGTGGAGGAACTGCTGTTCACCTGCGACCAGGCCAACGCCGAGCACCTCGCCGCCGGAAGCGTGCCGGGCGCGCTCGCCACCGGCACTTTCGGCAGCAGGATCGAGCAGTCCCTGGAACGGCTGCGCGCCCACGTCGGTGAGGGCCCGCTGATGTGCACGGAGTTCTGGGTGGGCTGGTTCGACCACTGGGGCGAGCCGCACCACACGCGGGACGGAGCCGACGCCGCCGCCGATCTCGACCGGCTGCTGTCCGCCGGGGCGTCCGTGAACATCTACATGTTCCACGGCGGCACCAACTTCGGTTTCACCAACGGCGCCAACCACGACCACGCGTACGCGCCGGTCGTCACGTCGTACGACTACGACGCCCCGCTCACCGAGTGGGGCGACCCGGGCCCGAAGTACCACGCCTTCCGTGAGGTCATCGCCCGGCACGCCGGGGTCCCCGACGAGCCGGTCCCCGCCCCGAGTGCGAAACTCCCGCGCACCGAGGTGCAGTTGGACCGCCGCGCGCCGCTGCTGCCGCACGTCGGCGCGCTGTCCGGGCCGGTGCGCGGCGCGGACCCGCTCACGATCGGCGACCTCGGGCAGTCGGCCGGATACGCCCTGTACCGCACGACCGTGCCCACGTCCGGTACCGGCCTGCTGCACTTCGCGGGCGGTGTCGGCGACCGCGCTCAGGTCTTCGTCGACGGCGCTCCCGCGGGCGTCCTGGAACGCGAACGCCACGAGGAGACACTGCCCGTGAGCGTCCCCCGCCCCGGTGCCACGCTGGAGGTCCTGGTCGAGAACATGGGCGGCGTCAACTACGGCCCGCGGATCGGCGACCCGAAGGGCCTGCTCGGCCCCGTGTCGTTCGACGGCATCGTCCTGCACGGCTGGGACTGCCACCCGCTGCCGCTGGACGACCTGAGCGCGGTGCCGTTCGCACCGGCCGCCGCCCGGGCGTGCGCCGAGCCCGCCTTCCACCGGGGCACGTTCGAGGTGGCCGCGCCCGCCGACGCCTTCCTGTCGCTGCCCGGCTGGACCAAGGGCCAGGCCTGGATCAACGGCTTCCACCTCGGCCGCTACTGGAACCGCGGCCCACAGCGCGCCCTGTACGTCCCCGGTCCCGTACTGCGGCCGGGCGGCGGCAACGAACTGCTGTTGCTGGAACTGCACGGCACCACCGAGGCCCGCGCACTGCTCACCGGCGCGCCGGATCTCGGGCCGGTGAAGGCCTGACCGCGCCGCCGGGAGGGGCGGCGGGTCAGCCCACCGCCCCGCTGCCCCTGGCGCCTTATGCTGTGGTCCTCCCGGGCGGTCCCCGCCCGCCGTGACCCCGTCGAGGAAACTCCCGTCATGCCCCGAAGCGCCGCCGAAGGTTCCGTCCCGCCGTGGCGCAGCAGGCGCAACTTCGCCGGGGCGCGTCCCGTCATGGACGACGTGGCCGGGCTGGCGGGTGTGTCCAAGCAGACCGTCTCACGGGTGCTGAACGACCATCCGGCCGTCCGCGCCACGACCCGCGAGGCGGTCCTGGAGGCGATGCGGACGCTCGGCTACCGGCCGAGCCGCAGCGCGCGGTCGCTGGCCAGTGGACGGACCCGGATGCTCGGCGTGCTGTCCTTCGACGCGGCCCGCTACGGCCCCGCCGCCATTCTCACCGCCGTCAACACCGCGGCGCAGGAGGCCGGTTACCTCATCAGTTCGATCGCGCTGGACACGGCCGACCACGGCACGGTGGTGGCGGCGGTCGACCGGCTGTCGGCCGAGGGCGCGGAGGGCGTCATCGCCATCGCCCCGCAGACATGGGTGGGCCGGGCGCTGTCCGCGGCCGGGCTCGGCACTCCCCTGGTGGTGCTGGAGAGTCCTGTCGACGACGGCACGCCGCTGGTCACGGGTGACTCCCGCGCCGGTGCCCGCAAGGCAACCGAGCACCTGCTGGCCCTCGGGCACCGGACCGTCCGGCACATCGCGGGGCCGGCCGGCTGGACCCCCGCCGAGCAGCGGCTGACGAGCTGGCGGGCGACCCTGGAGGCCGCCGGTGCCCCGGTCCTGGAGCCCCTGGCCGGCGACTGGAGCGCCGAGTCCGGGTACGAGCGGGGCCGCCGCCTGGCCGCCGACCCGGACGTGACGGCGGTGTTCGTCGCCAACGACCAGATGGCCGTCGGTGTCCTGCACGCGCTGCACGAGGCGGGCCGCCCGGTCCCGGACGAGGTCAGTGTCGTCGGCTACGACGACATCCCGGAGGCCGCCCACCTGCTGCCGCCGCTGACCACCGTGCGCACCGACTTCGCCGAGATCGGCACCCGCTCCCTGCGGCTCCTGCTGCACCGGATCGACGCGGGCCACGAGCCGCCGCCCGCGTCGTCCGTCGTCCCGGTCGACCTCGTCGTGCGCCGCAGCAGCGCCCCGCCGCCCGCCGTCCGCTGAGCGTCACTGGCTGTCCATGCGGCGCCGGTCCTGCTCGTCCCACGCACGCGTGTCGCGCGGCTCGGTGTACGGCTCGGCCTCGGGCGGGAGCCCTCCGGCGATGGCCCGCTGCCGTGCGGTCTCCGCGTCGAACTCCAGGCCCAGCAGAATGGCCAGGTTGGTGATCCACAGCCACACCAGGAAGACGATGACGCCGGCCATCGTGCCGTAGGTCTTGTTGTACGAGGCGAAGTTGGCGACGTAGAACGCGAATCCGGCGGAGGCGATCAGCCAGATCACCAGGGCCAGGCAGCAGCCCGGTGTGATCCAGCGGAGGCCGTGCACCTTGGCGTTGGGCGTCGCCCAGTACAGGATCGCGATCATGACGGTCACGAGGATCACCAGGACGGGCCACTTGGCGATCGACCAGACCGTCAGCGCCGGGCCGCCGATCCCGAGCGCCGTGCCCACCTGGTGCGCCAGGGAGCCGGTGAAGACGACGATCAGCGCGCTGACGACCGCGAAGACCATCAGCACGACGGTGACGGCGATCCGCACCGGCAGGACCTTCCACACCGGGCGGCCCTCCGGGATGTCGTACACCGCGTTGGCCGTGCGGATGAACGCGGCGACGTAGCCGGACGCCGACCAGATCGCCAGCGCCAGGCCGACGACGGCCATGACGGAGCCGGTGCCGCCGCTGTCCCGGAGCTGCTCGACGGCGCGGGTGATGATGTCGCGGGCCGCGCCGGGGGTGAGCTGGTTGATGTTCTCCATCACCTTGTCGGTGGCCGACTCGCCGACGATGCCGAGCAGCGACACGAGCACCAGCAGCGCCGGGAACAGCGACAGCACGCTGTAGTACGTGAGTGCCGCCGCCCGGTCGGTGAGCTCGTCGTCCTTGAACTCGCGGATGCTGCCCCTGAAGACGGCCGACCAGGACCCCTTGGGCAGATCGGAGGGTTTGTCCGGCGCCGCCCTTTCCACCTGCTCGTCCGGACCGTAGTGCGGCTCGGACTCGTCGTGGTCGCGGTGCCCGCGTCCCGGTTTCGAAAGTCGGCTCATGGATGCCGAGTGACCGTCAGGACCCGAACCACTCGCGCCGGGCGGCAGGTCGCGCCGGACGGTCACCCGGCGTGCGCGTCAGGCGGCGGCGCGTTCCACGGGGATCCACAGTTCCGCGTCCGCGTGCCCGCCGTCCCGCGAGAGGTCGGCCCGCATGATCTCCGGGCCCGGCCGGCTGCGGTAGGGGTGGGACGGGAACCACTGCGTGAACACGTCCCGCCACAGGTACTGCACGGCCTCCGGCAGGGGGCCCGAACTCTCGAACACCGCCCAGGCGCCCGCGGGCACGGTCAGGACGTCCATGCCCCCGGGGGCGCCGGCGCTCGTGACGACCCCGTGGTAGTAGTCCAGCTCGGTGCCCTCGGCGCGGCCGGCGTCCAGGTTGACGCAGGCGCTCAGCAGCCCGGCGGGTTCCTGGTCCGACAGCCCGGCCAGCCGCTGCAAGGTGTCCTTGCCGATGCTCCGCACGAACTCGACGATCGCCGGGTTCATGCCCTCGTGGACCAGCGGCACCCGCGCCTTCCTGCCCACCACGGTGAACTCTTCCTTCTCCACGACCCGGTACCGCATGCCGGTACTCCCTTCGACGACGAGGCGGAAGGACATCCGGGGCTGGGCGTGCAGCGTCGCGCCGCCGCGCCTGGCCTCACCCGGGCCGACGCCGTGCACGGCACGGAAGGCACGCGCGAAGGCCTCCCCCGAGCCGTAGCCGTACCGCACGGCGATGTCGAGCAGCGTCCGCCGTCCGTCGAGCACCTCCGCGCCGGCCACGGTGAGCCGGCGCCGGCGGACGTACTCGGACAGCGGCATGCCGGCCAGCGCCGAGAACATCCGGCGGAAGTGGTACTCCGACGTGACGGCGACGCGCGCCAGTTCGGCGGCCTCGACGGTCCCGTCGAGGTGCTCCTCGATGTACTCCATGGCCGCGTTGAGCCGTTCCAGCACCCCGGTCTCCTTCCCTTGCGGCCACTGACGCTACGGAGGGGCCGGGGGCCGGACCCGACATCCTGTGCCCGCTTCGGTCGGGCCCGGCCGGGGTGCCGCGTCGTGCGCTACGCCGGTCAGCAGCCGCCGCAGTTGTAGTACAGGACGTCCCAGTGGTTGCCCTCGTCGGCGTAGATGTTGCCCGAGCCGGACCGCCACTGCGGGGCGCCGTCGCCGCGCACGCCTATGTAGGTGAAGGTGTTCTTGATGTAGTTCCCGATGCAGGTGTACTTGCTGTAGTCGAGCTTGTAGCCGTTCCAGTGCGAGTACGTGCCGGAGGCGTGGCCGACCTCGGTGCCGCCGGTGATGTTCAGCGCGCAGCCGCTGGCCCGCTTCAGGGTCTGGGCGCCCTGGGCGCTGGCGAGGTTGAGCTGCTCGAAGGACGTGCAGGTCGAGGTGTAGCGGTCGGAGCAGCCGCCCGAGGACGACCAGGTGTTGCCGACCTCGCGGAACATCGAGGTGGCCGTGGAGTGGCTGATCTTGGTGACGGCGAACGCGTCGCTCGCGCCGCCGACCACGACGACGCCGGGGGCGACGACGAGGGCGAGAGCCGTCAGGATCGAGCGGATCCTCGCCCGCTTGCGGGTCTTGGGGGACGGCGAGGCCTGGGGAGCCGTCGCAGGCATCTGAGCCTTCATGGGGGAACCTTCCTGCGGTGAACCGGATTCCTGTGGGGTGGCTGTGCAGGTGGTGCGTGCGTGCAGGGAGATGGTGCCCGAGTTCTACGCGCGTCCACCAGAGGACAAAACGGGACATGTTTTGCGCGTTTCGTCCTGTTTCTCCTGGTGCACCCGGGACGTGTCGGACATGGAAGGAGCAACGATTCATGATCACCAGAGAACAGATTCCCGCGGTCCTCGATCACCCGGTGTACGACGCCGACGGCAACAAGATCGGAGACGCCAAGCACGTCTTCCTCGACGACGCGACCGGCCGTCCGGAGTGGGTGACGGTGAAAACGGGCCTGTTCGGGACGAGCGAGTCGTTCGTGCCGATCCGGGAGGCGGCGCTCGTCCAGGACCACCTCGAGGTGCCCTACCCGAAGAACAAGGTCAAGGACGCCCCGCACGTGGACGTCGACGGTGGCGGCCACCTGTCCGAGGACGAGGAGCACCGCCTGTACGACTACTACGGCATCGACTGGGACGAGGCCTGGCAGCGGGCCAACCGGCCCGGCGAGGGCGGCTGGGCCCACTCCGGCGGGGAGCAGGACTCGGGCACGGCAGGCGCTGCGGGGGCGGCGGGCGCGGGCGACCGCACCGGGCCGGACATGGGCGAACAGGCCCGGGCGGGCTCGCGCGGCGACGACGCCATGACACGCTCCGAGGAACAGATGAAGGTCGGTGTCGAACGCCGCGAGGCGGGCCACGCCCGGCTGCGGAAGTACGTGGTCACCGAGGACGTGCAGCAGACCGTTCCGGTGCGCCGGGAGGAGGTGCGCGTCGAGCGCGAGCCGATCACGGAGGCCAACCGTGACGCCGCCCTGTCCGGCGAGCCCATCTCCGAGGCCGAGCACGAGGTCACGCTGCACGAGGAACGCCCGGTCGCGGAGACCGAGACGGTTCCGGTGGAGCGCGTGCGCCTGACGACCGACGAGCAGGTCGAGGAGGAGACCGTTCGCGGTCAGGTTCGCAAGGAGCGGATCGACACCGAGGGCGACGAAGGAGGTGAGCCCCCCACGAGGTGAAGACCCCTCACCACGCCCGTTCCGGGTCGCTCAGGCGGCCCGGAATCGCATGATAAACGCGATCTCACTTCCCTTGCAGAAGCCCGCAGTTGACCGGAAAACATTCACTCGTTCGAGGGCTGGACCCACCGAAAAAACGGTAATGCTCGAGCAGTCGACCGCACACACCGACGCCCTGGTCGCCACCAGCGCTTTCTGAGCCGCGTGGAATGCCTCTCACATCCTTTACCACGCCCGGTGTGAGGTGGTGGCGACTTCGGGACGAAATCGCGTCCTGGCGTGACTGTTCCCCAGGTCAGAACTCGGTGCGCAGCAGGATGACTAGCATGAACGCATACCCGGTCCGGAAGACCGCCGCCCTTTTGCAGGCGCTCTCCTGACCTGCGACCCGCCGTGTGCCGGTCGACCCGAATTCTCCTGCTCTCAAGGACCGAGGGACCGCGGAATGTCAGTGCCTGCACCGCCCAGTCAGCACCGGTCAGCGAAGGCTTCCCAGCCCTCTGCGGCCGTACCCCTGGCCGTGCTGGTCGTCACTGCCGCGGGCGCCGCCGCGGCGGCCCTGGCGGCGCCCGCGGACGCCCGGCCCTGGGCACCCGCCACGGCCCTCGGCGGCTGGCTCTGCATCGCCCTCGCCGTCGCGGTCGGCACCCTGCTGATCCGGCGCGCCCGCCGGTCCGCGGCACGGCAGTTCGCCGAAGCCGGCCACTTCAAGGCCCAGTCGGCCCACCTGTCCGCCGAGACCGCCCACCTGGTGAACGTCACGCTGCCCGCCGTCGCCAAACGGCTGCGGGACGGCACGCGCGCGAGTGACGCCCTGACGGCCGTGACACCGCCGACCGACCCGCAACTGCGCCAGGTCGTGCACACCTTCGCCTCGGTCGTCGAGGAGGCCGTGCAGCACGCGACGGCCCTGGACACCGAACGCCGCCAGGCCCGCGAGGAGCTGAACCAGACCGTCGCCGAGCTGGAACGGCTCACCACCGAGACCCTGCCCGCCGGGGTGGCCAAGCTCCGCGACGGGCAGTCCGCCGACACCGTGCTCGCCGAACTGGACTGGCCCCGCACCCCGCTGCTGCGCGCGCCTGCCGAATCGTTCGTCCGCGACATCGCCCGCAGCGAGCGGCGCGCGGCAGCCGCGCAGGCCGCCTCGGCGAATGCGCTCAGCCGCGTGCAGGCGAAGGCCGTCAGCATGCTTGCCGACCTGAGGGAGATGCAGGAACGGCACGGCGAGGAGGTCTTCGGCGACCTCCTGAAGCTGGACCACAGCACCTCGCAGCTCGGCCTCATGACGGACCGCCTGGCGCTGCTCATGGGCGGCCGCTCCAGCCGCGCCTGGAACAAGCCGATCGTGATGGAGAGCATCCTGCGCGGCGCGGTCGGCCGCATCGCCGCCTACCAGCGGGTCCGGCTGCACTGTTCGACGAGCGCCGCGATCTCCGGCTTCGCCGCGGAAGGCCTCATGCACCTGCTCGCCGAGCTGATGGACAACGCCGCCAACTTCTCCCCGCCGATCGACGAGGTCCATGTCTACGTCGAGGAGCGCAGCGCCGGCATCGTCGTCACCATCGAGGACAGCGGCCTGAGGATGGCCGACGCGGCCATGCGGCGCGCTGAGCAGGCGGTGTCCGGCCGCATGACCGACCTCGCCTCCCTCCAGGGCACACGGCTGGGTCTCGCGGTCGTCGGGCGGCTGGCGGTCAAGTACGGCATCAGCGTCAACTACCGGCCGTCGTCGCGCGGCGGCACCGGCGTCGTCGTCCTCGTCCCGCCGCAACTGCTTGCCCAGCAGCGCGATCCGGCCCCGGTGCGGACGCCGCGCCGTGCCGCCGTCGCGCCGCCCACCCCGGGGCCCGCGCCCGCCGCGGCCGAGCCGCCCGCGGCCCTGCCCGAACCCGCCGCGGGTCCGGCGGCCGTGGAACGCCCCGCCGCCCGGGTGGAGCTGCCCGAGCAGGGCGAAGCGCACCGGCGCCCGCACGGGTCCACCCCGAACGGCCTGCCGGTGCGCATGCCCGGCCGCACGATGGCCGAGGCCGAACGCGAACGCGAGCGGCGCCGGGACACGGACGCCGGGTCCGCGCAGGACGGCACGGCCGACCGGGCACCCGCCCCGGCGCGCGACGCGGGCTCCCGCTTCGGCGCCTTCCACCGCGGGCGCCGGTCCGGCGGCGCGGGTGCCCGGCCCGAGACCGAACCCGGGCCGCCGACAGCGCCGTAGGCCCAGACCCTCCCGTACGGCGCCCGGGCCCCGGCGCCCACTTCCCCCGCTTGAGCACGTGAGATTGGAGGAACGGGCCGGTGACCGGTCAGCCGGGCACCACCGTCCCATCACCCACCATGCAGACCACCGACAACAGCCTCACCTGGCTTCTGCAGAGCCTCCTGGAGCGCACCCCCGGCACCCGGCACGCCCTGGTCCTGTCCCGGGACGGCCTGAAGCTGTGCTGGACCGAACACCTGTCGCTCGACCAGGCCGACCAGCTGGCGGCGATCTGCTCCGGCATCCAGGCCCTCGCCCAGGGCGCCTCCGTCGAGTTCGGCGACGGGACCGGCGGCGTACGCCATTCCATGACCGAGTTCCACGGCGGCCTGCTGTTCATCGTGGAGGCCGGCCGGGGCGCGCACCTGGCGGTCGTCGCCGAGGAGAGCGCCGACCCCGGCGTCGTCGGCCACCAGATGACCGAGATGGTCGAGCAGATCGGGGAGCACTTGCGGGCCGAGCCACGCCAGCCCGTACCGGGGAGTGCCGGCTCGTGACGCGCAGGCCCGTGGACACCGGTGTTCCCGACCGGCTCTACACGGTCACGGGCGGGCGAAGCCGCGCCGACGACGCGTTCGACCTGGTCACGCTCGTCGTCAGTGAGTGCGAACCCACGGCCGGGATGCAGTCGGAGCACGCCCGGATCCTCGAGGTGTGCCGGCATCCGGCGGCCGTGGTGGAGATCGCCGCGGAGCTGAAGCTGCCGATCACCGTGGTGCGGATCCTGCTCGGCGACCTGCTCGCCACGGGCCGTATCAGCGCCCGCCACCCGCGCACGGCGAAGTCCGCCGCCTCGCTCCCCGAAACCGCCCTTCTGAAGGAGGTGCTCCATGGGCTCCGCAACCTCTGAGCTGCCCTCCCACCGCACGCCCCTGGACGACGCCGCAGAGACCGGCCTGAAGATCGTCGTCGTGGGCGGTTTCGGAGTCGGCAAGACGACGCTGGTCCGCTCGGTCAGCGAGATCCGGCCGCTGAACACCGAGGAGGTGATGACGCAGGCCGGTGTCGGCGTGGACGAGACGAGCGGGGTCGCGTCGAAGACGACCACCACGGTGGCGTTCGACTTCGGGCGGATCAGCCTCAACGAGCGCATGGTGCTGTACTTGTTCGGTGCGCCGGGGCAGGAACGGTTCTGGTTCCTGTGGGACCGGCTGTTCTCCGGCACGCTGGGCGCGGTCGTCCTCGTGGACACGCGCCGGATGGACGACTCCTGGTACGCTATAGACCGGCTGGAGCACCACCGCACGCCGTTCGTGGTGGCCGTGAACCGCTTCGACGACGACACCGCCCGGTACTCCCTGGACGAGATCCGCGACGCGCTCGCGCTGCCCGGGCACGTGCCGCTGATCGACTGCGACGCGCGGCTCAGGCAGTCCGGGAAGGACGTGCTGATCACCCTCGTGGACCACCTCTACGAACTGGCCATGGCCCAGGAGACGACACCGTGACCGACACCGGAACCCCTTGCGCCGACGCGGCTCCCCCTGGCTGCCCCGCCCACGCGGGCGCGGTGCGCCTGGGCGGTCTGGAGTACCAGCAGACGCCCTCGCAGCTGTACCGGACGCTGCGCCGGGAGCACGGCGCGGTCGCGCCGGTGCTGCTCGACGGCGACATCCCCGCCTGGCTGGTGCTCGGCTACTCCGAGGTGGGCTATGTGACCAGCCACGACGAGCTGTTCGCCCGGGACTCGCGCCGCTGGAACCAGTGGCCGAACATTCCCCCGGACTGGCCGCTGCTGCCGTTCGTCGGACACCAGCCGTCGGTGCTGTTCACCGAGGGCGAGGAGCACCGGCGGCGCGCCGGGGTGATCACCGAGGCGCTGGAGGGCGTCGACCAGTTCGAGCTGGCGCGCGACTGCCGGCACATCGCCGACCAGCTCATCGCGGCCTTCTCGGGCAGCGGCCAGGCGGAGTTGATGAGCGCGTACGCGCACGCCCTGCCGATGCGTGCCGCGGTGCAGATGTGCGGGATGCCGCACGCCGGCACGGACACCCAGCAGCTCATGGACGACCTGCGGATCTCCCTGGACGCGGCGGAGGGCGACGACCCGGTGGCCGCGTACGGGCGGGTGGGCGCGCGGCTGGCGCGGCTGGTGAAGGAGAAGCGGGAGCGGCCGGGTCCGGACGTCACCTCGCGGATGCTGCTGCACCCGGCGGGGCTGACCGACGAGGAGATCGTCCAGGACCTGGTCTCGATCATCGCGGCGGCGCAGCAGCCGACGGCGAACTGGATCGGCAACACGCTGCGCCTGCTGCTGACCGACGAGCGGTTCGCGCTCAACGTGTCGGGCGGCCGGCTGAGCGTGGGCGAGGCGCTCAACGAGGTGCTGTGGCTGGACACGCCGACGCAGAACTTCATCGGCCGCTGGGCGGTGCGCGACACCCAGCTCGGCGGGCGGCGGATCCGGGCCGGTGACTGCCTGGTGCTGGGCCTGGCCGCCGCCAACACGGACCCGCAGATCTGGCCGGAGGCGCACGTCGGCGCGGAGAACTCCGCGCACCTGTCGTTCAGCAACGGCGAGCACCGCTGCCCGTATCCGGCGCCGCTGCTGGCCGACGTCATCGCGCGTACGGCCGTGGAGACGCTGCTGGAGCGGCTGCCGGACCTGGTGCTCGCGGTGGAGCCGGAGGAGCTGACCTGGCGTCCGTCGATCTGGATGCGCGGGCTGACGGCGCTGCCGGTGGAGTTCACGCCGGTGGTGCAGTAGCCGGTGGCGCGGTAACGGTGGGCGGGCCCCGGTGTGCGGGGGCCCGTACCGGGAGGCGGCGGGTCAGCCGGTGACGGTGGTGACCGCGGTGATCGGTGTGAAACGCACCGGCAGGGACTGCGGTCCCCGCGTGAACACGCCCTGTTCGACCGGCTCGAAGCCGTCGGCGAGCCGCATGTCGGGCATGGCGTCGAGGAGCTGCCCGACGCCAATCTCGACCTCGGCCTTGGCGAGCAGGGCGCCCACGCAGAAGTGCCGGCCGAGGGCGAACGCGAGGTGGTCGGCGGCGGCGGAGAAGGCGGTCGTGGTGGTGAGGTCGTCGCGGAAGATGTCGAAGCTGTCCGGATTCCGGTAGCGGCTGCCGTCCCGGTTGGCGGCGCCGATCAGGCAGGTGACGGTGGCGCCCGCGGGGACGGTGCCGCCGCTGAGCTTCACCTCGGTCGCCGACTGACGCATGATCATGTGCACGGGCGGTGTGCAGCGCAGCGTCTCGGCGAAGGCCCGGGGTATCAGACCGCGGTCCTCGCGGACGGCGGCGAGCTGGTCGGGGTGCGTCAGCAGGTTCGCGAAGACACTGGCGATCGCCTTGTCCGTGGTCTCCCCGCCGGCGGCGAGCAGCAGGCTGCAGAACGCCTTGATGTCCTCGTCGCTCATCTTGACGCCGTCCACCTCGGCCGCGCACAGCGTGGACAGCAGGTCGTCGCCGAGGTTGTCCCGGCGCTCGCGGATGATCGGCAGCATGTACTCGGCGAACTCCACCCGGGTCCGCTCCCCCGCCGCGGTCACCTCCGGGTCGCCCGAGAGGTTGCCGAGGAAGGCGATGACCGAGGTGTACCAGCGGTGGAAGCGGGCGTGGTCGGCCTTGTCGAGGCCCAGCATGTCCGCGATCACGTTGACCGGGAAGCGCGTCGCGTAGTCGGCGACGAGGTCGGCGGAGCCGGTGTGCCGGAAGGCGTCGACGAGTTCGCGGGAGTTGCGCTCGACGACGGGCAGGAACTTGTCCTGGAGGTCGCTGCCGCGGAAGGCGGGGGCGACGAGCGCACGGCGTACGGCGTGCTCCCGGCCGCTGAGCTGGAGGATCGTCCTGCCGTGCACCGGCTCGATCTGCCAGTCGTAGTTGTCGGTGGTGAACTCGCCCGCCTTGTCCTTGAAGACACGTTCGACGTCCTCGTACCGCGAGATGATGTAGCTCTGCGTGGCCTCGTGCCAGATCAGGGGGGCGGTCTCGCGCATCGTGCGGTAGGCCGGGTAGGGGTTGGCGGCGAATTCGGGCGAGAGGATGTCGGGGACCGGCTGCGCGGTGGACATGGGACTCCCTGAATCGAGTAACAGGCTTGTCCCACAAGGTAGTTGATCATCCGTCGGGCAGGACAGGGGATCCCGGCCGGCTGTTGAGGAATGGACGGTCCTTGGCCGAAAGCGCGTGGTCGTCCGGTGGTTCGGGGCTGCCGTCCGCGTGCCGGCCGGGCGGGGCGGGTGTCCTCGCCGGCCGGCATGCGGACAGGTGTCGAGACGGTCAGGACCTGGCGCAGGTGCCACCGTTCAGGGTGAAGGTGCTCGGGCTGCGGTTCGTGCTGCCCTTGGCCGCCGTGAAGCCGAGGGTGACCGAGCCCGCGGCCGGGATGGTGGTGGTGTAGGAGGCGGGGGTGACGGTCACCGTGCCGCCGGACTGGGCGGGTGTTCCGCCCCACATGTTGGTGATCCGCTGCCCGTCGGGGAAGGCGAAGACCAGGGTCCAGTCACGGACCGGGGCGGTGCCGGTGTTGCGCAGGGTGATCTCGCTTTGGAAGCCGCCCGGCCATTCGCCGACGACGCGGTAGCCGACGGAGCAGGTGCCCGGTGTGCCGCCACCGTCCCCGTCGGTGGTGACGGTGACCGTCGCGGAGCGGGCCGAACGGTTCCCGGCGGCGTCGCGTGCGTAGACGGCGAAGGTGTACGTCGTCGCGGCGGTCAGGCCGGACACGGTGGCCGAGGTGGTGGTGGAGGCGGCGACCGGGGTCTCCGCGCCCGCGGCGACGCGGACGACGTCGTATCCGGTGACGCCGACGTTGTCGGTGGCGGCCGGCCAGGTGAGCGTGACGGAGGCCGCCGTCACGGACGGTGCGGTGGGGGTGCCGGGAGCGGTCGGGGCCCGGGTGTCGGCCTGGCCGCCTCCGAAGATCTCGGCCTCGCGCGAGGTCGCGGCGATGCCGTTGGTGCCGTGGAAGATGCGCTGCCCCCACGAGCTGAGCCGCTTCGGGTCGAAGCCGATGGCGAGGTCGAGGACCGGGTCGGTGTTGCCGCTCCAGGACCAGGCCAGATAGCCGAGGTCGAGCCGCTCGGCGGCGGCCAGCATGGTGTCCTCGTCCGGGTCGCCCCACTGGTCGGCGGGACCGCCGAACTCGCCGATGACGATGGGCAGGCGCGCGTTGACGAACGCGTTGAGGTAGTCGTTGATCTCCTGGGCGGTGTCGAAGACGCTGTACATGTGGATCGAGAAGATCAAGTTGCCCGTGGGGTCGGCGTCGTACACCGACTGGGCGTTGGCCCGCATGACGCCCTGCCAGTCCTGGCCCCAGTTGGGCGCGTCCACCATGATCGTGTGCTGGAAGCCCGCCGCGCGCAGCTTCTTGACGGAGGCGATGGTGGGGGCGGTCCAGCCCTCGGGATTCGTGTTGCCCCAGGGCTCGTTGCCGATGTTGATGACGACGTAGTCCTCTTGACCGGCCAGTACATCCTTGAGGCCGATCCAGTAGTCGGCCGCGTGGTCAAGGGTGCCGGCGGCGGCCTCCTCGCCGTAGCCGGTGGTGTCGTGCACCTCCAGGACGCAGATCAGCCGGTTGGCCTTGCAGCGGTCGACGACGGCCGCCACGTCGGCGGGGCTGTTCTCGGTCCAGCGGTGGCCGTCGGACAGGACGACGCGGACGGTGTTGGCGCCCAGCGCCTTGATGTCCGCCCACGACTGCGTCTGCGTGGTGTACCAGGTGTGGGCGTGGTTGACGCCGCGCATGACGAAGTCGTTGCCGTTCGCCTCCAGCAGCCGGCCGTTGCTGATGTGCAGGCCGGTCGCCTGGGTGCGGGGCGGTTCCGCGCCGGGTGTCTCCACGGCCCGGGCCGGGCCGGCGCCCAGGGCGCCGAGGCCGAGCAGCACGGCCAGAGCGACCAGGGCGGCCAGGGCGGCACGGACGGCCGGTGGGGACGCGGCGGGGGTGGGCGGTGTCGTGCCTGTCGTCGTTCTCACTGCGCCTCCATGGGGGTGAGCGCCTAGGAACTGAGCGTCGGACTGAGCGTCGATCGGGTGTGGGAGCGCTCCCATGAAGCCATCTCGCCACGAACACGTCAACCCGTCGGGCAGTTGTCGATGGGGCGAATACGGCGGGGGCGGCGGCCGGGGGGAGGGCACCGGCCGCCGCGGCCGGCTCAGGCGTGCGCCACCGACCCGGCGGTGGAGGCTGCGGAGAGTGCGCCGTGTGCGTGGCCGGGGCACCGACTCCGGGGTCAGCAGCACCGGCCGGCGGCCGTCCACGCCCACCGGGAGGTCCCCGTCAATGACGACGCGGCGCAGGGTGCGCTCGTGGTCGTCGGAGTCGTCCACGCCGTAGCGCTGCGTGGCGCGGTTGTCCCAGATAGCCACGTCACCGGCGCGTCACGGTCGGCGGACGGTGTTCTCGGGGCGTTCGACGTGTGACTGCAGGACACCGATGAGGTGGGCCAGTTCCTCGGCGGAGGCGTTCGGGCGGGCGGCGTGCCCCTTGCGGGTCTCACACCGCGTGCCCCTGCTCCCCCAGCCACCGCAGCACCGCGCTCTTGTCCGCCGGGGTGATCCGGGCGGGGCCTGCCACGTCCGGGCCCTCGTCCTCGTTGAAGGCCGTGTCCGTGATCCGGGCGGTGACCCAGTGGGCGAAGTCCCGGGCACTGTCGGCCGGCAGTGATCCCTTCCGCCAGCCCTCGCGGGCCCGGTGCGCGGCGTCGGCGTCGTGGTGCTGCGTCTCGTCCAGCCAGATCGGCACGAGGCGTTCCACGACCCGCGCGTCGTCGGGCGGAGGCGTCGAGGGCGTCGTGTGCTGTTCGTCGTCGGTCATGCCGCCCGGGTTTCCAGGAAAGCCCACGTCATGTGGCACACAGTGCCCGCAGGCCCGGCCCGCTGCGAGCGGCGCGGGGCCCCGCGCGCGTCATGGGCTGCCTGTACGCAGGAGTGCGCCGACGGCGTGCGGAGGTGACGGGAGCGGGGTGTCGGGGAGGTGCAGGGGCAACTCCCGGCCGGGCTCGGGGGCGGGAGCGGGGGCGGGAGCGGGAGCGGGAGCGGGAGCGGGAGCGGGAGCGGGAGCGGGAGCGGGAGCGGGAGCGGGAGCGGGAGCGGGAGCGGGAGCGGGAGCGGGAGCGGGAGCGGTAAATGATCGTTTCCCGGGCAGACGGGCGCAAGTGATCTTCGTTCCGGTCGAACCGAGAGGACTGATCGCCTTGGCCGCCTTCCAGCGCCGGACCCGCACGACCCACCGCGAGCGCCCCTTCGACCTCCGCGCGACGGCCATGTTCTTCGCTCTGCTCGCCGTGCTCGTGTGCATCGCGGGCTGGCTCGGGCGGGCGGCGGCGCACGTCGCCGAGCGGCACCCCGCCTGGGCCGTCACCCTGCTGGTCCTGGTGCCGTCCGTCGCCGTGGCGGGCAGGCGCGGACACCGCAGGTTCTCCGCGGCGAGGCTGGCGCGCCGGACCGGGGCGGCCCTCGAAGAGGCGACGACCACGGCACTCGACGCCCTTGAGGCGGAGCGCGCGGCCCCCGCGCCGGACGCGGTGGGTGAAGGAGAGGAAGTCCACGGAAGGGCCGTGCTCGCCGGGACGGTCGGGGTACCTGAGGCATCCGGCGCCGGGGAGCCGGGCCCGCCGCGGCGCGGCGAGGCCGAGACGGTCGTCCTCGCCGGTGACCTGGCCGCGGCGGTCGTCTCCCCGCGCGAGCCGGCCGAGGCGGTCGGCACGCCCGCCCTCGCCGACTACGGCGCTCTCAGCCCGGCCGGCTTCGAGCAGGCGATAGCCGCCCTCTGTGCCCGGGACGGCTGTCCGCAGGTGGAGGTCGTGGGCGGCGCGGGAGACCTGGGCGCCGATGTGCTGGCGACGACGGCGGACGGCCGGCGGGTGGTGATCCAGTGCAAGCGCTACACCGACGACAACAAGGTGGGCTCCCAGGAACTGCAGCGTTTCGGCGGCACCTGCTTCACCGTCCACGAGGCGGACGTGGCCGTCGTCGTCACCACCGGCGACTTCACCGTTCCGGCGACGGAGTACGCCGAGCAGTGCGGAATAGTGTGCGTGGGCGGGCGGGAGCTGCGGGCGTGGAGCGACGGCGCGATGGCGCCGCCGTGGGCCTCCTTCCCCGCCGACGCGGACGCGGGCGCCTGACCCGCGGCGCGGCGGCCGGTCCCGCAGGGCCGCCGAAGAGGATCGAGGGCCCCGGGACGGGTTGCCGTGGGTGCGGAGCCGCTCAGCGCTGGTACGGCTGCTGGTGCGGCTGCCCGTACGTCTGACCGCCCTGGCCGCTCGCGGCCTGCGCCTGCAACTGCTCCGCCTGTTCCCCGGTCACCTGCTGCTCGGCGCCGCAGAAGGTGCACTGCGTCAGGTACTTGGTCGAGAACGGGAACAGCGGCACGAAGAACAGGGTGAACTTGGTCACGCGCTTCTTGAGCGTGTGCGCGGCGGGGTTGCCGCACTGGCCGCAGACCAGCGTCAGTATCGCCAGCTGGTACAGATACCCCTTGGTACCGAAGATGATCATGTGGTGGTCCCTTCCCGGGTCGGCCTGCCGATGGGCGACCGCGAGCGTCGAACACCGGCCCCCGGGTCCAGTCTCCACCACACCACGCACGGCCGGAAAACGCGGTGCGCCGCCGCGTCCCGCCGCACGTCGGGGACGGGGCGGCCCGGATGACGTGGAGTGGCTTCGGCCACAGGGCCGGCGTCTCCCGCCTCGTCCTGGGCACACGTCATCGGTGATCCCGGTCGACTTCCTCTTCGCCCTGCTCGGCGCCGGCGCGTTGTGCGCGGCCGTACTGCCCCGTCTCGTGGCGGGCAGACCGCTGTCCCTGCCGCTCGTCTTCCTCGTCTGCGGAGTGCTCGTCCAGCTGCTGGGGGCGCCGCTGCCGGACATCGATCCCGTCGCCGACCGGGTGTGGGTGGAGCACCTCACCGAGGTGTGCGTGATCATCTCCCTGATGGGCGCCGGGCTCGCGCTGAACCGTCCGTTCGGCCGTCGCAACTGGCGCGCCACCTGGCGGCTGCTCGGCATCACCATGCCGCTGACCGTGGCGGCGGTGGGCGTACTGGGCTGGGCGGTACTGGCCTGGCCGCCCGCCGCGGCCCTGCTGCTGGCGGCCGTTCTGGCGCCCACCGACCCGGTGCTGGCCTCGGAGGTGCGGGTCGGGGCGCCGACCGACTCCGAGCACGACGAGGACGAGGTGCGTTTCGCCCTGACCAGCGAGGCCGGGCTCAACGACGGCCTCGCCTTCCCCGTCGTGGCGGCGGCGATCGCGCTGGCGTCCGCCGCGGGCGCGGGCCTGTCCGGCGGCTGGATCGGGCACTGGGCGCTGGTCGACCTGGCGTACAAGTGCGTGGTCGGCGTGGGCGCGGGGCTCGCGGTCGGCGCGCTGCTCGGCTGGCTGTTCTTCCGTGCCGGCCGGCGTGCGATGCGGCTGTCCGAGCACCGGGAGGGCTTCGTCGCCCTGGGCGCCACGTTCCTCGCCTACGGCGTGACCGAGCTGGCGCACGGCTACGGATTCCTGGCCGTGTTCGTCACCGCCTGCCGCATCCGCTCCGCGGAACGGGCCCACGGCTATCACACCGTGCTGCACGACTTCGTGGAGCAGGTGGAGCGGCTGCTGACCGCGGCGCTGCTGTTCCTGCTCGGTGTGTTCGTCGCTCAGGGCGGTCTGGCCCCGCTCCCCCTCGCGGGCGCGGTCGTCGGTCTGCTCCTGCTGCTGGTGGTCCGGCCGCTGACCGGCGGGCTCGCCCAGTTCCGCACCCCCGCCGGGCCCCGCGAGCGCGTCGTGATCGCCTTCTTCGGGATCCGCGGCATCGGCTCGCTGTTCTACCTCGCCCACGCACTCGGCATCGAGGACTTCCACGTGCCGGCCGGTGAGCTGTGGGCCGTGGTGGCCTTCACGCTGCTCGTCTCGGTCGCCCTGCACGGTGTGACCGCCTCACCCGTCATCTCCCGGCTCGACCGGCTCCGCGCGCTGCGGGTCCGGTCCGGCCTGCGGGCGGGGCGGGAGCCCGGGGAGGACGAGATCGCGGGTGAGCGGTTGTGAGGGCATGGGAGCGGGTTGCCGGTCCTCCCGGACCGGCGACCCGTTCCCCTCTCCGCCCTCCCTGTCGTGGCCGCGCTCACGGAGTGCGCAGGGCCACCGCGGCGCAGTGTCCTTCGGGGACGACGACGTCCGTGAGGAGCCATCCGGGTACGAGGGCCGGGTCGTGCCCCGCGCCCACGTAATCGGCTGACGGGTCCGCGGACAGGCCCACGCCGAGTCCCTTCAGGTAGGCCTCCTTGCGGGTCCACACCCGGGTGAAGGCGGCGGGCCGCTCGGCGGCGGGCAGCCGCGCCAGTTCCGCCGCCTCCCTGGGGTGCAGGACGTCCGAGGCCTCCAGGACGGTCGCCGGCGCCACCAGTTCCTCCACGTCCACGCCGACCGGCGCGGTCGCGAAGGCCAGCAGGCTCAGACCGGTGCAGTGCGAGAGCGAGAAGTGCAGCGCCCCGTCCGGCAGCACGGGTCTGCCGTGGGGTTCGTCGCAGTGCAGGCACGGTGCCCGCTCCACGGTGACGTCGCCCGGGGCGATGTCCAGGTAGGCGCCGAGCAGCCGCCTCAGGGCGACGTGCGCGCAGACGTAGGAGTCGCGGTCGGCGGCCCGTACGAACTCCGCCGCTCGCGCCAGTTCCTGGGCGTCCAGGGTGCCCGGCGCCTGCCGGTGGGCGTGCGACCGGTAGGCGGTGGTGTCCACGAGCCACACCTCCGGGCCGGGGGCGGGTGCCGGGGTTCGGCCGGGGACCGGTGCCGGGTGGTGGCCGGGGTCGGGTCCCGGGCCCGGGCCCGGACCGGTCAGCCGTCTCGGAAGCAGCAGTCGGGGAACGGTCAGCGTGGTCATGACCCTCCTTCAGGCGGCGGGCACGGGGGGCTTGGGGGCGTGGACGGGCGAATCGACGGGGGGCAGCAGCGCTTCGGTCCCGGGCACGGACGGCTCGGCGGCGGTCAGCGGCGATCCCGCGTCGCGAGCGGACGGTTCGGCCTAGGGCACGGACGGCTTGACCACGGACACCGACGGCTTGGCGGCCGACACGGACGCATCGCCGGCCGCAGTGGGCGATGCGGCGGCTGCCGTCGCGGGCTCCTCCGCCCTGGCCGGGTGCCGCAGGGCGAGGACGGCGGCCAGCGGGGAGACGAAGGCGATGGTGCCGCACAGCAGCCACGTGGTCTTGACGCCGAGGACGAGGGACAGGGAGCTGAACACGGCGATGGAGATCGGCGCGGTGCCGATGCCGGCCAGCGACAGCGTGGACATGGCGGCGCCCATCCGCTCCTCGGGCGCGGCCTGCTGGTAGAGGGTGACGATGGCGGGCCCGTTGAGCCCGGACAGCAGACCCACGGCGGCGGCGACCGCGGTGAGCGAGAGGGCCGACGGCATCAGCGCCATGACCAGGATGCCCGCGGCCAGTCCGGCGCCGGTCACGACCAGGCGGACGTACATCGGGATGCGGTGCGCCAGGATCGCGCCGAGCGCGCTGGAACCGAGGGCGCCCGCGCTGAAGGCGGCCAGCACCACGCCCACCGTGCCCACGCCCCAGCCGCGTTCGGAGACCAGCAGCGGCAGGGCGACCTCGGCGGGCCAGCTGAAGGCCATGTCCAGGGAGAGGGCGGCGATGAACATCCAGCGCAGCCGCGGGTGCGCGGCCAGCAGCCGGAAGCCGTCGCCGGAGCGCCGGACGAGGGAGATGCCGGGCTCCGGCTTCGGGCGCGCGAAGCCGTGGGTGACGTGCAGCAGGCAGCCGAGCCAGATCGCCCCGGTCACCGCGCCCGCGGCCATCGCGACCCACAGTTCTCCCGCCGCGATGAGGAACGCCCCGGCGGGGGCGCCGAGGATCGGGGCCACCCGGAGCACCATCGCGTACAGGGAGTTGGCGCGGGTCAGCTGCTCGCCGCGGGCGAGCATCGGCAGCAGGACGCCCGAGGCGGGTCCGGCCAGGCCCAGCAGCACCCCCTCGATCAGGGCGATCACCACCAGCGGCCACAGCGTCTGGGTGGTCGCGGTGACCACGGCGCCCACGGCCAGCAGTGCCACGCGAGCGCTGGTGGTGCGCAGCAGGACGAAGCGCGGGCCGATGGTGTCGGCGACCGCGCCGCCGAAGATGAGCATCAGGGCACGCGGCACGGTGGCGGCGAGCGTCAGCAGGGTGACCGCGCCGGTGCCGCCGAGTTCGACGGCGGTCCAGTTCATGGCGATGAGCAGGGCGAAGCTGCCGAACTGGACGGCGGCCTGGCCGCCGACCAGGGAGGCGACCCGTCCCCAGGGGACCGGAGGGTGCGCGGTGGTGTCCATGGACGTACCCGTTCTGTGGGAGTGGGTGAGTGAGGGAGGGGGTGGTGCGGGGACGAGGGCCGGGTTCAAGGGCGGTCGGCGGGGGGCCGGGTTCGGGAGCGACCGGCGGCAGCCCGTTTCAAGGGCTGCCGCCGGATTCAGGGCGGACCGGCGGCCAGCGCCCGTTGTACGGCCCTGCGGACGGCGCGCGCCGTGGCGGCGGTGCCGGGTGGCCTGCCGTAGGTGCGCAGCCGGAGCTGACCGCCCAGGTGGCCGAGCCCTGCTTCGGCAAGGGCTCGGGTCGCCACCGCGCCGACGGGGCCGGGGCCGCCGGCGGACTCGACGACGACACCCGGCAGCCCTTCGGGGCCGGTCAGCCGGAACCGGGCCCGTACCAGGGTCCGTCCGACGTCCGGCCGGCTCGTGGGCCACCGCCTCCCGTCCCTGCGGACGGCTGCCTTCCGTCGGCCTCGCAGCGCGCGGGCCTTCCGGCGACGTGTCGGGGGACGGTGGGCGCGACGGCCCGCAGGGGCACCCTTGGGGGCGAGGTCCGCGCCGCGCCCCGTGTCCGCCGCCTGTTCCCCGTCGCGTGCCGTCGGGCCGGGGCCGGTCACCGCAGGTCTCCGGCGTGGGTGGTGGCCGGCTCGGCGGGGTGGGCGGCGGTTGCCGCCGCCGGGTCCCACAGGTCGGCGGGGGCGAGGTCGGCGGCCCGGTACTTGCCGACCGCGCTGATCAGCAGCCGCAGTTCCAGGGCGAGGGCGTCCACGAGCCGGATCAGTCCCTCTTCGGGGTCCTCGTCCACGGCGAGCAGGGCCGCGCGGCCGAGGCCTGCCGCCGAGGCGCCCCGGGCGAGCGCGCGCATCGTCCGGCCGCCCTCCCAGATCCGGCCGGTGACCAGCAGGTCGCCGGTGGGCGGGCCGATGCGGCGCAGGCATTCGCCGAGCGGCAGTCCCACGTGGTCGAGGAAGACGCGCGGTGCCCAGCCGGTGCCGCCCTCGGCGCCGTCCACGGTGACCGCGTCGGCGCCGGCCTCCCAGGCGGTGGCGGCGGCCCGCGCGATGTCGCGGCCGGGGTGGAACTTCACCCAGGTGCGGGCGAGGGGGAAGTTGTTCCGCATGAACCGCAGTTGCTGGCGGACGATCTCCTCGGTGAAGGTGCCCGGGGTGGCGCAGCGCAGCTGCCGCTCCGGGGCGCCCAGGACGTCGTGCACGGCGAACTGCCCGGCGAGCCGCAGCGCTTCTTCGGCGCCGACCACGGTCATGCCGCCGAGGCCGGGCTTGGCGCCCTGGCCGACCTTGAGTTCGAAACCGAGCCGGCCGGAATCGCGCAGGGCGCGGGTGCCGGGGTCGCTGTAGAGGAGGTTCCACACCTCGGAGTCGGCGTCCTCGGTGGACTGCTGGACGACGACTCCGCCGGCCCCGTCGGGCACGGCCTCGGTGTAGGCGGCGATCCGTTCCAGCAGCGCCGAGCGGGTGGCGCCCGCGTCGGGGCCGCGCCGGTAGCCGTGCACCGGCACCATGTTCTCGCCGATCACCATCGGTATGCCCAGCCGGGCCGCCTGCCGGGCGGCGGCCGGTCCGAGGTCGCCGCTGCCCGCCCGGGTGGAGCCGAACGCGGAGAGGTAGAGGGGCAGCCGGGTGGTGAACCCGCCGGTCCGGCCGGTCAGGTCGACGTCGTCGTGGGAGGGCTCGCGGCCGAGGTCGATCAGTTTCTCCAGGCGGCGCGGCATGAACACCGGCGGGACGATCCGCAGCCGGTCCAGGCCGTCGGGGATCCCGGGGGTGTCCGGTGGGGCGGGGTGCGCGGCGCCGAACAGTTCGCCGCCGTACGCCCGCGCCGGAGGGAAGACGGTCGCCGTGCCGGTGCGGGCGCGGGCCCGGACCTGCTCCTCCGGGAACCCGGTCGCGTGCAGGCCGGTCACGGCGCGATCACCCCCGGCAGCTTCGGGTAGGCGCTGACCTGCCACAGGGCGTCCAGCCCGGTCAGGAAGCGGACCAGGCGCTGCAGTCCCATGCCGAACCCGGCGCTGGGGCTGAGGCCTTCGCGGGCCAGGTCCAGGTACCAGGCGTACTTGGCGGGGTTCTCGCCGCTCTCCCGCATCCGTGTCACGAGGGTCGCGTAGTTCGACTCGCGTTCGCTGCCGCTGACCAGTTCGCCGTAGCCGCCGTGCGCGATCAGGTCGAAGTTGCGCAGCACGCCGGGGTTGCCGGGGTCCTCGCGGTCGTAGAAGCCGCGTGAGCCCTTCGGGTAGTCGTTGACGAAGAAGGGGCGGTCGGCCTCCAGGGACAGCAGGTGTTCGCCGGCCCAGTCGATCTCCGCGTCCGGGCTCTGCGGGTGGCCGTTCGCCAGCAGCCGGGCGACCGCCTCCTCGTGGGTGCGGACATCGCACTTGCCGGACCGCAGCTCGGCGAAGTCCAGCTCGTCGCGGCCCAGTCCGCGCAGCACGTCGGGCACGGCCGTCCAGACGTGCTCCACGACGTGGGTCAGCAGACCGGCCGCGATCTCCTGCACGTCCTCGCGGGTGCCCGACGCCAGCTCCACGTCGATCTGGTGGAACTCCACCAGGTGCCGGCCGGTGCCGGCGGTCTCGGGCGGTTCCACGCGGACGTTCGGCGCGATGTAGAACAGCCGCGGAAAGCCCTTCAGTGAGGCCTGCTTGTAGAGGATGGCGCTGGTCATCAGCTTGTACGGCTGTCCGTAGTAGTCGACGTCGAGGGCCTTGGCGCCTCGGCCGCCGGGGTCGGTGACCGGCCCGACGAGCGGTGGCAGCAGCTCGACGAAGCCCTCGCCGCGCAGGAACTCCCGCGCCGCGTGGAGGGCTTCCTGCTGCACCAGCATCGCGGATCGCAGGGTCGGCGAGGCCAGGTGCTCGCCCAGCGCGGGAGGGGTGGTGAGGTCCATGTCGTCTCCTTGTCCGGTGGGGAAATGGGCGGGCCGGGCGTGTTCGGGGGCCGGGAGGGGGCCGGGTGGCCGGTCGTAGCGGTCCGCGACCGCGTCGAGGGCCCGCAGCAGCCCGGCGGAGGTCATGAGGACGCGGGCGCCGGGTGCCGCGTACGGCGCCACGGGCATCCGGCCGACGTCGGACCAGTGCAGCCGCCCGTCGGGGCCGAGGAAGCTGCGGCTGCGGCCCGCGTTGTCCGGGTGCAGGCAGTACGGGACGTCCAGCACGCCGCGTGCGAACGCGGTCCGCAGGGCGCGCCCCGGGTCGTCGGAGAGTTCCAGCACGGCCTCCAGGAAGGCCCGGGCCTCCCGGTAGACCTCGCTGCCGGTGGCGGCGGGGCGGCCCTGGCCGTACGGCGCACGGGCCGCCGCGGTCGCCGCGGTCGCCGCCGTCTCGAGGGCGCGGACGTTCTCCGCGACGGTCGGGATGCGGTGCGCCTCGGCGGCCGTCTTCACGATCAGCCGCTGGGCCCCGGCGCGGACCGCGAGTCGCGCCGAGTCCTGGAGCAGCCGGGTGGCGCCGTGCCGGGTGCGGGGGAAGACGCCCATGTAGGTGTAGAGCACCACGTGCCGCTCCACGTCGGCGGGCAGGAACTCGTCGGCCAGCCGGCGCAGCGCCCGTACCGCCTCCGCGTCCTGCGTGGTGTCGGTCTGCTGGGCGTAGCTGAGGGAGACGCTGCGGATGCCGTGCCGGGCGAAGAACAGTCCCTCCAGCAGGCTGAGCGCGATCAGCAGGCCCGGTGGGCAGAGCTGGCCGAGCATGCAGCCGCCGAAGCTCTCCAGGTGCGGGACGCGGGGCGCGGGCACCAGGGTGGCCAGCAGCTCGCAGGCGCGGGCCCAGTTGGCCACGGACTCGGCGAGCGGGGTACGGCCGTAGGGCAGGCAGTAGGAGACGGGGCCGCCCTCGGTGGCGTCGAGTCCCGCGGCGGTCAGGGCGCGGATGATCGGCTCGGGCCGGGAGGAGCCGTGCCGGACCTGGACGGGGAAGGCGGAGGCCGCTGTTCCGTGCAGCAGGCCGCGGGTGACGTCCGCGGGGTGGGTGGCGATGGGGTAGCCGTTGAGCGGGAGGCCCTCGGCGAGCGCGGCGCGCGCGGCGGCGAGGTCGCCGACCCGGGTGTAGCTGTCGATGGTGAGGGTGCCGACGGTGGTGGCGACGGCGGAGCGGGTTTGTTCCAGCCCGTCGCGCATCACCCGGGGGTCGCTGAAACCCATACGGGGCTGCACCACGAGCCGGCCCGCGGCGGCCGCGGCGGCGACGAACTGCCCGAACGACACGCCCTCGGCGGGCGGGACCTGGCTCCGGTCGGCGGTCGCGGGCGACGGGACCGCGCTCCGGTCGGCGAGCGCGGGCGGTGCGGCCGGGCTCCGGTCGGCGAGCGCGGAGGGCGGGACCGGGCTCCGGTCGGCGAGCGCGGCCGGTGGGGCCGCGTCGGGGGCGGCGAGACCGGCGGCGGTGCTCACGCGGCGGCCCGCCGGTCGAATGCCCGCTCCAGCCAGCTCCGCAGGGCCGCGGTGTCCCCGTCGTCGAAGACGGCCGCGCACCCGGCCGCCAGCAGCCGGCGGCGGCGCTCGGGGTCGGCCTGCCCGGCGACGCCCAGCTTGCCGCCGATGACCACCGTCGTGTGCAGGCCTGCCGCGCGCAGGGCGCGCACGGCGTTCAGCCCGTCGCGGTACCCGTGCCCGTTCACGCTGCTGATGACGACCAGCTCGGGCCGCTCGGCCGCGCAGACACCGGTCAGCAGCTCGTCGGTGACGCAGGGACCCAGGTTGCGCACCTGGTGTCCCAGCTCCTCCAGGAACAGCTGGAGGTAGACGAGGTTCCAGGTATGGGAGTCCGAGGCCGTACCGGTCAGCAGGGTTCGCACATTCCGTCGTGGCATGGTCAGAAATATAGATTCCCAGCGGATTACCGAGGGGAAGTTTCGGCGGCAGTCCGACGGCAGGTGAAATGCACGTCCGACGGGCATGAAAAAGCCGCGCCCCGTGGTCTCACGGGGCGCGGCCGGCGACGCAAACAATTCTCGGCGGGCAGGTTCAGGAATACTGCGCGACCAGACTCAGCGGGCGGATGTCGGTCCAGTTCGCGGCCACGTACGCCAGGGCCTCGGCCCGCGCACCCGGTCCCCATACCACGTCCCAGCCTGCGGGAACGTCCGCGAAGACCGGCCACAGGGCGTGCTGGCCCTCCGCGTTGACCACGACGTGGAAAACACCCTCGGCGTCATCAAAAGGATTGGTCATGACAGGCTCCTCAATTTCTCGGAAAGGATACGGCCGATCAGGGCGAGCGGCTCGGGTTCTCCCATTCTGAGGTGGGGAACCCCGATCAGGTGGTTGTCGACAGTGCCGTCGACATAGGGAATCCATCGCTGGACGAGGGTGTTCTCCGTTTCTCCTTCCTCCAGCGCCCCCAGGAACACCAGGTCGGTTCTCACCGGGCGCGGGGAGTACAGGTTCATGATTTCGGCGTGGTCGATGGACGCGCCGATCACCGAGCGGATCTCCTCGTCGGAGAACGCGCCGAGCACCGGGTCCGTGAGCCGGACCAGATCGATGAGGGCCGCCACGTCGAAGGGGGCGTCCTCGGGTTCGTCCGACGCGTCGCCGACGAGCATCTCGCGCTTCTGCGCCGGGGTCATGCGGCGCCGTTGCGGCTCGGTCGGCAGCAGGTGGACGTCCATCATCGCCAGCAGGTCGGTGCGCTCGCCCAGCTCGGCCAGGCGCGCGGCCAGGGCGTGGGCGACGGTGCCGCCGAAGGACCAGCCGAGGAAGCGGTAGGGGCCGTGCGGCTGGACCTCGCGGATCAGCGTCAGGTAGTCCTCGGCCATCTCCTCCACCGACTGCGGGGAGTGGCCCAGCTCGCCGAGGGCCCGTGCCTGGACGGCGTAGAGCGGCTGGTCGGGGCCGAGGTGCGGGGCGAGGCCCGCGTACGTCCAGCCCACGCCCGTGCCCGGGTGGATGCAGAACAGCGGTGGCCGGCTGCCCCTGGTCTGGAGGGGGAGCAGGACGCCCATCGGGTCGAAACCGCTCGGTTCGTCGGCCAGCAGCCCGGCCACGGTCGGGGTGCGGAACAGGTCGCGTACGCCCAGGTCGAGGCCGAGCACCGACCGCATCCGGCTGATCAGGCGGACGCCGAGCAGGGAATGACCGCCCAGGGTGAAGAAGTTGTCGTCGATGCCGACGTCCGCGACGCCGAGCACTTCGCCGAAGAGGCCGCACAGCACTTCCTCGCGCGGGGTGCGCGGGACCCGGCCGGTGGTGCGTACGGCCGGTGCGGGGGCGGGGAGGGCCTTGCGGTCGGGTTTGCCGTTGACGGTCAGCGGGATCGCGTCGAGCAGCACCGCCGCCGAGGGCACCATGTGTTCGGGCAGCTCGTCCGCCGCCCACCGCAGCAGGTCCGGGCCGGTCAGGTCGTGTCCGGCGCGCGGCACGGCGTAGGCGACCAGCCGTTTGCCGCCGGGGCCGTCGTCGAGGACCACCACCGCCGCCTGCCCGACGGCCGGGTGCCGGGCGAGGGACGCCTCGATCTCGCCGGGTTCGATGCGGAAGCCGCGCAGCTTGACCTGGCCGTCGGCGCGGCCGAGGAAGCGCAGTTCGCCGTCGGGGGTCCACTGCACGAGGTCGCCGGTGCGGTACATGCGCCCGCCGTCCGCGCCGAACGGGTCGGCCACGAACCGCTCGGCCGTCAGTTCCGGCCGGCCGACATAGCCGCGCGCCACCTGGGTGCCGGCGATGTACATCTCGCCCGCCACGCCCACCGGCACGGGCCGCAGCCGCTCGTCCAGGACGTAGACGCGGGTGTTGTCGAGGGGCAGGCCGAGGTGGACGGCGTGGAGGGTGCGTTCGGTGACGGTGAAGCGCTGGTGGTGGGAGGCGAAGGTGGTCTCGGTGGGGCCGTAGCTGTGCACCAGGACGGTGTCCGGGCAGTGCGTGAGCACCCGCTGGAGTGCCTCGGGGGAGGCGACGTCTCCGCCGGTCCACACCTCGTCGAGGAGTTTGAGGGTGTCGAGCCCTTCGTCGGCCAGGATGTGGAACAGGCCCATGGTGAAGTAGGCGGCCGTCACGCCGTGGGTGCGGACGGTGTGGTCGATCTCGGCGAGGTCCGTGCCGTCGCCCGGGCAGATCACCAGCTGCCCGCCGCCGAGCAGCGGCACCCACAGTTCGTAGGTGGAGGCGTCGAAGCCGATCGCCGAGTGCACCAGCATGCGGCGGTGGTGTTCACGGTTCCAGCAGCGGTCGGTGGCCAGTTCCACGACGTTGCGGTGGGTCACGCCGACGCCCTTGGGCCGGCCCGTGGAGCCGGAGGTGAACATGATGTACGCCAGCGCGTCCTCCCCGACCGCCACGTCCGGGGCGTCCCCGCGCGCCGCGTCGACCGCGCCGGGGGCGTCCGCCGCCAGCACCCGCACCCCGGCCGCCGCCTCCGCGGTCACCGACGGCGCGCTGAGGTGCGCCTGCTGGGTGAGCAGGACGGTCGCGCCGGTGTCCTGCGTCATCATGCGCACCCGCGCCTGGGGCAGCCTCGGGTCCATCGGCACGTATGCCGCGCCGCACTTGAGCACCGCCAGCGCGGCCACCGGCAGCAGCGGGGTGCGGTCCATCAGCACAGCGACCGCGGCGTCCCGGCCGACGCCGGCGGCGAGCAGGGTGTGCGCCAGGGCGTTGGCGCGGGCGTCCAGCTCGGCGTAGGTGACCTGCTCGTCGCCGTGGCGCAGGGCGATCCGGTCGGGGGTGCGGCGGGCCTGGGCGGTGAACCGCTCGTGGAGCAGGCCGCAGGCGGCGCGCGGGGTGGCCGTGTCGTTGTAGTCGGTCAGCAGCCGGAACTCGTCCTCGGGCGTCAGCAGCGCGATGTCGGCGATGCGCTGCGCCGGGTCCTCGGCGACGGCGCGCAGGGTCCGCTCCAGGTGGGCGGTGAGGGTCCGGGCGGTGCCGGCGTCGTAGAGGTCCGTGGCGTACTCCAGTACGCCGGTCAGGCCCGCGGCGGTGCCGTCCGGGGTCCGGGTCTCCTGGAGGGAGACCGTCAGGTCGAACTTGGTGAATCCGGAGTCGGTGCCCAGCGGGGTGCCGGACAGGGCGGTGCCCGTCGCGGTCGCCGGGCCGGCCGGTTCGACCTGCACGATGGTCTGCACGAGCGGGTGCCGGTCGGTGGAGCGGCGGGGGTTGAGCCGTTCCACCACCAGGTCGAAGGGCAGTTCCTGGTGGGCGAAGGCCGCCAGGTCCGTGGTGCGCACCCGGTCCAGCAGGTCGGCGAACCGGGGGTTGCCGGAGGTGTCGCAGCGCAGGACGAGGGTGTTGACGAAGAACCCGACCAGATCGTCGAGGACTTGGTCGTCGCGGCCCGCGACGACCGTGCCGAGCGGCAGGTCGGTGCCGGCTCCGTGCCGGGTGAGCAGCGACGCCAGGGCCGCCTGCACGACCATGAACAGGGTGGCGCCGTGGTCCAGGGCGAGCCGCTCCAGCCGGGCGTGCACGTCCGCGTCCAGGTGCACGGGCAGGTACGCGCCGCGCCGGGACGCCTCCGCGGGACGGATTCCGGCCGGGGTGGGCGCCAGGGCTTCGGGGGCGCCCGCCAGGGTGTCGCGCCAGAAGGCCACGTGCTCGTCGGCGGCCGTGCCGTCCAGGGCGGCGTGTTCCCACAGCGTGTAGTCGGTGTACTGCACGGGCAAGGGCCGCCACCGCGGTGCCCGCCCGGCCTCGCGCGCTTCGTAGGCGGCGGCGAGGTCCGCGAGCAGCGGGCCGGTGGACCAGCCGTCGGCGGCGATGTGGTGGACCTGGAGCACCAGGATCTGCCCGGCTTCCGCCTCGGTGACGAGGGTGGCCCGCAGCGGCAGGTCGGCGGCCAGGTCGAAGACGTGTCCCGCGGCGGCGTCCACGGCGTCCGCCGCGCCGCCCGCCGGGCAGTCCACGAGGTCCAGCGGGGGCCGGGCGGCGGCGCCGGTCAGCACGCGCTGGTACGGCTCGCCGTCCACCGCCGGGTAGACGGTGCGCAGGACCTCGTGCCGTCCGGCCACGTCGGCCAGCGCCTCGGCGAGCACGGCCGCGTCCAGCGGCCGGTCCAGGCGCAGGGCGAAGGGGATGGTGTAGGAGCGGCTCGGGCCCTCCATCTGGTCCAGGAACCATAGCCGGCGCTGCGCGTACGACAGCGGCACCCGCTCGGGCCGCAGGTGCTCCGGTACCGGCACCGGTCCCGGGCGCCCGGACGGCGAGCCCTGCTCTGCCAGGCGGGCCGCCAGCTTGCGAGGGGTGGGGGCGAGGAACAGGTCCCGGATGCGGGCGTGGACGCCCAGGGTGGCGCGGATGCGGTTGATCAGGCGGATGCCGTGCATCGAGTGCCCGCCCACCGTGAAGAAGTTGTCGTCCGGGCCGACCTGGCCGCGGCCGATCACCTCGGCGAACAGGGTGCGCAGCGCGTCCTCGGCCTCCGGCCGCCCGGTGACGGTGGTGCGGGCCCGGTCGGTCTCCTCCCGCCGCCGGGCGCGGTGCAGTCCTGCGCGCAGGGCGGTGATCCGGGTCTGCTCGGCCGGGGTGGGCAGCCGGTGTGCGGCGGCGGGGGCGTGCGGGTCGGCGGCGGCCCGTTCCAGGGCGCGGACGAACAGGTCGAGGAGCAGCCGGGCCGTCTCGGGTGCGAACAGGTCGGCGGCGTACTGCCACCACACCTTCAGCGTGCCGTCGGGCAGGACCACGCAGGAGGCGCTGAGGTCGAACTTGGCCGCCTCGAGCCCGGTTTCGGCGAACCGCCCGGCCAGCGGGCCTCCGGTCGCGCCGCCCGAGCCGTCGTCGGTCTCGGCGGTGAGCATCACCTGGAAGAACGGGTTCACGGCGAGGCCGCGCTCCGGTGCCAGGTGCTCCACCAGCAGGTCGAAGGGGAAGTCCTGGTGGGCGTAGGCGGCCAGGTCCGCGTCCCGGGTCCGCTCCACCAGCCCGGCGTACGACAGCGGCCCCGACACGTCGGTGCGCAGCACCAGGGTGTTGACGAAGAAGCCCACGAGGCCGTCCAGGGCCTCGTCGCCCCGGCCCGCGACGGGGGTGCCGACGGCGATGTCCTCCCCGGCCCCGGCGGCGGCCATGGCCAGCGCGAGGGCCGGCTGGAGCACCATCAGCAGGCTGGCCCCGTGTTCCTCGCCGAGGGCGGTGAGCCGGCGCAGTGCGTCGGGCCCGAGGGTCGCGGTCAGGGTGGCGCCGGTGCCGGTGGGTTCGGCCGGGCGGGGCCGGTCCGCGGGCAGGTCCAGCACGGTGGGCATGCCGTCGAGCGCGGCCCGCCAGTGCGCCAGCGCCGCGTCCGGGTCGGCGAGCAGGTCCCGCTGCCACAGGGTGTAGTCCGCGTACTGCACCGGCAGCGGCTCCCAGTCGGGGGCGGCACCGGCGCGGCGGGCCGCGTAGGCGGCGCCCAGGTCGTGCAGCAGGGGGCCGACGGACCAGCCGTCGGTGGCGATGTGGTGGGTGAGCAGGACGAGCGTCGCCCGCCGGTCGCCGTCCGTGTCGGTCCCGGTGAGCAGCAGGGCGGCGCGCAGCGGCAGGTGGCGGGCCAGGTCGAAGGTGCCGGAGGTGAAGCGGGTCACCTCGGCCGTGACGTCCCGCTCGGCGCAGCTCCGCACGTCCAGCGGGACGGGCGGCGCGTCGAGGACGTGCTGGTACGGCTCGCCGTCGACGGCCGGGTACACGGTCCGCAGCACCTCGTGCCGCTCCACCAGGTCACCGAGGGCCGCGGCAAGTGCCTCCGTGTCGGGCACCTCGTCCAGCCGCAGCACCACCGGCAGGTGGTAGGTGGTGGAGGGGCCTTCCAGCGCGGCGAGGAACCACAGCCGGCGCTGCGCGTAGGACAGCGGCACCCGGTCCTCGGCGGGCGGCGGGTCCCCGGCGTCCACGTCGTAGGCCGGGTCCGGTACGGCGGCCGGGGCGGGCGGGACCGGTACGGCGCCCGGGGCGGGCGGGACCGGTACGGCGCCCGGGGCGGCCGGGACCGGCCGTGCGGCCCGGGCTCTGAGCGCCTTGCGGTCGATCTTGCCGGACGAGGTGCGGGGCAGCGCGTCCACCGTGGTGAACGTCCCGGGCACGGCCGCGGCGGGCAGCGACCGCCGGGTGTGCTCGCGCAGGGCGTCCGGGTCCGTGCCGTCCTCCGCGACGACGAAGGCGGCCAGTTGCTTCCCGCCGCCGGGTGCGTCGACGGCCACCGCGGCCGCCTCGCGCACGGCCGGGTGACCGGAGAGCACCGACTCCACGGACGCCGGGTCGACGCGATGGCCGTTGATCTTCACCTCGTCGTCGGCGCGGCCCACGAAGCCGAGCTGCCCGTCCTCGCGGACGCGCACCAGGTCGCCGGTGCGGTAGGCGCGTTCCCCGCCGAGCCGGGTGAAGCGGCGGTCCGTCAGTTCCGGCCTGCCCAGGTAGCCCCGGGCCAGTCCGCCGCCCAGCAGCCACAGCTCACCGTCCACCACGGCGGCCCGCACCCCGGGCAGCGGAGTGCCGATCGGCACCGGGCCGCCCGGGTGCCGGGACAGGTCCGCGACGGTGGCGACGACGGTCGCCTCGGTGGGCCCATAGGTGTTCAGCAGGCGCACCCGCCGCGGGTCCACGGCCGCGCACCACTGGGCCACGCGCTCGGGCAGCGCCGCCTCACCGCCGATGATCACGGTCCGCAGCGTCGGCGGCAGATCGACGAGTCCGGCGGCCAGTGCGTGCGCCAGCTCGTGCCAGTACGCCGTGGGCAGGTCGAGCACGGTGACGCCGTGGGCGGCGCAGCCCGCCAGCAGCCCCGGCACGTCGAGCATCTCCTCGTCCCGCAGGACGAGCGTGGCGCCCGCGCCGAGGGTCAGGAACACCTCCTCCACGCTCGCGTCGAAGTGCAGCGGGGCGAACTGGAGCGTGACGTCGTCGGCGGTGATGCCGTACGCGGCGGTGGCCGCGGCGGTGAAACGGGCGAGCGCGTCCTGCCCGACGACCACGCCGTTCGGGGTGCCGGTGGAACCCGAGGTGTAGATGACGTACGCCGCCTCGGGGTCGACGCCCGGGCCGGGCAGCACGCACTCGCCGTCGACGGCCGCGAGGTCGGTCCCCGTGCAGTCGGCGAGGACGGCGGCGGTGCGGGTGGCGGGGGCGGCGGGGTCGAGCGGCAGGTAGGCGGCGCCCGTCCGCAGGGCCGCGAGCAGCCCCACGACGGCGGCGATTCCGCGCGGGCGGCTGACGGCGACCAGGCGTCCCGGCCCGGCCCCCCGCGCGGCCAGCTCGTCGGCGCGGATCGCCACGGCGAGGGCCAACTGCCCGTAGGTCATGCGGCGCTCGCCGTGCACGAGGGCGATCCGCTCGGCGTCCTGCCCGGCGATCCGGTCCAGGACGCGGGGCGCCGGGAGGGGCGCCGGGCCGCCGTCCAGAACGGCGGACGCGGTGGGGGCGGTCGAGGGCATCGCGGAGCCTCCAGGCGAAGGGTCGGGGGGAGCGGGTGACTGGGTGTGCTCCCACGCTAGGGACACCGGACGGGCCTGAGAGGCAGTCCCCGAGGCAGCTCCACGGCGACCGCACGGGCCGGCGCTGCCCCTCCCCGCCCCTGACTGCCGCCGAAGCTGCCGGAGCGTGGCGGTACGGCGGGGCTGCCGCAGCCGGGACCGTACGAGGCGGCTCCGCAGCCGGGGCCCTATGACGCTGCTGTCGCAGCCGGGGCGGACGGCGCGCGAAAGCCCGGAGCACGTGACCACAAGGGACGGTCACGTGCTCCGGGCAGCGGGTGCGGCCGGCCGCACAGGGTGGGACCTACGCCCTCCGTACCGGCGTCCCGCCGCGCGTGCGTCGGCGCAGGGGCGGCGGCGTGGGCGGGACCGGGCCGGTGGGGGCCCGGTCGACGCCCGCCGCGAGGTGGGCGGCGAGCTTCGCCGGGGTCGGGTGGCGGAACACCTCCCGCAGGGTCACCTCGCGGCCCAGTTCCGTCCGGACCCGGTTGACCAGGCGGACCGCCAGCAGGGAGTGCCCGCCCGCCTTGAAGAAGTTGTCGCCCGGACCCATGGCACGCCCGTCGAGCACCTCCGCGAACAGGCGCAGCACGTGGGTCAGCAGGGTCTCCCCCGGCCCGTCCGGTGCCTCGGCGGTTTCCTCCGGTGCCGGGTCCGTCAGGGTGATCACGGCGGGCACGGTGTACTCCGGCAGGCGGTCGGCGGCCCACGCCTGGAGTTCGGCCTGGGTGACGGCCGGGCCGGTGACCCGTGCGGTGACCCGGCCGGCCTCGACCCGGACGTCGGCGTCGCGCACCGCGGGGTGGGCGTTCAGCACCGCCGCCACGTGCCGTACGTCGATCCGGTAGCCGTCGGCCCAGGGTTGCTCGCCGCGCGGGTCGGGCGGGGCGGGCAGGTCGGTGACCCGTGCCCCGGGGTCGGCGGCGAACAGTTCCAGTGCCGTCGTCAGCAGCCCTGTGAGCCGCGCCGCGCCGGAGGGCCCGTAGAGGTCCGTGGCGTATTCGAGGACGCCCGCGAGGGAGCCGTCCGGCTGTTCCGTCAGCGCGAACGTCAGGTCGGACTTGGCGGTCCCCGACCCGTGCGGCAGCTCGGTGCCGGCCAGGGGGCCGGTCGGGGCGGCGCCCGGGTCGGAGAGGGTGTCGAGGCGGAGCATGATCTGCACCAGCGGGTGGTGCGCGGAGGAGCGGTGCGGGTTGAGGTGCTCCACCAGGAGGTCGAAGGGCAGGTCCTGGTGGTCGTAGGCGGCGAGGCCGGCGTCGCGGACCCGTTCCAGCAGGGTGCCGAAGTCGGGGTCGGCGGAGGTGTCGGTGCGCAGTACCAGGGTGTTGACGAAGAAGCCGACCAGCCCGGACAGCGCCTCGTCGGCGCGTCCGGCGACGCTCGTGCCGATCGCCAGGTCGGTGCCCGCGCCGAGCCGGGTCAGGCACGCGGCCAGGGCCGCCTGTACGGCCATGAACGGGGTGGCGCCCCGGGCCCGCGCCGTGCGCACGAGGGCCCGGTGGGTCACGGCGGGCACCGTGAACCCGGTGAGCGCGCCGCGGCCCGAGGGCAGTGCCGGACGGGGCCGGTCGGTCGGCAGGTCGGTGAGCGGCGGCAGGCCCGCCAGGGCGCCTTCCCAGAACCGCAGAGCGCGGTGGGCTCCGCCGTCCGCCAGCAGCCGCCGCTGCCACAGGGTGTAGTCGGCGTACTGGAGCGGCAGCGCCGGTACGTCCGCTGCCCGGCCGGCCGCGCGTGCCTCGTAGGCCGCGGAGAGGTCGGCGAGCAGGGGTCCGGTGGACCAGCCGTCGGCGGCGATGTGGTGCAGGAGCAGTACCAGGGTCTGCGGGCCCTCGCCCTGGGGGTGGAACAGCCAGGCCCGCAGCGGGATGTCCCGGGCCAGGTCGAAGACGTGCGCGGCGGCGGCGTCCACGGCTGCCGTCACGTCCGCGGGCCGGCCCAGTTCCAGGTGGGGGCGCGCCTGCTCCAGCACCCGCTGGTGGGGCTCGCCCCCTTCGGTGCCGTACACGGTGCGCAGTACTTCGTGCCGCTCGGCGACGTCGGCGAGCGCGTCGGCGAGGGTCATCGGGTCCAGCGGGCGGTCCAGTTGCCGTACGAGGGCGATGTTGTAGGTGGCGGAGGGTCCCTGGAGCTGGTCGACGAACCACAGGCGGCGTTGCGCGTACGACAGCGGCAGCCGCGCGGGGCGTTCGCCGGGGGGCACGGCGGTGGGTGCGGGCCGGGTCGCGGTGCCGGTGCCGTTCTCGGTCAGGCGGCGGTGCAGGGCGGCGGGGGTGGGGGCGAGGAACAGGTCGCGGATGCCGGCCTGGACGCCGAGCACCGCCCGGACCCGGTTCGCCAGCTTCCCGGCGAGCAGGGAGTGCCCGCCGGACTTGAAGAAGTTGCTGTGGGCGGTGAACTCCTCCCCTCGGCCGAGTGCCTCGGCGAACAGGGCGGTGAGGATCTCCACGCGGGGGGTGGTGCTGGTGCCCGTGGGGGTGCTGTCGGCGGGCCGCGTGGTGGCCGCCGCCGCGAGCGCCGTGCGCCGGGCGGTGAGGGCGTGTTCCTCCTCGGCCGTGACCAGGGACAGCTCCGACAGCCTCCGTTCGGCGCCGCCGGCGGTGAAGGCCCGCAGGGACCGTGTGAACACCTCCAGCAGCGTCTCGGCGGTGCGCGCGTCGAACAGGTCGCGGGCGTACTGGAGGTGCAGGTCCAGTCCGGCGGGACCGCCGTCCGGGGTGCGGCGCACGGCGCAGTGGAAGGAGAGGTCGAACTTGGCGGCGCCCAGGTCGGTGCTGGTGGCCTCGGCGGTGAGGGCGCCGAGTCCGGCCCGTTCGGCCGCCGCCTCCTGCACGGTCAGCATCACCTGGAAGAAGGGGTGTTCGCCCAGCGCCCGGCCCGGTTCCCCGAGCTTTTCCACGAGCACGTCGAAGGGCAGGTCCTGGTGGTCGAAGGCGGCCAGGTCGGTGTCGCGGACCCGGTCGACCAGCTCGCCGACCAGCGGGTCGCCGGACAGGTCGGTCCGCAGTACCAGGGAGTTGACGAAGCAGCCGACCAGGTCGTGCAGGTCCTGGTGGGAGCGGCCGGCCGCGGGTGTGCCCACCGCGAGGTCCGTTCCGGCGCCGACGGCCGACAGCGCCGTGGCCAGCGCCGCGCGGGCCACCATGAAGAGGCTGGCCCGCCGTTCCCGCGCCAGCGCCGCCAGCCCGCGGTGGGTGTCCGCGTCGAGGGCCGCCGTGACCGCGGCTCCGCGTCCCGTGGGCTCCGGCGGCCGGGGCCGGTCGTAGGGCAGGGCGGTGCGCGGGGGCAGGCCGTCCAGGGCCTGCCGCCAGAAGTCCAGCAGCCGTTCGCGGGCCGGTCCGGCCAGCAGTCGGCGCTGCCACAGGGCGAAGTCGGCGTACTGCACGGGCAGGGCCCGCCACTGCGGTGCCCGCCCGGCGAGCCGCGCCTCGTACGCCTCGCCCAGGTCCCGCAGCAACGGCGCCAGCGACCAGCCGTCGGTGGCGATGTGGTGCACCAGCAGCACCAGCACGGCCGTGCCGTCGCCCGGCAGGAACACCCGTACCCGCAGGGGTCCGTCGGTGGTGAGGTCCAGCTGCTCGCGGCCGAACGCGGCCACCCGCGCGTCGGTCTCGCCGGCCGGGCACTCCTCCCACCGCGGCGGTCCGCCCGGGCACTGGTCCGCGGGCAGCACCCGCTGGTACGGCTCGCCCGCCTCGGCCCCGTACACCGTCCGCAGCACCTCGTGCCGTTCCCGGACGTCGGCCAGGGCGGCGGCGAGCGCGCGCCGGTCGGGCACGCCGTCGAGGCGCAGGACGAGCGGCGCGTTGTAGCGGGCCGAGGTGCCCTCGATGCGGCCGAGCAGCCACAGGGCGCGCTGGGCCGCCGACAGCGGCAGCGGGGCCGGGCGTTCCGCGGCCGGTACGGCGGTCAGCGCGGGCCGGTCGGCCGGGCCGGCGCCCTCGGCCGTCCCGGTCAGGCGGCGGTGCAGGGCGGCGGGGGTGGGCGCGAGGAACAGGTCGCGGATGCCGAGCTGGAGGCCGAGTGCCCCGCGGACGCGGTTGACCAGCCTGCCCGCGAGGAGGGAGTGTCCGCCGCTGCGGAAGAAGTTGGCGTCCGCGGCGAGGCAGTCGCGGCCCAGCACCTCGGCGAACAGTCCGCACAGGATCTCCTCGCGCGGGCTCAGGACGTCCGCCCGTACCGGCGCGGGACCGTCCCCGGCGGCGGGCGCCGTCCGGCGGGCGCGCTCGCGCCGGGCCGCGAGGCCGCGCAGCTCCTCGGCGGTCAGCGCCTCCAGCCCGGACAGGCGGCGCAGCGGTTCGGCGGCGAAGACGGCGAGGGTTTTGAGGTGGGCGTCGAGCAGGAGACGGGCGGTGGCCTCGTCGAAGAGGTCCTCGGCGTAGGTCAGGGCCACGGTGATGCCGTCGGGGCGGCCGTCCGGAGTGTGCTGTTCGGCGCAGTACCAGGTCAGGTCGAACTTCGCGGCGTCCAAGCCGGTGTCGGCCGTGCGGCCGGTGATGCCGTCGGCCAGGCGGACGGCGGTGGCGTCGGCGCCGTCCGCCGCGACGGTCAGCATCACCTGGAAGAAGGGGTGGTGCCCGAGGGCCCGTTCGGGTGCCAGCTTCTCCACCAGCACGTCGAACGGCAGGTCCTGGTGCTCGTAGGCGGCCAGGTCGGTGTCGCGGACCCGGTCCACCAGATCGGCCACGGTCGGGTCGCCGGTCAGGTCGGTGCGCAGGGCGAGGGAGTTGACGAAGAACCCGACCAGTTCGTACAGGTCCTCCTCGGGCCGGCCGGCGACGGGCGTGCCGATCACCACGTCCTCGCCCGCCCCGGCCGCGGCCAGTGTCGCCGCCAGCGCGGCGCGGGCCACCATCGTGAGGGTGGCCCGGCGTCCGCGGGCCAGGGCGAGCAGCCGGCCGTGGGCCGCCGCGTCCAGCCGGCCGGTGACGGTGGCGCCGCGCCCGGACGGCTCCGCGGGGCGGGGCCGGTCCGACGGCAGGTCGATCAGGGGCGGCGCGCCGGCCAGGGCGTCGCGCCAGTGGGCGAGTTGCTCGGCGGCCAGGCTGTCCGGGTCGTCCGGGTCCCCGAGCACGTCGTGCTGCCACAGCGTGTAGTCGGTGTACTGCACGGGCAGCGGCTGCCAGTCGGGGGCCCGGCCCGCGCGCCGGGCGTCGTACGCGAAGGCCAGGTCGCGCAGCAGCGGGCGCAGGGACCACCCGTCGGTGGCGGCGTGGTGGATCAGCAGGACGAGGACCGAGGATCCCGGGGTGCCGGGGGCCCGGCCGCCGGACCGGAACAGCCGGGCGAGCAGCGGCGGCTCGGCGCAGATGTCGATCGCCTGCCGGGCGAACGCGGCGACGGCGGCGTCGCGTCGGCCGGGCTCGTGGTCCTCGACGGTCAGGGGACCGACGGCGGCGGCCTCCCGGACGTGCTGGTACGGCTCCCCGTCGGCGTCGGCCGCCAGGACCGTCCGCAGCACCTCGTGCCGCTCGACCACGTCGGCCAGGGCGGCCCGCAGGGCGCCGGTGTCCGGGACGCCGTCCAGGTGGAGCACGACGGGGGCGTTGTAGGCGGCGGAGGGGCCGTGCAGCCGGCCCAGGAACCACAGCCGGCGCTGGGCGAACGACAGCGGGATCACGGTCATCGTCCTTACGCGTCCTGGCCCGGCGCGGCGGCGACGAGCGTGTCGATGTGGGCGGCGAGGTCGCGCAGCCGGGGGTTGGCGTAGACGGCCTTGACGGGGAGGGTGACGCCGAGTTCGGCGCGCACGCGCGACACCAGTTTGATGGCGAGCAGGGAGTGCCCCCCGAGCTTGAAGAAGTTGTCGTCGGGGCCGATGCCGGTCTTGCCGAGCACGGTGGACCAGACCCCGGCGATCAGCGCCTGGGAGCGGGTCAGGGCCGGGCCCGCGGCGGTCCCGGCGGGGGCGGCGGTGGCCGCCCGGGCGTGGGCGGGCAGCGCGGTCCGGTCGAGTTTGCCCTGGGTGGTGGTGGCGAAGCGGTCCACGGCGACGAAGGCGGCGGGCACCATGTAGGCGGGCAGTTCGGCCGCCAGGCGGGCCCGCAGGTCCGCCGCGTCGACGGGTCCGGCCGCCGGGTCCTGCGGGCGGTGGTAGGCGACCAGGCCGGGGGCGCCGTCGACCTCGTCGCGCAGCACGACCACGGCCTCGGCGATCTCCGGCTGTGCCGTCAGTACGGCCTCGATCTCGGGCAGTTCGATGCGGTGCCCGCGCAGCTTGACCTGGCCGTCGGCGCGCCCCAGGTAGGCCAGCCGCCCGTGCGGCAGCAGCCGGACGCGGTCGCCGGTGCGGTACATGCGCCCGCCGTCGCCCGCCGGGTCGGCCACGTACCGTTCGGCCGTCAGCACCGGGCGGCGCCGGTAGCCCCGGCCCACCCGCGGGCCCGCCAGGTACAGTTCGCCGCTGCCGCCGGGCGGGACCGGGTTCAGCGCGTCGTCCAGCACTCTCATGCGCAGGCCGGGCAGCACCGACCCGATGTGCGGCTCGTCGGCGGCGTCGATCCAGCCCGCGGTGGAGTCCACGGTGCACTCGGTGGGCCCGTACAGGTTGACCGCGCGCAGCACCCCGGCGGCGGCCCGGTCGCCGATGCGGCGCCACAGGGCGGGGCCGATCGCCTCGCCGCCGATGAGCAGCGTCAGGGGGCGGGGGCCGCCCCCGTCGGTGAGCAGGTCCAGCAGCGGCTCGGCGTGCGAGGGGGTGATGTCCAGGTCGGTCAGGCCCTGCTCGTCGACGAACCGGGCCAGCAGCACGGGGTCGGCACGGGTGTCGTCGTCGATCATGACGAGCGTGTCGCCGCGGCACAGCCGTACCCATTGCTGCACGGAGGCGTCGAAGGACGGCGAGGCGTTCCAGCCGACCCGGCCGTGACCCGGGACGGCGATCCCTTCGTACTCCAGTTCGGCGAGCAGGGCCGAGACGGCGGACCGGTCGATCTCCACGCCCTTGGGGCGGCCGGTGGAACCGGACGTGTAGATGACGTACGCGAGGTGGTCGCCGGACACGGGCACGGGCCGGTAGGCGTCCTCCGGGTCGCCGTCGGCGGCGATGAGGTCTTCGACGGCCGGGGCGAGGAGGTCGGAGACGGTGACGTGCGCGGTGTCCGGCGCCAGGGGCCCGGCGGTGTCGTCGGCGGTGACGACCAGGTCGGCCCCGGAGTCCTCGACCAGGTAGCGGCGGCGGTCGGCGGGGAGCTTGGGGTCCACGGGCAGGTAGGCGGCGCCCGCGGTCAGGGTGCCGATCAGCGCGGCCACCAGGTCCGCGCCGCGCGGCAGGGCGAGCGTCACGACGCTCTCGGGGCCGATGCCGCGGGCGGCCAGCCGGCCGGCGATCCGCATGGCCTCGGCGCGCAGCGCGGCGAAGGACAGCTCACGGTCGGCGGCGACCACGGCGGTGCGGGCGGGCGGGGCGAGGGCCAGGCGGTCCAGCAGGTCGGTGACGGACGGGGTGGCGGCGGGCGCGGGCGCGGTGCGGGGGCGCTCGGGGAGGACGGCGGTCATGGCGGTGGTCACTTCCCGGTGAAGACGGTGGTGGACGGCTGGGTGGTGGGGGCGCAGTCGGCCAGGGCCACCGGCTCGCCCATGGCGACGAGGATCTTCCGGTCGCCCTGGAACGCCTCGCGTCCGTGGGCGCACAGCAGGTTGTCGACGAGCATCAGGTCACCCTGCTGCCAGGTCTCCCGCACGGTCACCCGGTCGTAGACGGCGTTCACGGCGTCGACCTCCTCGTCGGTGAGGCGGCTGCCGTCGCCGAGATAGGTGTTGAACGGCAGGCCGTCCTCGCCGTACGTGTCCACCAGGACGTCACGGACGTCCGGGTCGAGGGTGCGGCTGTTCCAGAACGCGAAGTGGTTGAACCAGCAGCGCTCACCGGTCACCGGGTGGGTGACGATCGCGGAGCGGCGCTGGCGGGTGACCAGGGAGTCGTCGCCGAGCCACTCGAAGCCGACGGTGTTGTCCGCGCAGTAGGCCTCGGCGACGGCCTTGTCCTCGGTGGCGAAGGTCCGGTACCAGGGCAGGCCCGCCAGCTCGGAGTAGTTGCGGACCAGCAGCCAGCCCATCTCCTCGAAACGGGCGACCAATTCCGGCGGCAGCAGCCGCAGCGCCTCGCGCATGTCGCCGACCGTGGTGGCGCCGCCCTCCTCGGGCGCGGTCACGCAGCCGAACAGGAGCACGCCGGGGAAGTCCAGGGTGTAGCTGTTCTCGTTGTGCAGCCGGATCGGCTGGACGGCGGGCAGGTCGGTGGAGGAGAACACGCCCTCGCCGAAGTCGGTGCGCGGGGTGGCCTTCTCCTTGTAGCCGGCGCGCCGGGTGATCAGGGCGTCGCGGGCGGCGGCGAAGCTCGCGGCGTCCTGCACGGGCAGGCCGCGCAGCAGGACCGCCCCGGAGCGGTGCAGCTCGGCCTGGATGGCGTCGCGGTGGGCGGTCAGCCAGGCCACCGCCGCGTCGAGGCCGTCGGTGGGCGGGACGTGCACGACGACGGGCTTGCCGGGCTCACGGACCGGGTCGACCGTGTCCGGGGCGAGGGCGGCGGGTGCGGGGGCGTCAGCGTGAAGGGTCATGAGAAGTCCTTGAGGTGAGTGCGTCTGTACGTCGGACGGGAGACAGCGGGAAAGGGGCTGGGGAGGGTCAGGCGGCGGTGGCCGTGACGTGGCCGCCGAGCACCGTGGACAGCACGGCGAAGAACTCCGGCAGCTGGTCCTGGTAGTAGAAGTGGCCGCCCGGCAGGACGTGCCGGGTGAAGGCGTGGTCAGTGACGTCGGCCCAGTGGCCGAGTGAGGCGGCCGGCGCCACCGGGTCGGCGTCCCCGCCGATCACGGTCACCGGGCAGTCCACGCGGGCCTCGGCCGCAGCGCACCGGTACACGTCGTCGATGGCGAAGTCGGCGCGGATGGAGGGGATGACGATCTCGCGCAGCTCCAGGTCGTCGAGGATGCCGTCGTCGGTGCCGCCGCGTTCCTTGATGGCGGCCACCAGCTGATCGTCGTCCAGCCGCTCGGGGTGGACCACGGCCGGGTTGGCGAGGAACGGCGCCCGGCACGCGGAGGCGACCAGGGCCCGCGGGGTGCGTCCGGCCGCCTGGAGCAGCCGGACGACCTCGAAGGCGACGAGGGAGCCCATGCTGTGACCCAGCACCACGAGGTCGTCGGCGGCTCCCTCGGGCAGGCACGCGGCCACCGGTCCGGCCAGGTCCGCGATGTCGCGGGGCAGGTCCTCGGCATAGCGGGCGCCGCGCCCCGGGTACTGGCCGATCAGCAGCCGTACGTCGGCGGGGAGGTGCTCACGCCATTCGGCGTAGCCGTGGGCGTTCCCGCCGGCGTGCGGCAGGACCAGGAGCGCGGTGCGCTGCGGGCCCTCCCCGGGCAGGTCCCACACCACGTCGTCGGGCGCGGGCCCCTGGCCGCGGGCGTGCATGTCGTGACCGGTCGGGCCGGACAGGTGACCGGACGGGGCGGTGAAGTCGGTGACGTCGGTCAGGTCGGTCATGAGGAACTCCGTTCGTGGTCGGTGGTACGGCGGCGCAGGGCGGGCCGGGCCCGCCGAGGCTTGGCGGTGCCCGCCGCCGGCCGGGACTCGATGCACTGGGCGAGGGCGGCCGGGGTGGGGTGCTGGAAGACGTCGCGGAGGGTGAGGGTGACTCCGAGCGCGGTGCCGAGCCGGTGGGTGAGGCGGGCGGCGAGCAGCGAGTGCCCGCCGTGCTCGAAGAAGTCGTCGTCGATCGACAGGGGTCCGGCCGCGCCCAGGGCCTCGGTGAACGACTCGAGGACGGTGCCTTCGAGAGGGGTGCGCGGGGCCCGGCCACCGGTGGACACCACGGCGCGCGGGGCGGGCAGCGCCCGTTTGTCGATCTTGCCGTTGGGGGTGAGCGGCAGCCGCTCCATCGGCACCACGTACGCCGGCACCATGTGGTCGGGCAGCCGCTCCCGCAACCAGCGCCGGATCTCCTGCGGTTCGGCGTCGGCGGGGCCGACGGCCACGGTGTACGCGACGAGTTGGGGAGTGCCGTTGGTGTCGGGGTGGAGCGCCACCGCGGCCTGGGTGAGGTGGGGGTGGGTGGTCAGCAGGGTCTCGATCTCGGTGGGTTCGATGCGGAAGCCGCGGATCTTGACCTGGCCGTCGGTACGGCCCGCGTAATGCAGGTTGCCCTCGCGGTCCCAGTGCGCCAGATCGCCGGTCCGGTACAAGCGGCTGCCGGAATCCCCGTAGGGGTTGGGCAGGAACCGGGCGGCGGTGACGTCCGGCTGCGCCAGATAGCCGTGGGCCAGGCCGTCACCGGCCAGATACACCTCACCGATCACCCCGGCCGGTACCGGACGCAGACGCCCGTCCAGGACGTAGGCGTACTTGTTCGCCACGGGCCGCCCGATCGGAACCGCACCACCCGAAACAGCGTCCACCGCATAGGTGGTCGTGAACCCCAGCGACTCGGCCGGACCGTAACCGTTGACGATCCTCAGCCGCGGATACAGCCCCGACAACCGGCCGATGTGCGTCGGCGAAGCCGGCTCACCCCCCGTGAACACCACCCGCACCGTGGCGAACGCCTCCGGATGCTCATCGGTGAGGTAGTTGAACAGGCTGGACGACAGCTGAAGCATCGTCACCCGATGCCGCACCGCCAGCTCCGCCACCACAGCCGGCTCCGGACGCTGCCCCGGCTGAAGCACCGACACACCGCCGTGCAGCAACGCCCCCCAGAACTCCAGACTGAACGCATCCCACGACACCGGAGAACACTGCAGGAACACCTCATCCGGCCCGAAGTCCGCGTAAGTCTGCGACGACACCGTCGACACCAGATTGCGATGCGTGGACAAAATCCCCTTCGGACGCCCCGTCGACCCCGACGTGAACATCACACACGCGACATCCTCACCACCCACCACCACCGGCAAGTCCGACGACTCGCCTGCGGCTATCTCCGCCCGCTCGGCGTCGACCAGGACCGCAGTCCATGGGCCGCCGACCATCCGTGCGTGGTGTGCGGTGTCGGTGACCAGAACGCGCGGCCCGGCATCCGCCGCGATGTCCCGCAACCGCTCGTCCGGGAACTCCGGATCCAACACCACATACCCCGCCCCCGCCTTCACCACCGCAACCAGAGCGACCGCGAACTCCACACCGCGCTCCAGCAGCACACCCACCACATCCCCACGCCCCACACCCCGGGCCCGAAGATGCCGCGCCAACCGGTTCGCACGGACATTGACCTCCCCGTACGACACCGGCACACCACCCGCGACCAACGCCACCGCACCCGGCCGCTCCCGCACCCGCTCCTCGAACCGCACCGACAACACCGGCACACCCGCCACCGGCACCGGCACCGAACCACCCGCCCACTCCCCCAGCACCCGCCCCCACTCCACCCCATCGAGCAGGTCGAGCTCCGAGAGGGAAACCTCCGGGGTGATCACCGCGTGTTCCAGCACCCGTTCCAGCATCCGCACCATGTGCTCGACGGTCTCCCGGTCGTACAGGTCGGAGCTGTAGAGCACCGCGCCGGTCAGGCCGGTGTCCTCGTCGGCGGTGAGCAGGAACTCCAGGTCGAACTTGACCGCCCCGGTGGCCAGCGGCTCCGCCGGTCCCGCCCGCAGGCCCGGGAAGTCAGGGGCGGGCGCCTGACCCTGCTCCAGGGCCAGGCAGATCTGGAAGAGGGGGTGCCGGGCGGGCGAGCGTGCCGGGTTCACGGCTTCCACGACGAGGTCGAACGGGGCGTCCTGGTGGGCGAACGCGTCCAGGTCCGCGGTACGGACCCGGGCCAGCAGGTCCCGGAACGCCGGGTCGCCCGAGGTGTCCGTCCGCAGCACGACCGTGTTGACGAAGAAGCCCACGAGGTCCGTGAGCGCCTCGTCGGGACGGCCCGCGACGGGCGAACCGAGCGGGATGTCCGTGCCGGCGCCCAGCCGGGTGAGCGTCGCGGCCAGCGCCGCCTGGAGCACCATGAACGGCGTGCACCTCTCGGCGCGTGCCAGTGCGACCACGCGTTTGTGCAGGTCGCGGCCGAAGTCCAGGTGGACCGCTCCGCCGAGCCGTCCGGCGACCACCGGCCGGGACCGGTCCGTCACCAGGCCCAGCTCCTCGGGCAGGCCTGCCAATGCCCCACGCCAATACGTCAGTTGCTCGTCGAGGACCTGGCCCTCCAGTGCCGGGCGCTGCCAGAGCGCGTAGTCGGCGTACTCCAGCGGCAGCGGCTCCGGGTCGGGGGCCCGGCCGTCCAGCCGGGCGGCGTAGGCGGCGGACAGGTCGGCGAAGAGGGGCCGCAGTGACTGGCCGTCGGTGGCGATGTGGTGGAGCAGGACCAGCAGCGTGGACCGCCCGTCGCCCTCGCGGAACAGGGTGGCTCGCAGCGGGTGCTCGGTGGCCAGGTCGAAGGGGTGCCGGGCCGCGGCGAGCAGTTCGGTCTCCGCTTCTTCCGGTGCCACGTCGCGCACCTCGACATACACGCAGGCGGCGGCCTCCTCGGCCGGGGTGACGACTTGGTGGGGCTGTCCGTCGGCGGTGGCGAAACGGGTCCGCAGCGGAGCGTGCCGCGCGACCAGGTCGCCGACGGCGGCCCTCAGTGCCACCGTGTCCACGTCACCGCCGGTCAGCCGGACCGCCATCGGCACGTTGTAGGCGGTGTCCGCGCCCCGCAGTCCCGCCATCAGCCACAGCTGCTGCTGCGCGTGGGAGAGCGGCAGCCGCTCGGGGCGCACGGCGGCGCGGGTCGGCGGTGGCAGCGCCGGGCGGCCGGACGCCTCCGTGATACGCCGGGCCAGGGCGGCCGGGGTGGGGTGCTGGAAGACGTCGCGGAGGGTGAGGGTGACCCCGCACGTGGTGGCGACACGTTGGATGAGGCGGGCGGCGAGCAGGGAGTGCCCGCCGTGCTCGAAGAAGCCGTCGTCGATCGACAGCGGCGCCGCCGAACCCAGAACGTCGCCGACCAGGGTCCTCAGAAGCTCCTCCAGTTCGGTGCGCGGTGCCCGCCCACCGCTTTCCAGGGGTGCCTCCACGGCAGGCAGGGCCCGCTTGTCGAGTTTCCCGTTGGGGGTGAGCGGCAGCCGGTCCAACACCGCGAAGTGCGTGGGCACCATGTGGTCGGGCAGCCGCTCCCGCGACCAGGCGCGCAGGACGGCGGGCGTCACGGAGGCCCCGGGTACGGCCGTCACGTAGGCGGTGAGGTGGTCGGTGGCCAGGACGACGGCCTGGGTGAGGTGGGGGTGGGTGGTCAGCAGGGTCTCGATCTCGGTGGGTTCGATGCGGAAGCCGCGGATCTTGACCTGGCCGTCGGTGCGCCCCGCGTAATGCAGGTTGCCGTCACGGTCCCAGTGCGCCAGATCGCCGGTCCGGTAGAGCCGACTGCCGGACTCGCCGAAGGGATTCGGAAGGAACCGGGCGGCGGTGACGTCCGGCTGCGCCAGATAGCCGTGGGCCAGGCCGTCACCGGCCAGATACACCTCACCGATCACCCCGGCCGGTACCGGACGCAGACGCCCGTCCAGGACGTAGGCGTACTTGTTGGCCACGGGCCGCCCGATCGGAACCGCACCACCCGAAACAGCGTCCACCGCATAGGTCGTGGTGAACCCCAGCGACTCCGCCGGACCGTACCCGTTCACGATCCTCAGCCGCGGATACAGCCCGGACAACCGGCCGATGTGCGTCGGTGAAGCCGGCTCACCCCCCGTGAACACCACCCGGGCATGAACAAACGCCTCCGCATGCTCATCCGTCAGATAGTTGAACAGGCTGGACGACAACTGAAGCATCGTCACCCGATGCCGCACCGCCAGCTCCGCCACCACAGCCGGCTCCGGACGCTGCCCCGGCTGAAGCACCGACACACCGCCGTGCAGCAACGCCCCCCAGAACTCCAGACTGAAGGCATCCCACGACACCGGAGAACACTGCAGGAACACCTCATCAGGCCCGAAGTCCGCGTAAGTCTGCGACGACACCGTCGACACCAGATTGCGATGCGTGGACAAAATCCCCTTCGGACGCCCCGTCGACCCGGATGTGAACATCACACACGCGACATCCTCACCACCCACCACCACCGGCAAGTCCGACGACTCGCCTGCGGCTATCTCCGCCCGCTCGGCATCAAGGACGACGTGACTCCCGCAACCGTCGGCAACCCGGCCACGATGAGCGCTGTCGGTGACCAGGTCCCGCAGGCCGGCATCCGCCGCGATGCCCCGCAACCGCTCGTCCGGGAACTCCGGATCCAACACCACATACCCCGCCCCCGCCTTCACCACCGCAACCAGAGCGACCGCGAACTCCACACCCCGATCCAGCAGCACACCCACCACATCCCCACGCCCCACACCCCGGGCCCGAAGATGCCGCGCCAACCGGTTCGCACGGACATTGACCTCCCCGTACGACACCGGCACACCACCCGCGACCAACGCCACCGCACCCGGCCGCTCCCGCACCCGCTCCTCAAACCGCACCGACAACACCGGCACCCCCGCCACCGGCACCGAACCACCCGCCCACTCCCCCAGCACCCGCCCCCACTCCACCCCATCGAGCAGGTCGACGTCGGACAACGCCTCCCCGGGCGCCGTCAGGAGGCGTTCCACGAAGGCCAGGAACCGGTCCTGGTGGCCGGCGACCGCGGCGAGGTCGCACACCTCGGGCGAGGCGTCGAAGTCGATGCGCAGCCCGCCTTCGGGACCGAGGTCGTAGACGCCGACCGCGAGGTCCTCGACGGGTCCGTTGCCGAGGTTGTGCTGGACGGTGGGCAGGCCGAAGAAGCGCATGCCGGGGTTGAACGCCATGATGTTGACCTGCGGGGAGGCGATCCGTCTCGATCCCTCGGCCAGGCCCAGGTCGCGGCAGATGTCCTCGTACCGGGTCCGCTGGTGCTTCAGTCCCGCGCGGGTCGTGGTCACGACCGTTGCCAGCAGGTCGGCGAGTGAGCCGTCGGCGCTGACCGGCACGCGCAGCGGGATGACGTTGGACATCATGGCGGGTGTGCGCCGGGCCAGTTCGGTGCGCCGGCTCGTCACCGGCAGGCCCAGCACGGGTTCGGCCGTCCCGCAGACCCGGTGGACGTAGGCCGCGACGAGGGCCAGCACCAGCATGGTCCACGGGGCCCGGTGCCCGCGGGCCACCTCTCTGAGCCGGTGGGTCCGCTCCGGCCCGAGGAGCACGGTGCGCCGGGTGAACGGCAGGTGCCCCGGCCGGGTCTTCGCGGTGTGGCCCTCGGCCATGCGCGGCGCCGGCTGGAGACCGGCCAGGTGCTCGGCCCAGTGTGCCCGGTCCGCCGCGCCCTCCTCCGAGACGCGGTAGGCGGCGTCCTCGGTGAGCAGGTCGGCGAGGGTGCCGAACGGTGACTCCCCCCACGGCAGGCCCGCCGCCGCCTGTTCGTACAGGTCGACGAGTCGCTGGTCCAGCAGGGCGATGCCCATGCCGTCGATGGCCAGGTGGTGGAAGGCGTGGAAGTAGAACCAGCGGTCCTCCCCCGTCCCGGTGCGGCCCGCGCGGATCAGGGCGTGTCGGGTGAGCCAGTCGTGCGCCAGGTCGAAGGGGCGGGCCAGTTCGGCGTCCATCCAGGCGCGGGCCGCCGCCACCGGGTCGGTCTCGTCGCTCACGTCGACCATGTGCAGGGTGCGTCCGATGGGCTTGGCGTGCACTTCCTGCCACAGGGAGCCGTCCTCGTCGGAGCCGGCGCCGCGGATGCGCAGTACGTCGGCCTCGCAGGCCAGCCGGTACCAGCAGCAGGCCAGCAGACCGGTGTCCAGCGGGCCGGTGAGTTCCCGGTACTCCCCGATGTTGTAGCGGCAGCCGGAGTCGTCCAGTCCGTGCGCCATCCAGATGTCGCGCTGCGCGGCCGACATGGGCAGCCGCACCGTGGCGGGCCCGTACGCGGTGCCCTGTTCAGACGCGTTCGGGGACATGGAGGTGCTCCTCGGGTTCGGGGGTGGCTGGGGGTTCGGGACTGTCGGGTCGTCGTTCCGGCCGTGTGTCATCCAAGTCCCGCCCGGTGGCCGGGGGCGGCAGTTGGTGCGGCAATGCGGGAGCAGGTCACCGGGCGGCGGCAGTTGCCGCGGCAGGGTGGGCCCAGGCGGCGCGTGCCAGACCGAGGACCCGGAAGCGGGAGACGCCGTCCCGGTACTCGGCGCGCACCACACCGTTGATCAACAGCTCGTGCAGGAGACGGCCGCAGTCGGGCAGGGAGAGGCCGGTGAGGGCGGTGAGTTCGGTCAGTTCGCGGCCCTGGTCCGGGTCGGCACCGGGGGTCGCGCCGTGGGCCGCGGGCGTGCACAGGGCGTCCAGCAGCGTGCGCGCCCCGGCCGGCAGCCGGGTCAGGCGGTCGTGCAGGGCCGTGCGCAGATCGGCCGCGCCGCCCGCCTCGCACAGGTGGTGCAGCAGCGCGGCCGGGTCCGCGCCCAGGCCGTCGCACAGGGTCGCCAGGTCGTACACCACCAGCCAGGAGGCGGCTGCGGCCAGTGCTCCGGGGTGCCCGTCCAGGAGGCGGCAGACCCAGGCGGCGCGCTCCAGGTCGGCGGGCCCGGCCACGAAGTCGGGCCGGGCCCGGCGTACGTGGTCCAGGAAGAGGCGTACGGCCGGAGTCGCGGCGTCGGCGCTGCCGTGCGCCGGTATCTCCAGCGGGGACAACAGGAAGACGCGCTCGCCGGGGACTCGCCAGGGGGCGTCCGAGGTGACGAGCAGGCGCAGTCCCGGGCAGGCTCGCAGCAGTGCGGTGAGCCGGTCCGGGCGGGGCGGTGCGGCCGGGGCGCCGTCGAGTACGAGCAGTGCGTTGCCGTCGCCGACCAGCTCGGTCAGGGACGCGGCTGCGGCCCCGGCGCCGGTGCGCGCGCCGGGGCCCGGGGTGCCGTACAGGTCGTCCACGAGTTCCGCCACGGGGGTGGTGGTCTCGTCGCCGCAGGCGAGGTACTCGGCACGGCCGCCGGGGAAGGCGTGCCAGAGCACCGGCAGGCCCGCGCCGTGCAGCCGTTCGGCCACCGCCAGCGCCAGCCGGGTCTTGCCGACGCCCGTCAGTCCCACCATGGTGATCAGGCGTTCCGTGCCGGTCCCCGACAGCTCGGCCACCAGGACGTCCCGCTCGCCCTCGCGGCCCGCCATGGCGTGCAGGGCCGTGGGAGGCGCCGCAGGCTCCTGACGGTCGGTCACGAACCGTCCCTGGTGCGCGGCTTCCTCCAGGGCCGCCCGGGCCCGCGGGCCCAGCCGCAGCGCGTCCGCCACCAGCTGCACGGTGGCGGAACGGGGCCGTCTCGCCTTGCCCTGCTCCAGGTCGCGTATGGCACGGACGCTGATCGTGGACAGGTCGGCGAGCTCGCGCTGCGTGAGCCCCATGCGCAGGCGGTGCGAGCGGATCAGCGATCCGAGCGGTGACGTCTCCTGCGCGGCGGGGACGCGGGCGGGGAGGACGGAGGGGATGCGGACGGCGAGGGTGTCCATGGTGACGCTCCCGGTGTAAGCGGCGGTGGGTGGCGGTGCGGGACGGCGCGGTCCGTGCCCGACTCCCATCGTCGGCAGAGGGCTATCCCGGGGGCATTCCGCTGCGACCGCACGGCCGGCGGACCGCTATCACGTGCCGTCGCCGCCTGCGCCGCCGCGTGATAGCGCGGCGATAAGGCCGGGGCCGGTGCCGGGATTCCAGCCGTTCCTAGCGTGGTGCCCACGAAGAAGGAAGCGCCCCGGACCAGCCGGGACGCCCCACCGGAAGGACACCGATCATGGCTCTCGTTCCCGCAGTGCGCGCCGCTCTCGTCACCGTCGCCGTCGCCGCCGCCACCCTCCTCGGTGCCCAGATGGCCCAGGCCGACGGTACGGCCGCCACCACCTCCACCGGTACGGGTGTGACCGCGCCGCTGGCCGCCCCGTCGCCGACCGCGACCGCCACCGGTGACACGAACCCGTGGGACTGATCGCACGGGGGACGGCACAGACCCCGGCGGCGCCCGGCGCCGCCCGCGTATGGCGCCGTCGCACGGGACGGTGTCACCCGCCGACCGCCTGACCCCACTGGCCCTGGCCCACGGCGAGTTGGCCCGCCGGATTCGCTCCGGCCGCCGGATCCGCTCCGGCCGTGGCGAGCAAGCGCTGCGCCTCCGCCAGCTCCGGTCCCATCCGCCGTTCCCGCAGCGCCCCCGTCGCCGCCTCCAGCAGCTCGCGCGACCGCGCCCGGTCCGCCGCGTCGCCGCTCGCCGCGAGCAACCGCGCGAGGTCCAGCCGTACCAGCGCCGCACCGCCGTGGTCCATGATCTGCTCGCGCACCGCCAGCGCCTGCGCGTAGAAGCCGCACGCCTCCTGCCGGCGTCCCATCTCGGTGTGCGCGTGGCCGAGGTCCCGCAGCAGGTGGCCCTCGCCGATCACGTCGCCGCTGTCCCGGCACAGCTCCAGTACCTCGGTGAACGTCCGTACCGCCGCCGCGTACGCGCCCTGTCCCTGTTGCAGTTGCCCTGCCCGGCGCAGGGTGCGCGCCTCGCCGCCCGTGTACCCCACCGAGCGGTAGATGCCGAGGGCCTCGTCCAGCCGGGACTGGGCCGTGGTGATCTGCTCGCGCCGCATCCAGATGTGGGCGCTCTGGGTCAGCACGATGGCCCGGCCCACCACGTCACCGGCCTGGTCGAAATCCCGCAGCGCACGGTCGTACAGCGTCAGGGCCCGGTCGTCGTCGCCCCGCATCCGCGCGAGCAGCGCCAGGTCCCGGTGGCACAGGGCGAGCCCTTTGCGGTCGCCGAGCACCTGGAACAGGTCGAGCGCGGAGGTCAGTACGCCCAGCGACTCCTCGTGCTGGCTCCGCCCGAGGTACAGCACGCCCAGCGAGCTGAGCAGCGCGGCGGTGCCCCGTGTGTTGCCCGCGGCGCGGACGCACTCCAGCGCCAGTTGGTGGGTGCGCAGCCAGTCGTCGAAGTAGCCCTTGCCCTCGAACAGGGTGGCCAGCGTGGTCGCCAGGTCCCAGCACAGCTCGTCCATCCCGGCGCCGGCGGCCTGCTCGACGGCCTCGACGAGGCCGGCGTGCTCGCTGTCCAGCCACTCCAGCGGGTCCACGAGCAGTTCCGCCACGCAGTTGGCCGGCGGCACCCAGCGGGGCGCGGTCCCGTGCAGCACGGTGAAGTCACCGCCGTAGATGCGCCGGTGGGCCTGCTCGGCCAGGGAAAGCCAGCCGCCCGTCATGCGCTCCAGGGCCGCCGTCTGTACGGCGGGCGCGTCGTGCAGGAGCAGTTGCTCCCGGGCGAACACCCGGATGATCTCGTGGAAGCGGTAGCGGAACCCGCCGGTGGACTCCACTCCCACCACGTCCAGCATCTGCACGTCGACCAGCGGCTCCAGCAGGTCCGACGGGTAGGGCCGGTCGTCGTCCAGGAGCGCTCCGGCCAGCCAGCCCGGCAGGGTGGCCGTCCGCGCCAGGCTGAGCAGCCGCAGCAGTTTCCGGTCGCCGGGCGCCAGGCCGTCGTGGGTGAGGGAGAGGCTGGCCCGCATGGTCATCTCGCCGTGCGTCAGCTCGTCGAGCCGGTGGCGTTCGCTGGCCAGCCGCTGCACCATCGACGCCAGGCTCCAGTGCGGGCGGGCGGCGAGCCGTGCGGCCACGATCCGAAGGGCCAGCGGCAGCCCGCCGACGGTCCGGATGAGCATCTCGGCGGACGGCCGCTCCCGCTCCACCCGGTCGGCGCCGATGACCCGTGCCAGCAGTTCCAGGGCCCGTTCGGTGCTCATCACGTCGAGTTCGACGCGTTGCGCGCCGGGCAGCCCGGTCAGCCGGATGCGGCTGGTGACCAGTACGGCGCACTGGCTGCTGCCGGGCAGCAGCGGGCGTACCTGGCTCTCGGACACGGCGTCGTCCAGCACCACCAGGATCCGGCGCGAGGCGAGCAGCGTGCGGTACATCTCGCCCCGCTCGTCCTGCGACTCGGGGATGACGGCCCCGGGGATGCCGAGCGCCCGCAGGAAACGTCCGAGCACCTCGTTGGACGCGGCCGGAGCGCCGGTCGTGCCGCGCAGGTCGCAGTACAACTGGCCGTCGGGATACGCGTGTTCGCCGAGCCGGTGCGCGATGTGGGTGGCCAGCGTGGACTTTCCGGTGCCCGGCTTGCCGACGATGACGGCGAGGCCGACGGAGCGGCGCGAGCCGTCCCCCAGCAGGAGGCGCTCGATGCCGGCGATCTGCTCCTCGTCGCCGACGAAGTCGAAGGTGTCCGCGGGCAGTTGCCGCGGGATCTCCTCACCGGAGGGGGCACCGGACGCCGGGGGCCCCGGTGTGGTGCGGGCGGGCGGCACGTCGACGCGGTACGCGGTCGCGGGGGTGCCGTGCCCATCCGGGGAGGGGAGGTCGTGCCCGTCCGGGGAGGGCGTGTCGAGGACGGCCCCGCCCGGTGCGCGGACCAGGACCGGCCCGAGGGTCAGAGCCGGGTTGTGGGCACCGGGCGTCGGGCCTGCCGACCCGGAGGTCGCGGAGGTCCCGTGTGTCCCGGCCGTTCCGTGAGGCACGGTCAGCCCCTGATCCCCGGCCAGCCCATGTGTCCTGGCGAGCCCTTGATCCCCGGCCAGCTCACGTGTCCCGACCGACCCGGGCGTCCCGGGCGTCCCGGCGAGGCCGGTCGCCTCGGCCGTACGAAGTGTCAACCCCACCGCAGGCGCACCCGTCGAGGCGGTGCCGTCAGCCCCGGGGTGTCCGGCCGAGGCGGTGCCGTCCGCCCCGGCGTATCCGGCCGAGGCGGTGCCCTCCGCCCCGAGGCGCCCGCCCGCGGCGGCGCCGTCGGACCCCACGTGCCCACCCGAGGCAGTCCCCCCGCCCCCAGCACGCCCGGCCGGGGCGGGCACCCCCACCCCGGCCGGGTCACGACGCCCCTCCCGCGGGTCCGGTGCCGTCCCGCTGCCACCCGCCCCCGGCGCGGCATGCGGGCCCGTGTCCGCGAGGCCGGGACCGGTCGCCGCCGGGGGCACTCCGCCGACGGTACGGCCTCGGTCACCGGACGCCGCGGGGGGCACGTCTCCCGCGAGGATGGCCGCCTCCAGACCGCGCAGCTCAGCGCCCGGCTCCAGCCCCAGCTCCACCACGAGCAGTTCGCGCCCGACGCGGTACGTCTCCAGCGCCTCGGCCTGCCGGCCGGACCGGTACAGCGCCAGCATCAGCTGCCCGCGCAGCCGCTCCCGCAGGGGATGGACGTGCACGAGTGTCTGGATCTCGGCGACGAGCTGGTGGTGCCGGGCGAGTTGCAGCTCCAGGTCGATGCGTGTCTCGGCGGCGGTCATCCGCTCCTCGTCGAGCTGGAGCGCCTTGTTGCGCAGGGTCTCGCTGGGCATCCCGTTCAGGCAGCTGCCCTGCCACAACTCGTCGGCGGCGCGTAACAGATCGGCGGCGGCGCCCGGGTCGCCCTGCCGGGTCGCGACGCGCGCCTCGGCGACCCTGCGCGCGAACAGCAGGGCGTCGACCTGCTCGTGCTCGGTCCTCAGGACGTAGCCGGGCGGACGTGTGGTGATGGCGGCGGCGATGTCGGCCTTGCTGAACAGTTTCCGCAGCCGCGACACACAGATCTGGACCTGGGTGCGGGCGGTGTCCGGCGGCTCGTCGTCCCAGATGAGGTCGACCAGGTAGTCCGTGCTGACGATGCGGTCGGCCTCCAGCAGCAGCGCTGCCAAGATGACTTCCTGACGGCCGGGCGGCACGCGCACGAGTCCGATCGGTCCGGTCACCGTCAGCGGACCGAGGATGCGGAACGCCACGGATTCCGGAGTGCGGACAGCCCCGCCGGGCGAAGCAGTCATAACTCTCCCAGCAGAGGCCGCACCTGGGTGGTGGAGCGCTGGCTCAGTCTCGCTGAAACGTTCACAGGTTGTCCATGGCGCGGACTTTTCATGTTGATGAAGTGTCGTTGGCCGAATCCCGCCTGTCGGGTGACCTCACCGGAGCCCGTGTCGACGCAGGTCGAGCCGGCACCGTGACGTCGCGTCACCGTCCGGTGGGGCGCTCCCGTGATAGGGGGGCGATAGCTGCGGGATGCGTCCGTCGCCGACGGTGGTGACACCGCGGTGCCCCTGGCTCGTCACCGCGCCGCCCCACCGTCGCTCGCCAAGCGGCCGCACGAGAGGACATGCCATGGACATCCCGCACCCCCGGCGCCCCGCGCCGAGCCGCGTCGTCACCGAGTCCGGGGTGGACCATGTGCGTCTCGCCTATGACTATCTCGACGCGGGGGACGTCGACGGCTACGGCTCACTCCTCGACGCCGACGCCCTCGGCACCGACCTGGAGCAGTCCCGCCCACCGGGCATCCGGCACCTGATCAACCGCATCGTGGCGGACGGCGACTGCGTGGTCGTGATGGGCCGGCTGGCGCCCCAGCACCGCGAGTTCGTGGACGTCTTCACCCTCTCCCCGGAAGGCATGCTCCGCAGTTGCCGCCGCTACTACGCCGATGCCCCGGCCTGAACCGGCCTCATCCCGCGTCGCCCGCCCCGGGGGCAGCCCGCTCGCGGCCCCAGGCGGCCAGTGGCCGAAGCGCGTCGTTCAGGCGCGTGCCCTCATCGGTCAGCGAGTACTCGACGCGGGGCGGCACCTCGTCGTAGGAGACGCGGCGTACGACGCCGTCCGCTTCCATCTCCCGCAGGTGAGAGGCCAGCACCTTCTCGGTGATTCCCGGGAGCATCCGGCGCAGTTCGCCGAAGCGGCGGCAGGGCTGCTCGTGCAGCGCCCACAGGATCAGCACCTTCCACTTGCCGCCGATCACCTCCATGGCGACGTCGATGCCACAGACGTGCCGGTCCGGTGCGCCCGGCCGGTTCAGCGTCGTCATGCCCCACCCCTTCCGACGTGCTCGCTCACCCCGGGGTAACCACCCACTCCAAAGTGCGTACTTGATCACCCCGGGCCCTCTGGCCAGCCTAATCGGCATGGCACAGAACACCGTTGAACAGGACACCATGAAGAAGACGCCCGTCACCCTGCTGGGCATCGGCGCGATGGGCACCGCGCTGGCCCGCACCTGGCTCGCCACCGGCCACCCGCTCACCGTCTGGAACCGCACCCCGGCCCGCGCCGCCGCGCTCGCCGCCGAGGGCGCGGCCGTCGCCGACAGCGCCGCCGAGGCGGTCGCGGCGAACCCCCTCGTCGTCGTCTGCCTGCTCGACGACGCGTCGGTCGGTGAGGCGCTGGCCGGCACCGACCTGACCGGCAAGGACCTGGTCAACCTGACCACCAGCACCCCCGCCCAGGCCCGCGCCCGCGACGAGTGGGCCCGCGCACGCGGCGCCCGTTACCTCGACGGCGGGATCATGGCCGTCCCCCCGATGATCGGCGTCCCGGAGGCCGGCGGCTACGTCTTCTACAGCGGCTCACACGACCTGTTCGAACGGCACCGGCCGACGCTGGCCGTGCCGGCCGGCACCCGCTACGTCGGCGAGGACGCGGGCTTCGCGGCCCTGCACGACGTGGCACTGCTCAGCGCCATGTACGGGATGTTCGCCGGGGCCGCGCACGCCTTCGCCCTGATCCGCAAGGAGGACATCGACCCCACGTCACTGGCCCCGCTGCTGGCCGACTGGCTCGTCGCGATGGCCCCGGCCGTGCACCAGACCGCCGGCCAGCTGCGCAGCGGCGACTACACCCAGGGCGTCGTGTCCACCCTCGCCATGCAGGTGGCGGGCACACCGACCTTCCTGAGCACGGCCGAGCAGCAGGGCGTCAGCCCGGAACTGCTCACCCCCTACTTCCGCCTGATGCGCCGCCGCCTGGCCGAGGGCAGCGGTGATGAGGACCTGACGGGCGTGATCGACCTGCTGCTGCGCTGACCGACAGCTCGCGGGCCGAGCCGCACCACCCGCGCCGACCCCGACCGCCGAAGATTGGCTGGAAACAGCACGCTCCAGCCCATCAGTTCCCTCACGTCACCGGCGTCAGGGGGTGACAGCCACAAGATGACGGACCACCGGATGACGGACCCGGCGGATACGAACCCGACGGATGACAGACCCGACGGTTGACAGGTCCCCGCCATAACGCCACGCTCGAAGAACGCTTCTGAGAGCGCTCTCAGAACTACGGCAGCTTCAGCTTCCCTTCCCCACCGGCAACAGCCGAAGGAGAGCAGAGCATGATCAGCACACTGAGGTGGCGGGCACTGGCCGTGGTGGCCATGGTCCTGGCCCTGGCGGGCTCACTGCTCGCCGTGGGCGCGACGACACCCGCCCATGCGGCGGTCCCGGCGACCATCCCCCTGAAAATCACCAACAACTCGGCCCGCGGCCAGCAGGTGTACCTCTACAACGTCGGCACCGAGCTGTCGACCGGACGCCAGGGCTGGGCCGACGCGAGCGGCACGTTCCACCCGTGGCCCGCCGGCGGCAACCCGCCGGTTCCCGCCCCCGACGCCGCGATACCGGGCCCGGCCGTGGGCCAGTCGATGACCATCCGGATGCCGAAGTTCTCCGGCCGCATCTACATGTCCTTCGGGCAGAAGCTCGTGTTCAAGCTGGCCACCGGCGGTCTGGTGCAGCCGGCGGTGCAGAATCCGTCCGACCCGAACCGCAACATCCTCTTCCACTGGGCGGAGTACACCCTCAACGACTCCGGGCTGTGGTTCAACAGCTCGCAGGTCGACATGTTCGCCGTGCCCTACTCGGTGGGCGTGGAGCGCTCCGACGGAAGCACCGCCACCACCGGCCGGCTCAAGCCCGGCGGATACAACGGCTTCTTCAACGCACTCAGGGGACAGTCCGGCGGCTGGTCCAACCTCATCCACACCCGGTCCGACGGCACCGTACTGCGGGCACTCGCCCCGCTGTACGGGCTGGAGACCGGCGCCCTGCCGGCCTCGGTCATGGACAACTACATCAACCGCGTCTGGAGCAAGTACACGACCTCCACACTGACGGTCACCCCCTTCGCCCACCAGCCGAGCACCAAGTACTACGGCAGGGTCTCCGGTGACGTCATGAACTTCACCAACAGCTCGGGCGCCGTGGTCACCAGCTTCCAGAAGCCCGACGCCGACTCCGTCTTCGGCTGCCACAAGCGGCTGGACGCCCCCAACGACCAGGTGCGCGGCCCCATCTCCCGCACACTGTGCGCCGGCTTCAACCGCTCCACCCTCCTCACGAACCCCAACCAGCCCGACACCAGCTCGGCCGGCTTCTACCAGGACGCCGTCACCAACCACTACGCCCGGCACATCCACGCCCAGATGGCCGACGGCAAGGCCTACGCCTTCGCCTTCGACGACGTGGGCCACCACGAGTCCCTCGTCCACGACGCCAACCCCCGCCAGGCCCTCCTCACCCTGGACCCGTTCAACTGACCGCCCCATAAGGGCAGGCGTCCGCCAGACCCCACCGCCACCAGGACCGTCCGACACGACAGCACACTGACGCGCTGCTCGCATCGGGCGGTCCTGCTCTACCGTCCCATGGTGGGCGCACGCACCCCAGTGCCCAGAACTATGGTGTCCCACCACATACGTCAACGCCCGGCACGTTCCTACTGTGTGGCGACACGCAAACGTCCCCGCCAAATGCCAGGAAGTGGTGCCGATGTCGTCGCCCTCTAGCGCCCCACCCGCTCCCCCGACGCCGAACAGCCTCAAGCGCATCGTCGCCGCGTCTCTCATCGGCACCACCATCGAGTGGTACGACTTCTTTCTCTACGGCTCCGCCGCCGCGCTCGTCTTCAACAAGCTGTTCTTCCCGGACTCCGACCCGCTCGTCGGCACCCTGCTGTCGTTCCTCACGTACGCGGTCGGATTCGCCGCCCGTCCCCTGGGCGCCCTGGTCTTCGGGCACTACGGTGACCGGCTCGGGCGCAAGAAGCTGCTGGTGCTGAGCCTGCTGCTGATGGGCGGCGCGACCTTCGCCATCGGTCTGCTGCCCACCCACGCCAGCATCGGGGTCACCGCGGCCGTGCTGCTGACCGTGCTGCGTCTCGTGCAGGGCTTCGCGCTCGGCGGTGAGTGGGGCGGGGCCGTGCTGCTCGTCTCCGAGCACGGGGACGCGCGGCGGCGCGGCTTCTGGGCCTCGTGGCCGCAGACCGGGGCCCCCGCCGGCCAGCTGCTGGCGACCGGTGTGCTGTCGCTGCTCACCGCCGTGCTGTCGGACTCCGCCTTCGAGAGCTGGGGCTGGCGCATTCCGTTCCTGCTGTCCGGTGTGCTGGTGATCGTCGGCCTGTGGATTCGGCTGTCCGTCGACGAATCGCCCGTCTTCAAGGAGGCGCTGGCGCAGGCCGAGGCCCGCAAGGCCGATGTGGACGCGGTCGTCGAGAAGATGCCGCTCGTGGCCGTCCTGCGTCACCACTGGCGTGACGTTCTCGTCGCCATGGGCGCGCGCATGGCCGAGAACATCAGCTACTACGTGATCACCGCCTTCATCCTCGTCTACGCCACCACCTCGGCCGGTGTCTCCAAGCAGACCGCGCTCAACGCGGTCCTGATCGCCTCGGCCGTGCACTTCGCGGTCATCCCGCTCTGGGGCGCGCTGTCCGACCGCGTCGGCCGCCGGCCGGTGTATCTGATCGGAGCGGTCGGTATCGGCCTGTGGATGTTCCCGTTCTTCGCGCTCATCGACACCGGCGGGTTCGGCGCCCTGCTCCTCGCGGTGACCGTGGGCCTGGTGCTGCACGGGGCGATGTACGCACCGCAGGCGGCGTTCTTCTCCGAGATGTTCGCCACCCGGATGCGCTACTCCGGTGCCTCCATCGGCGCCCAGTTCGCCTCCGTCGCGGCCGGCGCGCCCGCCCCGCTGATCGCGACCGCTCTGCTCGCGGACTACGACAGCTCCACCCCGATCGCCCTGTACGTCATCGCCGCCGCGCTCGTGACGGTGATCGCCGTGCTCGCGGCCAAGGAGACCCGCAACCGCGACCTGTCCGACGTGACGCCCACCGCCGACCGCGCGCCGGCGAAGACCCCGGCGGCCGACCCGCACAGGGTCTGACCCGGCCCGCACCGACCGCCCCCCGTACGCCCCGCGCGTACGGGGGTCAGTGCTGTACCGGTGCCGACAGACGGTGCAGGCGCAGGGCGAGTTGTATCTCCAGGGCGCGGGCCGGGCTCTGCCAGTCGTCGCCGAGGAGCCGGCCCACGCGCTCCAGACGCTGGGCGACCGTGTTGACGTGGACGTGCAGTTCGTCCTTGGTGCGGGCCGGGCTCATGCCGCAGGCGAAGTACGCGTCCATCGTGCGCAGCAGTTCGGTGCCGCGCCGCTCGTCGTACGCCACCACCTGGCCGATGGTGCGGTCCACGAAGCCCGCGACGTCCCGGTCTCCGGCGAGGAGCAGCCCGAGGAACCCGAAGTCCTCGGCGGCGGCGCCGTCCCCCGCGCGTCCTAGGAGGCGCAGCGCGTCGAGGCAGCGTCTGGCCTCCGCGTAGCCCGCGGCCACGGCGTCCGGGGCGGCGGCGAGGCCCTCGACCGGTGCCGAGGCGCCGACGGTGACGGCTTCGTGCACGGCCGTGCCGAGGTGGCGGGCGGTGCGGCGCGCCACGTCGGTGGCGGTGTCGCCGGTGCCCAGCGGCAGCAGCAGGACGGTGCCGCCGTCGCGGGCGGCGGCGAGGCCCTGCCGGGTCGCGGCGAGGTGGGACGCGGCGGCCCACAGGCGACGGCGGGCGTCCGCCTCCTGTTCGGCGTCCTGCGCCGCGCCGTCGAGGCGGGCGGCGAGCACGACGTGCGTGGCGTCGAGGTCGGCCCGCAGCCGGGTGGCGCGTTCGCGCAGCAGGCGCGGGTCGCGGTCGCGGGCGTCGAGCAGGTCGTCCAGCAGCTCGCCGCGGACGCGCTGTTCCGCCTCGGCCGCCGACCGCCTAGCGAGCAGCAGCAGCGAGGTGACCATCGCGGCGCGCTCCAGGGTGCGCTGGTCGACCGGGTCGAGTCCGGGGTGGCCGCGCAGCACGAGCGCGCCGAGCAGTTCGCCGCCCGCGGTGACGGCGGCGATCCACGCGTCGCCGTGCCGCACCGCGTGTCCTCCGGCGCGGGAGGCCTCCAGGGCGCCGGCGGGCGCGTCGGCCGCCTCCGTGAACTCGACCGTGCCGTCCAGCACCTGGGAGACGGCAGCGGCCACGTCGTGGACCCCGCCGCCGCGCAGGACGAGTTCGGCGAGCCGGTCGTGGACGTCGGAGGCGCGCTCGATGACGGCGCTGCGGTCCTGGATGATCTCGTTGGCCCGCTCCAGGCCGGCGAGGGCCGCGCGGGTCTCGGTCAGCAGGTTCGCGGTGTCGATGGCCGCTGCGGCGAGCGCGGCGAAGGAGCCGAGCAGGGCGATCTGCTCGCGCTCGAAGACGCGGGCACGGCGGTCGGCGGCGAACAGCACGCCGATGACGCCCGACCCGAGCATCAGGGGCACGCCGAGGATGGCGACCAGCCCTTCGTCCCGGACGCCCGCGTCGATGGAGTCGGTGTGCTGGAAGCGCGCGTCCTGGAAGTAGTCGTCGGTGACGTAGGGGCGTGCGGTCTGGGCCACGAGGCCTCCGAGACCCTCGCCCATGCCGAGGCGGAGCTGCTGGAAGCGGGCGGCGACCGAGCCCTCGGTGACGCGCATGTAGGTGTCGCCGCGCTCCGGGTCGTTCAGGCTGAGGTAGGCGACGTCCGTGCCCAGCAGGGAGCGGGCGCGCTGCACGATCGCCTGGAGGACGGCGTCCAGGTCCCTGAGGCCCGCCAGGTCGTGCGCGGTCTCGAAGAGGGCCGACAGCTCGGCCTCCCGGCGGCGCCTGCCCTCCAGCTCGGCGCGGACGCGCAGCGCGAGCAGCTTCGCGTGCTCCAGCGCGGCGATCCGCTCGGCCGGCGCGCCCTGGGCGCGGGCCCGCAGCACCGGCTGCTCGTAGGCGTCGGCCGCCGCGCCTCTGGCCAGCAGCTCGAGATACGGCGCCTCGGCGTCGCCGGACGCGGCCCCTGCACGGACGGCGGCGGCGCCCTCATCGACGGGGTCCGCCCCGGTGCGGACGGCGGCGCCCTCATCGACGGACGCGGCTCCGGCCACAGCCGCTCCAACTCCGGAACTGGCGGCACAGGGAGCCGAGCGCTCCCCCCTGGCTTCGGTGCCACTGGTGGAGCGCTCGGCCGACTGCACGTGATCGCGGGACATGCTCACAGGATTCACCATCGCCCCGTCCGTCCGGCAGGCCTGTGGAAAACTCACCGGGCCGGTGGGCCGGTGGTCAGTGCGCGGTCCAGCCGCCGTCGAGGACGAGCGAGGCGCCGGTCACGAAGGACGCCGCGGGTCCGCAGAGGTACGCCACGGCCTCGGCTACCTCGTCCGGCTCGATGAGCCGCTTCAGGGCGGTGTCCCGCAGCATGACCTCGGACAGCACGCGCTCCTCGGGGATGCCGTGGGCCCGGGCCTGGTCGGCGAGCTGCTTCTCCACGAGCGGGGTGCGGACGTACCCGGGGTTCACGCAGTTCGAGGTGACGCCGTGCGGGGCGCCTTCCAGCGCGGCCGTCTTGGACAGGCCCTCCAGGCCGTGCTTGGCGGACACGTAGGCCGCCTTGAACGGCGAGGCGCGCAGGCCGTGGACGGAGGAGATGTTGACGATGCGGCCCCAGCCCTGTCCGTACATGTGCGGCAGAGCGCCGCGGACGAGCCGGAAGGGGGCCTCCAGCATGACGGTGAGCACGGTGTGGAAGACGTCGGGCGGGAAGTCCTCGATGGGGCTGACCAGTTGCAGCCCGGCGTTGTTGACCAGGATGTCGGTGCCCGCGGCGGCGTGTTCGGCGGCGTCCAGGTCGGTGAGGTCGAGGACGTGCGGTTCGACGGTGCCCGGCAGGCCGGCGGCCGGTTCGGCGAGCGCCTCCAGGCCGGCGGCGTCGCGGTCGACCGCTCTGACCTTCGCCCCGGCGGCGGCCAGCCGCAGCACGCAGGCGCGGCCGATGCCACCGGCGGCGCCGGTGACGAGGGCGGTGCGGCCACCGAGGTCGAGCGGGGAGGCGTGGGGACCCGGGAAGGGACTGGGCGCGGTCATGGCTCGACCCTAGGCAGCGGCCCCCCACCGCCCCATGTGCTCACCACCCACACTTCACAGGGAAGGGATGGGGTCGTACCACGTCGGCGTGTCCGACAGCGCCAGTTTGATCCGGTGCAGCGCGAACTCGTTCAGCTGCGGCAGCGCGTCCACCTCGAACCATCCGACGTCCAGCGACTCGTCGTCGTTGACCCGGGCCTCGCCGCCGACCGCGCGGCAGCGGAAGCTGATGTCCATGTACTGGCAGATGTCCCCGTTGGGGTAGCTGACGGGTTCCAGCGCCTGCACGAGGACGACCCGCTCCGGGACGCAGTGCACCGCCGTCTCCTCGTGGACCTCCCGCACGGCGCAGGCCGCCGGCTGCTCGCCCGGGTCCGGGATGCCGCCGATCAGCGACCACTTGCCGTTGTCCGAACGGCGCCCCAGCAGCACTCTGCCCGCGTCGTCGAAGACGATCGCGGTGACTCCGGGGAGCCACAGCAGCTGCTGACCGGCCGATGCCCGCAGGGAGCGGATGAACTCAGGAGTTGCCATGAGGCCGACCCTAACGGCGGGATTGCGCCGCCACGGCCGGTTCCGGGGGCGTACGGCGGTCGTACGGCTACACGTCACCCGCGCGTCGGCCGCGCACACCCGCGCCGATCGCCCAGCCGAGGCCACCGGCCGCGACCAGCACGAGAGCGATCTCGGGCAGGATGCCCAGCCGGGTGGCGGGCGTCTGCGACGAGCGCAGCGGGACCTCCTGGACCAGTGAGTCGGCCACGAACATGCCGGTCCTCTGCGTGATGGTCCCGTCCGGCATGATGACCGCGCTGACACCGCTGGTCACCGGCACGGTCACGGCCCTGCTGTGCTCGACGGCCCGGATGCGGGACATGGCGAGCTGCTGGTGGGTCATCTCGCTGCGGCCGAAGGTCGCGTTGTTGCTCGGCACGGAGATCATCTGCGCCCCGTCGGTGACGGTGTCGCGCACGGCCCAGTCGAAGGCGGCCTCGTAGCAGGTGGCCAGGCCGACGCGGGTGCCGCCGACGGTGAAGACGCCGGGCTCGCTGCCCCGGCTGAAGTCCTGGCGGACCATGGAGGTCCAGGTCCCGTTGATCGCCCCGATGAGCGAGCGCAGCGGCAGGTACTCGCCGAACGGCTGGATCTGCCGCTTGTCGTAGGTGTCGACGGGGCCGTCGGCCGGGTCCCACAGGATCTGCTCGTTGAGCAGCCTGCCGTCCTTCTCCACGACACCGCCGACGGAGATGGGCACGCCGATCGACCTGGCGGCGCCGTCGATCACGGCACGCGCGTCGGCGTTGGCGAACGGGTCGATGTCCGACGAGTTCTCGGGCCACAGCACGAAGTCGGGCCGGGCGACCGTCCCGGCCCGGACCGCGGCGGCCAGGCGTTCCGTCTCACGCGCGTGGTGGTCGAGTACGGCGCGCCGCTGGGCGTTGAAGTCGAGGCCCGCGCGCGGCACGTTGCCCTGTACGACGGCGACGGTCACGGTGCCGTCCTCGGCCGCGTCGCTCACCAGCGGGCGGGCGGCGACGGCCGCGACGACCGGCACGGCCAGGCCCAGCAGGGCCGCCGCGGCGGCGCCCCGCCGTACGTCACGCGTGCGGCGCGCCCGGAGGGCGAGGCGGACGACCTCGTACAGCGCGAAACCGCACAGCACGACCGCGAAGCCGAGCACCGGGGTGCCGCCCAGGGCGGCGAGCGGCAGGAACACGCCGTCCGCCTGCCCGAAGGCGGTCTTGCCCCAGGGGAAGCCGTTGAACGGCGCACGCGCGCGTGCCGCCTCGCCCGCGATCCACAGCGCCGCGGCCCACACCGGCCGGGCGGGCAGCCGCGAGACCGCGGCGACGCCCGCGCCGACCAGCGCGACGAACACCGCCTCCACCGCGACGAGCGCCAGCCAGGGCCCGGGGCCCACCTCCACACCGGTCCACACCAGCAGCGGCAGCAGGAAGCCGAGGCCGAAGAGGTAGCCGAGACCGAGGCCCGCCTTCCAGCTTCGCCCGCGCAGCACCCCGCCGAAGACGGCGAAGGCCGGCAGGGCCAGCCACCACAGCGTCCGCGGCGGGAAACTGACGTAGAGCAGCACTCCGGAGAGCACCGCCGCGGCGGACGGCGTGAGACGCGCGAGCCACGCGAGACGTGCGCCGCGAGACGCGGACGCCGCCCGGGGCTCCAGCCGGTCCGACTCGCCTACGGAGGTTGCGGTGACGGTCACTCCGGGAGTGTACGGCGGCTGACCTGCGCACCGACAGCGCGGCCCGGGGCGCCCGGCCCCGCCGCCACCCCCTTCCCGGCCGCAGTACCAGTCCTTCAGCCCCCACCGCACCCCCACCGCTCCACATGACCCGTCCGCAACTTCTCCACAAACCGTCCACCAGCCGTTACGGTGGCCACGTCCTGGTCCCGGCCCTGTCGCGGGCGCGCGGCCGGGACTGTCACAGGTCGGGGGCGACGTGGTTCGGGGGGCGGGGTGGGTCTCACGGGGATGATGGCGTCTGCGGAGTCGGCGCACGTCGGACGGCACAGCGTGTGGGACGAGGGAAGGGACGGCGTTTCCGATGTGGCGGGGGTGGCGATCCTCGGTGCCTGCGCCGTCTGGTCGCTGATCACGGGCGCCGCACACGGGGGACGGCCCGAGGGAGTGCTGCTCGCGGTGCTGGCGGTCGCCGCCGGTTACGCCGCGGGCCGGATCTCCGGCGCGCTGCTGCCGGTCGCCGCGCCGTGCGCCTGGGCGCTGGCCGGCGTCGTATTGACGGTCGCCGTTCCGCACCTCGCGCCGGGGCCGCAGATCGTCACGCCGCTCGGGCACGCGGGGGCCACCGCGGCCGTGCTGGCCCTGTCGGCGGGTGCCGCGTGCTGCGCGGTCTGGGCCGCCCCGACCCGCGCGGCACGCCTCGTGCTGAGCGTGCCGGCCGTCGGGGCCGCGGTGACGGCCGCCGCGCTCGGCTCCACCGCCGGGTGCGTGGCCTGTGGCGCGGTGCTGCTGTGCGCGCTGGCCGCCGGACGGATGCGGCACCGCGGGGCGGGCATCGCGGGGCTGGCGCTGGTCGCGGCCCTGGTGGCCGTCCTGATCCCGGCCGTCGCGGCCCGTCGCCTGCCGGGCGGACTCGCCTCGGCCGTGGACGAACAGCTGACGTCACACCGCGTACGGCTGTGGCACGACGCGCTCGGCATGGCCGGGCAGGACGCCGCTCTCGGCGTCGGCCCGGGGCGCTTCGGAGAACTCAGCGCCACGGCGGCCGGCTCGCTGCTGTCCGACGGCAAGCCGCACTCGGCGCCGCTTCAGCAGGCGGCCGAGCAGGGCGTCGTCGGGGTGGTCCTGCTGGCGGCGGCCTTCGGCTGGTTGCTCCACGCGCTGTGGCGCACACCGCGCCCGACGCCGATCGCGCTCACGGCGGGCGCCGCCCTGACGGTGCTGGCGGCCATCGCGTCGGTCGGCAACGCGCTCAGCTTCACGGCGGTCACGGTGGGCGCGGGAGTGCTGGCGGGCCTGGCCACGGCCCGGCCGTTCACGGACGACCCGCCGGAGCCGGTTGGGTGACGCACACCGCCGGCAGGACCGGCCCGCCGGGTGATCGCGGTGCCGAGGTGCGGACGTGCCGCCGTACGCCGCCGGGCCGGACGGTCGCCGTCGGTGTCCCACGCGCCGCCCTGCCGCCGCTGACGCACACCGCCGTACGGGGCGCCGGTTCAGTGGGCGGAACCGGGTGTCGTCGGCCGCAGCCGGTCCCTGATGACGCGCACCGCCGCTTCGGCGTCGTCCACGGTGACCGTGAACGTGTGCCCGTCCCACAGCCGCAGCACGATGCCCTCACCACCGCGTACGACGACGGCCGTGCCCCTCTCGGGGCGCCAGCGGTATCCCCAGCCGCCCCAGTGGCGCGGCGTGACGTGCGGGGCGAAGTCGGCGCCCGCGACGTGGGAGAGCGGGATGCGGCGGCGCGGCACGCCGATGTGGCCGCAGCGCACCTCCAGCCAGTCCTGGTCCACGCGCAGCGCCACGTGCACGAAGGCGAGGGTGCCGAAGAGGACCAGCAGACCGGCCGCGATGCAGCCGACGACCGCCATGGCCAGCGGGGCGATTTCGGTGGTCCACGCGGAGTCCACGGCGAGCCCGATACCGAGGGCCAGGCAGCCCGCACCGGCGAGCGCCGCCAGCCACTGGGCCCGGTTGGTGGCGCGTCCCGTCCAGACATCGGGGTGCGGGCCGTCCGCGCCGTGCCCCGTGCTGTGGGAGTGGTGCCTCATGCCTCCGAGGGTACTCAGGTTCCGCCGCGCGGGACCCTCGTCGCGGAGGGCGACTGCTCCGGACGGGCGCGGCCGGAATACGCGCCTGCGGTTCCGGGGTGCGGCCCGGACGCCGCGGTTCCGATTCCGATACCCGGCCTGCGGGCTTCACGTCGGATCGCGATACGCGGCCCGCGTGCTCCGGGCTCCGGTTCCGTTGCCGCGCGGCCCGAACGCTGCGGATCCCCTTCCGGTGCGCGGCCCGGGCGCTGCGGGGGCGATCCGGATACGCCGACCCGGACACGGCGGATCCGATCCCGATGCGCGACCCGGCCGCCGCGCTCACCCCGCCGGTGCGACCGTCCGCAGCATCCGCCCCTCCTCGTAGGACAGCGCGGCGGCGGGCAGCGGGCCCTCCCGGCCGCTGAGCAGCACCGTCAGGGTGCCGCCCGCGGCGGCGCGCCGCTGCGGCCCGGCGCCGATCCGGCGCAGCGCCTGGGCGGCGACCGCCCCGGCGGACCCGTGCAGGACGAGCGGCGGGAAGCCGGGGCGCTGGACGGCGGCCCTGATGCGCTCGGCGACCAGTTCGTAGTGGGTGCAGCCCAGGACGACGGTCGTCACGTCGTCGGGCGTCAGTTCCGCGGCGGCGGCCACGGCGGCGTCGATCGCCGTCTGGTCGGCGTGCTCGACGGCCTCCGCGAGCCCCCAGCAGGGCACCTCGGTGACGCTCACGCCGGCGGCGAAGTCCCGGATGAGGTTCTTCTGGTAAGGGCTGCCGGTGGTGGCGGGGGTGGCCCAGATCGCGACGGGCCCGCCGCCCGCGGCGGCCGGCTTGATCGCCGGAACGGTGCCGACGACCGGGATGCCGGGTTCCAGCCGGGCGCGCAGCGCGGTCAGGGCGTGCACGGTGGCGGTGTTGCAGCCGACGATGAGGGCGTCGGGCCGGTGCGCCGCGGCGGCCTCGGCGACGGCGAGCGCGCGCTCGGTGAGGTCCTGCGGGGTCCTCGGTCCCCAGGGCATGCCGTCGGGGTCGAGGGAGAGGACGAGATCGGCGTCGGGGCGGAGACGCCGTACCGCGGCGGTGGCCGCGAGCAGACCGATTCCGGAGTCCATGAGCGCGATCTTCACCCGGCCACGATAGACGATGAGCCGTCCGCGGCCCGTGCCGTGGGGCAGACTGCGGACGTGAGCGCCATCGCGTGGACCGCCGCCGGATCACTCGCCGCCTGGCTGTGGCTGCTGCTCTGCCAGGGCTTCTTCTGGCGCACGGACGTCAGGCTGCCGCCGCGCCGGGAACCGGAGACGTGGCCGCCGGTGTGCGTGGTCGTCCCGGCGCGCGACGAGGCGGCGGTGCTGCCCGCGAGCCTGCCGTCGCTGCTCGCCCAGGACTATCCGGGCCGGGCAGAGGTCTTCCTCGTGGACGACGGCAGTACGGACGGCACCGGGGAACTGGCCCGGGAGCTGTCCCGCCTCCACGGCGGCCTGCCGCTCACCGTGGACTCGCCGGGTGAGCCGCCCGCGGGATGGACGGGCAAGCTCTGGGCGGTGCGGCACGGCGTCGGGCTGGCACGCGCGCGTGCGCCCGAGTACCTGCTGCTGACGGACGCCGACATCGCGCACGCGCCGGACAGCCTGCGGGAGCTGGTGGCGGCGGCCCGCACGGGCGGTTTCGACGTCGTCTCGCAGATGGCGCGGCTGCGGGTCGAGAGCGCCTGGGAGCGCCTCGTCGTGCCGGCGTTCGTGTACTTCTTCGCGCAGCTGTATCCCTTCCGGCGCATCGGCAAGGAGACGAGGAGCGGGAGAGGCACGCGGACGGCTGCCGCGGCGGGCGGCTGTGTCCTGCTGCGTGCCGAGACCGCCGAGCGGGCGCGGATCCCGGACGCCATCCGGCACGCCGTCATCGACGACGTGGCGCTCGCGCGGGCGGTGAAGAGCAGCGGTGGCCGCGTCTGGCTGGGCCTTGCCGACCGCGTCGACAGCGTGCGCCCCTACCCGGCGCTGCGCGACCTGTGGCGGATGGTGGCGCGCAGCGCGTACGCGCAACTGCGGCACAGTCCCGTCCTGCTGGCCGGCACGGTCGCCGGGCTCGCCCTGGTGTACCTGGTGCCGCCGGTGGCGGTGGCCGTGGGCGCGGCCGGCGGGGACCGGGCGGCGGCGCTGTCCGGCACGCTCGCGTGGCTGGTGATGACCGGGACGTACGTGCCGATGCTCCGGTACTACCGGCAGCCCCTGTGGCTCGCTCCCCTGCTGCCGTTCACCGCGTTCCTCTACCTGTTGATGACGGTCGACTCCGCGGTGCGGCACTACCAGGGGCGCGGCGCGGCCTGGAAGGGCCGCACGTACGCGCGCCCGGACGCGGTGCCCGAGGAGGGCTGAGCGCCGTCCCGGTTCACTTGCGGCCCGGCGTCCAGTTCATGCCCCAGCCGTACGCGTGGTCGACGGTTCGCTGCGGGCTGACGCCGCGCTCGGGGACGAGGAAGCGCGACTCGCGCTGGACGACCAGGTCGCCGCCGTTGTTGGTGATCAGGGCGAGGGCGCAGACCGGTGAGGGGACCGTGCACTCGTCGAGCGAGAAGTCGATCGCGGCGCCGTGCTGCGGCTGGAGGGTGACCGTGGCGTTCAGGTCGGCGAAGGAGCGGGCGCCTTCGTAGATGGTGACGAAGACGAGGATCCGCCGGAAGTCGTCCTTGTGGTCCAGGTTGACGGTGAGGTTCTCGCCGGTCGCCACGGCGCCGGTGCGGTCGTCGCCGTCGAGGTGGAGGTACGGCGGCTGGTGCAGGGACCCGAAGGCGTTGCCGAGGGCCTGGACGACTCCCTTGCGGCCGTCGCTGAGCTCGAACAGGGCGCACAGGTCGAGGTCGAGGTCGTCGTGCATGGCGATGGAGCGGCCCAGCTTGCTCGCCCAGCCGGAGAACTGCTTGCGGACCTGCCAGTTGAGGTTCACGCGCAGCTGGCCCGAGGTGCCGCCCTGCTTGGTCAGGGACACCGAGGGGGCCGCCTTGGTGAGCGTCACCTTGGTCAGCCGGACCGGGGCGGCTGGGGGCGCGGCCGGCGGGGGCGGGGCGACGGGGGGCGCCACGGTCACGGGAGGCGGTGTCACCGCGGGCGCGGCCTGCTGCGGCTCGTCCACGGAGATGCCGTAGTCCGTGGCCAGGCCCTGGAGTCCGCTGCCGTAGCCCTGGCCGACCGCGCGGAACTTCCAGGCGCCCTGGCGGCGGTAGAACTCGCCGAGCACGAAGGCCGTTTCGACGCTCGCGCCGGTGCTGTCGAAGCGGGCCGCGACGGTGCCCTGCGCGGCGTCGCGGACCTCGATGTACAGGTCGGGGACCTGGCCGAAGGCGCCGCCGTCCGTGGAGGCCGCCAGGATGACGGTCTCGATCGCGGGCTCCACGCGCGCGAGGTCGACGAGGAGCGTGTCGGTGACCCGGCCGCCGGTGTTCTGCTTGCCCTCGTGGCGGATCGCGCCGGAGGTGTGCGCCGGCTGGTTGTAGAAGACGAAGTCGTCGTCGGAACGGACCTTCCCGCCGACCAGCAGGAGCGCCGAGGCGTCCGCGTCGGGCACGCCCGGTCCGGAACGCCACCCCACTTCCACCCGCAGTGCCGACGTCGGCACCGGCGTATTCGATCCCTTCGGCATGGACATGTCCGCCCCCATCACGTGTCACCGCGCCGGCCGGTTCCGGCCGCCCTTTCCGATGTCTGCCCGCACAACCTATTCCACGTTCCCGAACCGTCACGAGGGCTGTGGACAGACAGCTGTCCAACCGCTGTAAACCCGCTCGGAACTCGGCCTTTACAGGATCAGGGGCCTGCTCGCCGCCCCTTTTTGCCGACTTCGCTCGCATTGGGGATCCCCCGTCACCCCGGGCACGGAAAACAACCCTCTTATCGGTCTCCCCAACCAGCACATCGTGGGCTTAACTTATGTGCCATGACCTCCCCCCGCTCCACTTATGGTGGCGGCTACTACTCCGCCTCCTTCCCGGACACTCCGATCTACGACTCCCTCGTGGCCGAGCGGGGCACCCCGCAGATCGCCCCGATCCGGGTCCCCGCCGCCTACGACATGCCGGCCGGCCAGCTGCCCGCCCTGCCGTCAGCGCTGCCCGCCCTCCCGGCGGCCCCGTCCCAGCCCTCCTACGGCTATCCGCAGGCGCAGCAGCCCGCTCCGCTGCAGCAGGCGCCCGCGGCGTACATCCCGCAGCAGGCCACCGCCCCGCGCGGCTACCCCGGACCGCAGCAGTACCAGCCCCGGCCCGCGGCGCCCGTCGGCTACGAGGCGATGCGCCCCACGGCTCCCCGGCCGGCCCCGGCGCCCTATCAGGACCCGTACAACAACCAGCAGTACCGCGGTTACTGAGGCGCTCCCCGGACTGTCGGTGCCGCCTGGCACGATGACCCCATGGGGAACGCTCAGTTGCTGTCGATACACATCCACCCGGTCAAGGCGTTCCGGGGCGTCTCGCCCCGGCAGGCCGGCGTGGAGCCCTGGGGGCTGGCCGGGGACCGGCGCTGGATGCTGGTCGACGACGGGGGAAGGGTCGTCACACAGCGTCAGCAGCCGCGCCTCGCGACGGCCGCCGCCGAGTTGCTGCCCGGCGGCGGCGTCCGGCTGTCCGCGCCGGGCGCCGAGCCGCTGACGGTGCCCGTGCCGCGTCCGGCCGCGGCGGTGCCCGTGCAGATCTTCCGGGACGAGATCGAGGCCGTTCCGGCCGAGGACGCGGCGGTGCACGCCTGGTGCAGCGCGTTCCTCGGCGCCGACGTGCGCCTCGTGCACATGGCCGACCCGGCCGCCTGCCGGCCCGTCGACCCGCGGTTCGCGCTGCCGGGCGAGACCGTCTCGTTCGCCGACGGCTATCCGCTGCTGGTCACGACGACCGCCTCGCTCGACGCCCTCAACTCCCTGATCGCGCAGGGTGAGCACGCGGACGAGGGCCCGCTGCCCATGAACCGCTTCCGGCCGAACGTGGTCGTGACGGGCACCGACGCCTGGGCCGAGGACGGCTGGCAGCGGGTGTCCATCGGCGAGGTCGACTTCCGCGTCGCCAAGAAGTGCGGGCGCTGCGTCGTGACCACGACCGACCAGAGCAGCGCCGAGCGCGGCAAGGAGCCGCTGCACACGCTGGGCCGGCACCGCCGCATCGACGGCATGCTCGTCTTCGGGCAAAACCTGGTGCCCCTCTCCCCCGGCACGATCAGGGTGGGCGACCCGGTCCGCGTCGTCGGCTGAAGCGTCCGGCCGACCCGGCGGAGCGGCGGCGTGGGGACGGGAACCCGCGGCGGACCAGGCCCGTTGGCGTTGTGTGAGGAGGTCGTGAGGACTCCGGTCCCGGCGCGTGCAGGGTGATGTGGCTCTCTCTTCGCCGAGGTTCCGGATGTGCGGCTCCGCCGGGGGTTATCACGGAGCGGGGAAGGGGGTGCGGCCCGTGCGAGCGATCAGCGGACTCTGGCGCTGGCGGCACAATCCGCTGTGCCGCGCGACCGACCTGGCCGAGGCCTGGCTCGCCCTGGTGGCCCTGCTGCTCGTCCTCCTCGTGGCGCCGGTGGTCGGCATCCTGGTGGGCGGCGCGGCGGAGGACGCCCTGCAGCGTTCCGTGCGCGACCAGCACGAGACCCGGCACCTGGTCGGGGCCTTCGTGATACGCCGTCTCGACCGGTCCCTGCGGGACACCGACCCGGAGACGAGCTCGGGACGCGACCTGCGCAGCCGGGTCCTCGCCCACTGGACCGCGCCGGACGGCACCACGCGCCGCGGCACCGTCATGGCCGGTCTCACGGACCCGCGCCCGGGCGACCGCTTCGCGCTGTGGACCGACCGGCAGGGCCGGTTGGTGGCCCGGCCGCTCGACTCCGCCACGGCGACGACGCACGCGGTCCTCGCCGGGTTCGGCGCGGCCCTGCTGACCGCAGGGCTGTTCGAGGCGGGGCGGCGGCTGGTCCTGTGGCGCATGGTCCGCCGCAGATACGCGCGCTGGGACCAGGCCTGGGACCGGGCGGGCCCGGACTGGGGCAGGACCGGCGCCGGCAGCTGACGGCCTTCCGCCTCCGGTCAACTCACCGCCTGCGCACACGCTACGGTGGACCGGCCGAACCGATCGGCGACAACCCGCGTACGACGAGGTGGGGGCACAGCAGCGCCATGGCACAGGGCACGGTCCAGGTGACGCACACCGGCACATCGCGGTGGCGGCGCCGCACGGGTGAGTACGCGACGCTCGCCGCCGCCCTGGAGGCCGCGACGGACGGTGACGTGCTCACCGTCGCGCCCGGCACCTACCGGGAGAACCTCGTCGTCCAGCGGGCGGTGACCCTGCGCGGCCCGGAGGGTTCCGCCGGTTCGGTCCGTATCGCGCCGACCGAGGGCGTGCCGCTCACCGTGCGGGCCTCGGCCGTGATCCAGGACCTGCACGTGGAGGGGCAGGACGCGGCGGCGCCGGCGCTGCTGGTGGAGGAAGGCACCCCGGAGCTGCTGGACGTCCGGGTCGTCACCCGGTCCGCCGCGGGCATCGAGGTGCGCGGCAGCGCCCGGCCCACGGTGCGGCGCTGCACGGTCGACAATCCGGCGGGCATCGGCATCGCCGTGCTCGACGGCGGCGGCGGGGTGTTCGAGGAGTGCGAGGTCGTCGCGGCCGGTCAGGCGGGTGTCGCGGTACGCGGCGGCGCCCATCCGCGGCTGGACCGCTGCCGTGTGCACCACGCGGCGGGCTCGGGCCTGACGGCGACCGGGGAGAACTCCGCGCTGGAGGCGGTGGGCTGCGAGGTCTACGAGGTGCGGGGCAGCGGCGTGCAGGTCACCGGCCGGGCCACCGCTCACCTCACCGACTGCGACGTGCACCGCACCACCGGGGACGGTGTCACGCTCGACACGGACGCCGTGCTGACGCTCGCGGACTGCCGCATCCACGACATCCCGGAGAACGCGGTCGACTTGCGGTCCCGGTCCGTGCTGACGCTGACCCGCACCAGCGTGCGGCAGTTCGGCCGCAACGGCCTGTCGGTGTGGGACCCGGGCACGCGCGTGGACGCCAACCAGTGCGAGATCTTTGACAGCACCGGCGACTATCCCGCGGTGTGGGTCAGCGACGGCGCGACGGCCGTGCTGGACTCCTGCCGGGTGCACGACGTGCCGGACGCGCTGTTCGTCCTCGACCGCGGCTCCCGCGCGGACGTCGTGGACAGCGACCTGACGCAGGTGCGCAACACGGCGGTGTCGGTGAGCGACGGCGCGACGGCGCAGCTCGACGACTGCCGCATCAGCGGCGCCGCCACCGGGGCGTGGTTCCGCGACCACGGCAGCGGCGGCACGCTCAGCAACTGCTCCGTGACGGGCACGCAGACCGGTGTGATCGTCACCAAGGGCGCCGACCCGACCATCGAGCGCTGCACCGTCGAGTCCCCCGCCGAGGCCGGGTTCTACGTCTCGGCGGGCGGCCGGGGCAGCTTCCTGGGCTGCCGGGTGACGGGCAGCGGCGGCTACGGCTTCCACGTGATCGACGGCTGCCGCACGACGCTGAAGAAGTGCCGCACCGAGCGCTGCGTGCGCGGGGGTTACGAGTTCGCGGACGCCGGGACGGACGCCGCCTCGGGTGCGGGTCCGGTCGTCGAGGACTGCACCAGCGACGAGAGCGGCGGGCTCACGCCGCCCGCGGCCCGGGAGACGGCCGTGCAGACGGCGACGCCCTCGGCCGGCCTGCTCGGCACGATCCCCGGGCAGCGCACCACCGAGCAGGAGGCCCTCGTCGCCGCCGCGCAGCCGGAGCAGCCGGCGCGGTCCGCGAAGGACGTGATGGGCGAACTGGACGCGCTGGTCGGCCTGGAGAGCGTCAAGCGCGAGGTGCGGGCCCTGACCGACATGATCGAGGTGGGCCGGCGCCGGCAGCAGGCGGGGCTGAAGGCGGCTTCCGTCAAGCGGCACCTGGTCTTCACGGGCTCGCCCGGCACCGGCAAGACGACGGTGGCGCGGCTGTACGGCGAGATCCTCGCCTCCCTCGGCGTGCTGGAGAAGGGCCATCTCGTGGAGGTGTCCCGCGTCGACCTGGTCGGCGAGCACATCGGCTCCACGGCGATCCGCACCCAGGAGGCCTTCGAGCGGGCGCGCGGCGGCGTGCTGTTCATCGACGAGGCGTACGCCCTGTCGCCGGAGGACTCGGGCCGGGACTTCGGCCGGGAGGCCATAGACACGCTCGTGAAGCTGATGGAGGACCACCGCGACGCCGTCGTGGTCATCGTCGCGGGGTACACCGCGGAGATGGAGCGGTTCCTGTCCGTCAACCCGGGCGTGGCCTCCCGCTTCTCACGGACCATCACCTTCGGCGACTACGGCCCGGACGAGCTGCTGCGGATCGTCGAACAACAGGCCGAGGAGCACGAGTACCGGCTCGCGCCGGGCGCGGCGGAGGCGCTGCTGAAGTACTTCACGGCGATCCCCAAGGGCCCGGCGTTCGGCAACGGCCGCACGGCGCGGCAGACGTTCGAGGCGATGGTGGAGCGGCACGCGAGCCGGGTCGCCCAGCTGGCCGAACCCAGCAAGGACGACCTGACCCTGCTCTACGCCGAGGATGTGCCCGAGCTGCTCTGAGGGTCCTCGTCCGGGCCCGGCCCGCCCTCCCGCGCGGCGCCACGGGGTGCGGGCACGTCCGGGCGCAGCCGGGCCAGCAGCCGCTGCCGTTCCTCGGCGAACGCCGGGTCGGCCTGGTAGTCGGAGTGACCGAGGATCGGCGCGGGCAGCGGATGCAGGTCGGTACGGCCGTACGCGAGAGGGTCTTCGAGGGCCTCTCGGTCCACTCCGGGGCCGCAGTCGCCGCCGGACAGCCGGACGGGGCCGCCGATGGGGTCGGTGACCCGGTACAGGTTGCGCCAGCAGTCCACCTCCTGGTGCAGCGAACCGAGCGCCTCCGGCCCGAACTGGGCCGGGAACCACCGGCCGTACAGCCGCTCCAGCGGTGAGCCGTACGTCAGCAGCGCGACCCGTTTGCGGGCGGACGGCGCGAGCTGCCAGGCCGCCGCGGCGGCGAGGACGCTGCCCTGCGAGTGCCCCGAGATGACGAGACGGCCGCCCGTGACGCGGGTCCAGGTCGCCATCCGCCAGGTCAGGTCGGGCACCGCGCGCTCGGCGTAGCAGGGCGGTGCGAAGGGGTGGGCGGCGCGCGGCCAGAACGTGCCGACGTCCCACAGGATGCCGATGGTGCGCCGCGCGGAGGGGTCCTTGTAGGCGCGGCGGCCCCAGGTGACGAACAGTATGAAGCCGAACCCTATGAGCCAGGAGCCCAGCGCCTCGGCGGTCTCGGCGGCGCCCTGCACGAAGTCGTTCGAACCGCTCGCGGCGTCGCCGGGGGTGTCGTCGGTGGTGAGGGCGCCGACGAGCGCGCCCGCGCCGAGCAGCAGGGTCGCCGTGGAGGTGACGGCGACGATGAGGGGTGCCCGGTCGGTGAGCCGGGCCATGGCGCGCACGGCGGCGATGCGGCGGGTGCGGCCGGGGTCGCGGACCTCGTGCGGGTGATCGCGTTCCACGGCGGCGCGTTCGGCGCGGGCGAGCAGCCAGGTGCGCCGGGCCAGTTCGGCGCACAGCACCAGCAGGAGCAGGAGCAGCGGCGGGATCGCGGAGGCCTGCCAGGTCAGCATGACCGGCGGGCCGGGGATGGACCCCCCGGTGCCGTCCAGCCAGTCGGAGACCCGCTGGGACACGCCGCCGGACATGACGCCGCCCAGGGCGCAGGCCAGCATGGCGACGGCGGGTCCGCCCAGGCCGCGCATGGCGGCGCGCGGGTCGGGTTTGGTGCGGTGCAGCAGGTGGGCGACCGCAGCGAGGGCGATCACGAGCAGCCCCTGGCCCAGGGCTATGGCGCCGAAGGTCGCGTCGCCGGGGAGCCGGCCGGACGATTCCCAGCCGGGCCGCTCCCAGCCGGCGTAGACCAGGGAGAGCGCGAGGAGGGCGAGGGCGCCGAGCGGGAGTCCGCGGACGACGGTCTCGTCGAGCTCGGCGTCCAGGCGGCGTTCGCTGCGTCCGCGGCGGCACACCACCCACAGCACGACCGCGCCGCCGGCGACGAGTGCCGCCTCCAGCAGCAGTCCGGCCGTGCCGAGGAGGGCGGGGCCGCCGGGCTCGCGGTCGAAGCGGGCCGCGGAGATGCCGACCGCGGCGGCGACGGTGAGCAGCGCGGCGGCGGTGTGGGCGGCGCGCAGCCGGGCCACCAGGCGCCGGCCGTACCAGAAGCCGGGACGGCCGAGCGCGGTGGGCGCGGAGTCGGCGAGGTCCTCCTCGGTCTCGGGGGTGCGGGGCATGGGCTGCTGGGCCTCGTACGCGCTCCAGGTGCGCCGGGACAGGTACCAGAGCAGGCAGGTGAGGGCGGCGGGCACCAGGGCGGCGAGTGCGAGGCGGCGCCCCGGCCGGCTCCACCAGCCGTCGCCGGTGGCCTCGGGCGACAGGAAGCCGAGCCAGGAGTGCCGCTCGGCGCACGCGGCGGTGCCCGCGCACTGCCAGGCCGTCAGGTCGAGGGCGACCTCGCAGGCGGCGGCCACGAGCAGCACGGTCAGGGACAGTCCCGCGAGCCGCACCAGCAGCCCGTACAGGCGCACGGTCCGGCTGCGGCCGTGGGTGCTCGGGCGCATCCAGTGGGCGAGGTTGGCCACCATGAACGGCAGCAGCAGCAGCCACAGGGCGCGGGAGCCGTTGCCGGAGGTGAGGTTGCACCAGACGTAGGCCTCGGGCACCGGGCCGTCGCGCCGGGTGCCGGTGCCCGTGGCGGGGTCGTTCTCGGCGTCGACGTCGTCGGCGCGCCGGAAGACGGCCGCGATGTTGTCGCCGGTGATCCGCACGGTGCGCGGATCGTTGAGCATCTCCCCGGGTGTCGTCCCGCCCACTCCGTGGACGAGGAGTTCCAGGGCGGCTCCCGTGAGCCGCGGTGCCGGACTGCCGGTGTCGCCCGTCGTCGGGCGTTCCTGCGCACGTTCCACTGTTGGCACTTCCCCCGTGACGCGCCGTCGGTATGCCGGTGTGCGGGAACAGGATCTCCCGTTCCGGGCGGGTGCGCACGCGTCGGCACGGAATCTCCGCGATCCGTGCGGCAGGTGTGTCCCGTCCGGTGCCAATGTGACATGTGCACATCGGACCGGGTGGTGACGCGGCGTGTGCGGCGGCGTGCGAGGATGGGACGTCCGCGCACCGGGGCCGGTGGGACGCCTTGTCGGAGCGGGTGCGCCGGGTGTGCCGGACGGCGGCTTGAGGCGAGAGGACCGGAGCATACGTGAGCGAGAATCAGAACCTCCTCGCGGAGCAGCGGCGCGCCCTGATCCTGGACGAGGTCCGGCGCCGGGGTGGTGTGCGGGTCAACGAGCTGACGCGCAAGCTCGGCGTGTCGGACATGACGGTCCGCCGCGACCTTGACGCGCTGGCCCGCCAGGGCGTGCTGGAGAAGGTGCACGGCGGAGCGGTGCCGGTGGCCGAGGCCAGCACGCACGAGCCGGGTTTCGAGGCCAAGTCGAGCCTGGAGCTGACCGCCAAGGAGGACATCGCGCGGACGGCGGCCGGGCTGGTCGCACCGGGCGCGGCGATCGCGCTGTCGGGCGGTACGACGACGTTCGCGCTGGCGCACCAGCTGCTCGACGTGCCGGATCTGACGGTGGTCACCAACTCGGTGCGGGTCGCCGACGTGTTCCACGCCGCGCAGCGCACCTCGGGGCCGCGGCAGGGCGCGGCGACGGTCGTGCTGACCGGCGGGGTGCGCACCCCGTCGGACTCGCTGGTGGGTCCGGTCGCCGACCAGGCGATCGCGGCGCTCCACTTCGACCTGCTGTTCCTCGGTGTGCACGGCATATCGGTCGAGGCCGGCCTGTCGACGCCGAACCTGGCGGAGGCGGAGACCAACCGGCGGCTCGTGCAGTCGGCGCGCCGGGTGGTGGTGGTCGCCGACCACACCAAGTGGGGTGTGGTGGGACTGAGTTCGTTCGCGGCGCTGGAGCAGGTCGACACGCTGGTGACGGACTCGGGGCTGCCGGCCGAGGCGCGCTCCGAGGTCTCGGAGCACCTGCGGCGGATCGTGGTCGCGGGCGAGACCGAGGACGACGACATCGAGGAGTGAGGACCGAACCGGGCCCTCCCCGCGCGCAGCCGCACGGTTCCGGCCCGCCGATCAGCTGCTGTGCACCTACTGGACTCAGGCCCCGTGCAAGGGAGTTGGACCCATGGCTCACCGTCTGCGCCCCGTCGACCACGACTTCGTCCGGACCGCGCCGGTCCGACTGGTCTTCGCGCGGGGCATCACCGCCCCTCCCCCGGCCGTGTTCCGCGCGCTCGCCGACGACGTGGTGGGCTGGGCCGAGTGGTTCTCGGCGGTGGCGGTGGCCCGGCCGGTGCGGGACGGGGCGGGGCGCGACGTCCGGCTCAGGGGCGGCGCGCGGTTCCTGGAGACGGTCCTCGTGTCGGAGGCGCCCGACGTGTACGCCCATCGCGTGGACGTCACCAACGTGCCCGGCGCCCGTGCCGTGGCCGAGGAGTGGCGGCTCGTGCCGATCGGGACGGGCACGCGCGTGCAGTGGACGCTCGCCGCGGACGGGACGGTGCCGTTCTGCGGCGCGCTGAACCTGGCCCGGGCGGGGCTCGGACGGGCGTTCCGCGACTCGCTCGCGGCGCTGGACCGGCGCCTGACGGTGTAGGCGGGGTCGGGCGGACCGGACGTCCGGCGCCCGACGGTGCAGCTGGAGTCAGCCGGACCAGACGCCCGTCTTCAGCAGGGTCGTGATCGCGTGGGTGTAGGGCGCGATGTCCAGGCCCTGTTCGGCGAGCCAGGCGTCCGAGTAGTACTTGTCGAGGTACCGGTCCCCGTGGTCGCACAGCAGCGTCACCACGCTCCCCTGCTGTCCCTCGGCCACCATCTCGGCGACGATCTTCAGCGCGCTCCACAGCCCGGTGCCGGTCGAGCCGCCGGCCTTGCGGCCGATGGCCGACTCCAGTGCCCGTACGGCGGCGACGCTCGCCGCGTCGGGCACCTTCATCATGCGGTCGACGGCGCCGGGCACGAAGCTCGGTTCCATGCGGGGCCTTCCGATGCCCTCGATGCGGGAGCCGCAGTCGCAGGTGACGTCCGGGTCGCCGGTGGTCCAGCCGTCGAAGAAGCAGGAGTTCTCCGGGTCGGGGACGCAGATGCGGGTGTCGTACTGCATGTAGTGGACGTAGCGCGCGATGGTCGCCGAGGTGCCGCCGGTGCCGGCCGTGGCGACGATCCAGGCCGGTTCCGGGTACCGCTCCAGCCGCAGCTGGCGGAAGACCGACTCGGCGATGTTGTTGTTGCCGCGCCAGTCCGTCGCGCGTTCGGCGTAGGTGAACTGGTCCATGTAGTGGCCGCCGGTCTGCGCCGCGAGGGCGGCCGACGCCTCGTACATGGTGCGCGGGTCGTCCACGAAGTGGCACTGCCCGCCGTGGAATTCGATCAGTCGGCACTTCTCGCGGCTGGTCGTGCGCGGCACGACGGCGATGAAGGGCACGCCGATCAGCTTGGCGAAGTACGCCTCGGACACGGCCGTCGAGCCACTGGAGGCCTCGATCACCGGGCGGCCGGGGTGGATCCAGCCGTTGCACAGCGCGTACAGGAAGAGGGAGCGGGCGAGGCGGTGCTTGAGGCTGCCGGTCGGGTGGGTCGACTCGTCCTTCAGGTACAGGTCGATGTTCCAGTGCTCCGGCAGCGGGAAGCGGAGCAGGTGGGTGTCGGCCGAGCGGTTCGCGTCGGCCTGGACCCTGCGGACGGCTTCTTTCAGCCATGCCCGGTAGGCGGGGTCGGTGCGGTCGACGTCGAGGGTCTCGCCGGGTCTGATCTGCTGTGGGGTGCTCACGGCGGTGCTCCTTAGGCTGCGCGCCGACGGCGCGTCGCGCGGCCGACACACCGATCATAAGCACCCTCGACCCCGCTTCTCACCTGCATAAACGCATCTTTGAGCCGACCAAAGGCACTCCTGGGGCAGGGGGCGCATGGGGCGGGGGCGCGTGCGCTCCAATGCTCCGGGCACCCGGCACGAAGGGGCCCGCGCGCACTGGTGCTCTGCGCGCGGCGAAGGCAGACTGCACCGGGCGGGGCCGAGGTCCCGAACCGGGGCACACTGGATCACGACAGCAGCCGGACGGGCCCCGGGCGAGAGCACGGTCCGGCGGCCCGAGCACACGCGCAAGGGGGCGGAACGACATGGCGGAGCCGGAGTTCACGGCCAGGGGCGTGCGGATCGGCAATGGGCTGCGTTCGCTCACCCGGGCCGGGCAGGTCCGGATCAACGACGGCAGGCTGGAGTTGCTCACCAGCTACGGCAGTGAGATCGACAGCGCGCCGGTGCAGGCGGTGCGCGCGTCCAAGCCCTGGTTCGTGCCGGACGACAGGGCGCTCGCCGACCTCAACGGCAGGCGGTACCTGCTGACTCTGGGCGAGAACGACCCGGCGCCGGGCGGGTCGGGGCCGCCGGCCGCCCGCACGTTCGTCGAAGCGGTACGCAGAGCGGCGGGGCGCGGCCACTGAGATGTGCGCGAGTTGCGGTACCTCATGCCCTGGGTCACGCTGTCCTTACGTCACTCTGGGTTTACCGGCGATAACGCTGCGAACCAGCCCGCCGGCCACGACAGCAGGCGGCAGTGCCACGCAGGCGCCCTGCTGTGTCCCTACTCCGTGTTCTTCCGGACCTCTTTCCGGACCTGACACCGGGGAGTCGCAGCCGTGATCAGTCACCCAAGCAGACACTGCACGGTGGAGCTGCAAGCCCTGCCGTCGCGGATCGGCCAGGTCCGCAGAATCGTATCTGCGCAATTGCGCTACTGGCATATGGATTCCCTGATCGACCGGGCGATGCTCGGTGTGACGGAGCTGTTGTCCAACGTCCACCGTCATGCCCGGCCCGACAAGACGTGCACCGTGGAGATCGAGCTGCTGCTCGACCGGTTGACGGTCTCGGTGCGCGACCACGATCCGCGCCTCCCGGAAGTGGGAGACGCCCAGCCGCTGGCGACGTGCGGGCGGGGGCTCGCCATGGTGGCCGCGGTCAGCGAGAGCTGGGGGGTGCGGCCCGACGGCGAGTCCGGCAAGGTCGTGTGGTTCACGCTGCCCACGCCCGCGCCGCCCGGGTCCGTGCTTTCCCGGCTGTACGCCGGGGAGCGGACGACCCGTGTGCGCCCCGGGGTCACGACCGTCGAGCCGGTCCTCGAACCGGCCCTCGACGTCCGCGGACCGCATCACGCTCCCGCCCGGTCGCGTATCTGAACTCCTGGTCGGGGGAGCGCGGCGTCGACGTGACGAAACCGTCGACCGTGAGCTCCGCGCTGAACAGCCG
>NZ_JBFBAX010000008.1:0-236788 GCF_040682395.1 Streptomyces sp. NPDC051207 | reverse complement strand
GGCCCGCACCCGCACCAGCCACTTCGCAAGGCTTCGCCCCGCCGAGCAACTCGACGGGGCGAAGCATCACGGCCCGGATTAACCAACAGCGTCCCGGTGGGCCGGGCCGCCCGCCCTCTCACGGGCGCAGCGTGGCCTCCCGCCGCAGGTCCCGCTTGTCGAGCTTGGCGTCGTACTTCGCCAGCGGCTTCGCCGCCGCCGGGTCGGCCTGCACCGCGGCGGACGCGACACCGGCCCACTCGAGGATGCGCGCCGTGGCGAACGCCTTCTCCTCGGCGACCAGCCCGGCGACGTTCGCGCCGTGGTTCATGCCGGGCGCGGTGAACACGTACGAGTCGCGCGCGCCGTGCCCGAGGCGGAACGGCTCGGCGCCCCACGGGTCGTTCTCGCCGTAGACGAACAGCATGTGCCGCGCGTTCTGGCGCACCCAGGTGTCCACGTCCCGCATCGCCGACGGCTGGAACGTCATCGGGATGGAGCGCGGCACGAAGTTCCGCGGCGGCTGGTAGCCGTAGCGGATGTACTCGGCCTCGATGTGCGGGAACCGGATCGTCGGCGCGCCGAGCTGCGTGCCGGCCTGGTAGTAGTACGGCGTGTACGGGGCGAGGCCCTGGTCGGTGTAGAAGGAGAAGCCGGAGACGGTGTCGACGGACGTCCAGATCTCGTCGTCGGTGGCGTTCTTCGCGTCGGCCGGGATGTCCGCGCAGTCCTTCAGGGTGCTGTACTGCCAGAAGCCCCACACGTAGTCCAGGACGACCGCCTCGTAGGCGCGGTCCAGGCTGCCGATGGTGTCGAAGGTGTAGCCGTTCTCGGCGGCGAGCGCCTCGTACTTCTCCTTCAGCGGCTCGCGGCGCACCAGCGCCTCGCGCTGCACGGCGTTCAGCCGGTCGCGGCACTCCTCGGTGCCGACGCGGGCGAAGAACCGGTCGTAGGCCGAGTCCTCCTTGTTCACGATGTCGTTGGGGGCGACGTAGGCGACGACGCCGTCCATGTCCCGCGGGTAGAAACGCTCGTAGTAGGTGGCGGTCATGCCGCCCTTGGAGCCGCCCGTGGAGATCCAGTTCCGGGGGTAGAGGGGCTTGAGCGCCTCGAAGATGCGGTGCTGGTCGCTGGCGGCCTGCCAGATGTCCAGCTTGGACCAGTCGGCCGGCTCGGGCCGGGACGGGGTGAAGAAGCGGTACTCCATGGAGACCTGGTTGCCGTCCACGATCTGCGTGGGCTCGCGGCGGCCGGGGTTCGTGGAGACGTTGTAGCCGCCGGTGTAGAAGACCGTGGGGCGCGAGACGTCCTTGTGCAGCACGGTGATCCGCTGCTGGAAGGTGCCCTTCGCCGGGTTCCGGTGGTCGACCGGCTGGGTGTACCTGAGGACGAAGAAGCGGTAACCGGGGTACGGCTTCTCCTCCGTGAGGCTCATGCCCGGTATGGACAGCAGCCTGTCCTTGATGTCGGTCGTGCCGGTGGCGGCACTGGTGGCTTCCGGCTCGGCGGCGGTGGCCGCTGTCGCCGTGCCCACGGTGCCGACGAGCATGGTGAGCGCCAGCAGCGATCTGAGCGCCTTGCGCATGCACCCTCCCTGGATGAGAACAGATGTGCGCCGGAAGCTATCGGAGCAACCCGGCGGGCACCAGGGGAAACCGGCAATTGGCCGTGAGAAACCTGTGGTTCCGCAGAGGAACCGGTCAGCACAGGATCCAGCCGGAACTGACCGAGCCGCGCGCCACGCTGCCCTTCACCCACACGCAGCGCTGTCCGGCGTGCACGGTCACCGGGCCCGCCCGGTGGGTGAACCGGCCCTCGTCGACGACGGGGCGGCCACCGCGCGCCCGCACGCTGACCATCATCTTCCGCCTGGTGCCGGGCTTCTCGGGCAGCGTCACGGCGCAGACGTAGCCGTCCCGCTTGTAGACGGCCACCGAGCCCGTGGAGAACGGCAGGGTGCGGACCTTGCGGCCCGAGCAGTGCGCGGCGGCCTGTGCCTCGCCCGGCGCGGCCACCGCGAGCAGCCCGCCCGCGGCCAGGACCGCCAGGCCCAGCGCGCACCGCCTGCGTATCGCCCCGCCGGTGCCGCCCACGCCACCACCCGCTCGACCGCCCACTGTGGCTCCTTCCGCGCTGTCACCCCGGCGACTTGGCGTACGGGTGTACGGACGCGGGGCGTATGCGGGATGGTTGCACGGCCGTCAGCGGGACGCGGCGACGGGTTCCCCGGGCTCGGCCTGGCCGACGAACGTCCGCCACAGTGCGGCGTAGCGCCCGTCGCGCGCCAGCAGTTCCTCGTGGGTGCCGTCCTCGGCGACCCGGCCGTGGTCCATGACGACGACGCGGTCGGCGCGGGCCGCCGTGGTCAGCCGGTGCGCGACGACGAGGGTGGTACGGCGGCCCGCGAGCCGGTCGGTGGCCTGGTTGACCTGGGCCTCGGTGGCCAGGTCGAGCGCGGCCGTCGCCTCGTCCAGGAGCAGGATGTCCGGGTCGACCAGTTCGGCGCGGGCCAGCGCGATCAACTGCCGTTGCCCGGCGGACAGGTTGCGGCCCCGCTCGGCGACCTCGTGGAGGTAGCCGCCCTCCAGGGTGGCGATCATCTCGTGCGCGCCGACCGCGCGGGCCGCCGCCTCCACCTCGGCGTCGGTGGCGCCGGGGCGGCCGTAGGCGATGGCGTCGCGGACGGTGCCCTGGAAGAGGTACGCCTCCTGTGGGACGACGCCGAGCCGGTGCCGGTAGGAGGTGAGGTCGAGGGCGCGCAGGTCCGTGCCGTCGACGGTGACCCGGCCGCGGGTCGGATCGTAGAACCGGGCCACCAGCTTCACCAGCGTCGACTTCCCGGCGCCGGTCTCGCCGACGAAGGCGACGGTCTGCCCGGCGGGGATGCGCAGGTCGATGCCGGTCAGCGCCTCCTCGTCGTCGCCGTAGGAGAAGTGCACGTCCTCGAAGGCGATGTCGCCGCGCAGGGACGGGACGTCGAGGGGCCGGTCGGGGACCTTGGTGGAGGTCGGCTCGCGCAGCAGTTCCTGGATGCGGCCGAGCGAGACGGACGCCTGCTGGTAACCGTCGAAGACCTGGGAGAGCTGCTGCACGGGCGCGAAGAACAGGTCGATGTAGAGCAGGTACGCCACCAGCGCGCCGGTGGTGAGGGTGCCGTCGTCGATGCGCATGCCGCCGACGACCAGGACGGCGGCAGCGGCGGCGGACGACAGGAACTGCACGAACGGGAAGTAGACGGAGATCAGCCACTGGCCGTGGACACGGGCGCGCCGGTAGCTGTCGCTGCGCTCCGCGAACCGCCTGCCGCCGTCCCGCTCGCGCCCGAACGCCTGCACGATGCGCAGCCCGGACACCGACTCCTGGAGGTCGGCGTTGACGGCGGAGACCCGCTCACGGGCCAGTTCGTACGCCTTGACGCTCGCCCGGCGGAAGAAGAACGTGGCGACGATCAGCGGCGGCAGCGTGGCGAACACCACCAGCGCGAGCTGCACGTCGATGACCAGGAGGGCGGCCATGATGCCGAAGAAGGTGACCACCGAGACGAACGCGGTGACCAGGCCGGTCTGCAGGAACGTCGACAGCGCGTCGACGTCGGTCGTCATCCGGGTCATGATGCGGCCGGTCAGCTCGCGCTCGTAGTAGTCGAGCCCGAGGCGCTGGAGCTGGGCGAAGATCTTCAGGCGCAGCGCGTACAGGACGCGTTCGCCGGTGCGGCCGGTCATGCGGATCTCGCCGGTCTGCGCGGCCCACTGGACGGTCACCGCGAGCAGGGCGAGCAGTGACGCCGTCCACACCGCGCCGAGGGACAGCTCGGTGACGCCCTCGTCGATGCCGTGCCGGATCAGCACCGGCAGCAGCAGGCCCATGCCCGCGTCGGCGGCGACCAGCGCGAGGCTGACCAGCAGCGGCAGGCCGAAGCCGCGCAGCAGGCGGCGCAGCCCGTACGACTCCTCCGGCCGGACCGCGCGGCCCTCGTCGACGTCCGGCACGTCGGTCGCGGGCGGCAGCGCCGCCACCTGCGCGAGAAGCTCCGGGGTGGCCGGGGAGCCGTCCATCGCCGGGTCCCTGGGCTCGCGCTCGCCCGCCCACAGCCGGGGCGTGATACCGCGCTCGGCGTCGAACTCCGCGTCCAGTTCGTCCCGTACGGAGGTGTCCTCGCGGGCCACGGACGGCTGGGCGTGGCCCGGGGAGACGCCGCCCAGCTCGTCCGGGTCGGTGAGCAGGCGCCGGTACAGGGGGCACCGCTCCTGGAGTTCGTCGTGGGTGCCGATGTCGGCGAGCCGGCCGCCGTCGAGGACGGCGATGCGGTCGGCGAGGTTGAGGGTGGAGCGGCGGTGCGCGATCAGCAGCGTCGTACGGCCCCGCATGACGTGCGCCAGCGCCTCGTGGATCTCGTGCTCGACGCGGGCGTCGACGGCGGACGTGGCGTCGTCCAGGACGAGCAGGCGCGGGTCGCTGAGGATGGCGCGGGCGAGCGCGATGCGCTGGCGCTGGCCGCCGGAGAGGGTCAGGCCGTGCTCGCCGACCGTCGTGTCGTAGCCGTCGGGCAGGTCGGCGACGAACCGGTCGGCCTGGGCGGCGCGCGCGGCGGCCTCGATCTCCTCGTCGGTGGCGTCGGGGCGGCCGTAGGCGATGTTGTTGCGGACGGTGTCGGAGAACAGGAAGGAGTCCTCCGGGACGAGGCCGATCGCGGCCCGCAGCGACTCCAGGGTCAGCTCGCGCACGTCGTGCCCGCCGACCAGGACGGCGCCGCGCGTGACGTCGTAGAAGCGCGGCAGGAGCAGGGAGACGGTGGACTTCCCGGAGCCGGAGGAGCCGACGACGGCGAGGGTCTCACCGGGGCGGATCGTGAAGGACAGGCCGTCGAGAACCGGGCGGTCGTCGTCGTAGCCGAAGGTCACGTCGTCGAACTCGACGGTCGCGGGCGCGTCGGCGGGCAGCTCCTTGGTGCCGTCGGCCAGGGACGGCTCGGTGTCGATCAGCTCCAGGACGCGTTCGGTGCCGGCGCGGGCCTGCTGCCCGACGGTGAGGACCATGGCGAGCATCCGGACCGGGCCGACGAGCTGCGCGAGGTAGGTGGAGAACGCGACGAACGTGCCGAGGGTGATGTTGCCGCGCACCGCGAGCCACCCGCCGAGGGCGAGCATCGCGACCTGGCCGAGCGCGGGCACGACCTGCAGGGCGGGGGTGTACCTGCTGTTCAGCCGTACGGTGCGCAGCCGCCCGGCGAACAGCCTGCGGCCGACCTCGCGCAGCTTGCCGGTCTCCTGGTCCTCCTGCCCGAAGCCCTTGACCACGCGGACGCCGCTGACGGCGCCGTCGACCACGCCCGCGACCGCGGCGGCCTGCGCCTGGGCGTACCAGGTGGCCGGGTGCAGCCGGGTGCGGCTGCGCTTGGCGATGATCCAGATGGCGGGCGCCACGGCGAGCGCGACCAGGGTGAGCGGCAGGGACAGCCAGGCCATGACGGCCAGGGAGATCAGGAACAGCATGAAGTTCCCGATGGTCATCGGGAGCATGAACAGCAGGCTCTGGATCAGCTGGAGGTCGCTGGTGGCGCGCCCGACGACCTGCCCGGTGGACAGCTCGTCCTGCCGCCGCCCGTCGAGACGGGTGATCGTCGCGTACATCTCCGTCCGCAGGTCGTGCTGGACGTCGAGGGCGAGCCGGCCGCCGTAGTAGCGGCGGATGTAGGTGAGGACGTAGACGACGAGGGCGGCGCCGATCAGGGCGCCCGCCCAGGGGGCCATGGCGCGGCTGCCGTCACCGATGACGTCGTCGATGATCACTTTGGTGATCAGCGGGACGACGGCCGTCACGGCCATGCCGGCGAGGGAGGACCCGAGGGCCAGCACGACGTCCTTGCGATACCGCCAGGCGTATCCCGCCAGTCGTCGTGCCCATCCCCGTTGCGGTGTCACGCCGGTGCCCTCCGATCGTCCTGATCTTCCGGAAGGCACCAACACGGCGGGGGCCGGATTTCATCCCGTCGCACCGAGCGCGGGGGCGAGCGCAGGAAGCGGGCCGCCGAGCGCGGGGGGCTCCCGCCCCCGACCGACCGCCTTGTACGCCAACGCGCCCGCGATGCGCGCCACTTGCCCCGCACCGACACGCATTCGACACGCCCTCTTCACCCCCCGGCATACATGTCCATGTCACTCTCTCGGATGGCCGCTCCATCCCGCGTAGATGGGACTCCCCCATGCCCGTGACACCCGCACGCCGCCGCTGGAAGACGCTCGCCCTCGTCACGTCGGCCGCCCTCGTCGGCGTGACCTTCCCCGCCCTGACCGCGTCCCCGGCCGCGGCGACGACGACGGCGTACGACTCCACGTACTACGCCGCCGCCCTCGGCAAGTCCGGAACGCAGCTGAAGACCGCGCTGCACGGGATCATCGACGACCAGACCAAGCTGTCGTACACGGCGGTCTGGGAGGCCCTCAAGGTCACCGACCAGGACCCGGCCAACGCCGGCAACGTCAAGCTGATCTACTCCGGCATCTCCCGCAGCAAGACGCTGAACGGCGGCAGCGCGGGCAACTGGAACCGGGAGCACGTGTGGGCGCAGTCGCACGGCGACTTCGGCACCACCGCCGGCCCCGGCACCGACCTGCACCACCTGCGCCCCGAGGACGTCCAGGTCAACAGCATCCGCGGCAACAAGGACTTCGACACCGGCGGCAGCAGCTTCACCAACTCCGGCGGCAGCCTGACCGACGCGAACTCCTTCGAGCCCCGCGACGCCGTCAAGGGCGACGTGGCCCGCATGATCCTGTACATGGCCGTCCGCTACGAGGGCGACGACAGCTGGCCCGACCTGGAGCCCAACGACACGGTCACCAACAGCAGCGTCCCGTTCCACGGCCGCCTGTCGGTACTGAAGCAGTGGAACGTCCAGGACCCGCCGGACGCCTTCGAGGAGCGCCGCAACCAGCTCATCTACGACCGCTACCAGCACAACCGCAACCCGTTCATCGACCACCCGGAGTGGGTGGAGTCGATCTGGTAGCCGGCGACAGGAACTGCGGCCCCCGGGCTCCCCGTCACACGGAGCCCGGCGGCGCCACCCGCCGCGCGGGCCGGTGACCGGTCACCTTCCCCGCCCGCTTCTCCGGGGCCTTCAGCCGCCGGCGGCGTCCGGCCGCTCGCCCGTCCCCCGATGCGTCGCCCCGAACATCCGCAGCTCCGCCGGAAGCACCACCACCGACGGCCCCGGTGACGCCAGCGCCTTCGCCAGGTCGGCCTCCAGCGTCTGCGGACTGGTGCGGACGCCCGGGACGCCGAAGGACTCCGCCAGGGCCGTGAAGTCCGGGCCGGTCAGTTCCGTTCCCGTCGGCTCGCCGAAGGCGTCCGTCATGTACTCGCGCAGGATGCCGTAGCCGCCGTCGTCCACGATCAGCCAGGTGACCGGCAGGTCGTACTGCTTCGCCGTCGCCAGCTCGGCGATCGAGTACAGTGCGCCGCCGTCGCCCGACACCGCCAGGACCGGGCGCGTGGGATCGGCGACGGCCGCGCCCAGGGCCGCCGGGAAGCCGTAGCCGAGGCCGCCCGCGCCCTGCGCCGAGTGCATCGTGTTGGGGCCCTTGGCGTCGAAGGCCGACCACGCCCAGTAGGCCAGGATCGTCATGTCCCAGAAGGACGGGGACGCGGCGGGCAGCGCCCCGCGGACCGCGGCCAGCACGTCCTGCTCCAGGGTGAGTCCCTGGGACGCGATGCGGCCGGACACCCGGGACAGCAGCTCGCGGACCCGCTCCCGCGCCGTCTCGTCCTGGCGCGGCGGCACCGTTTCCAGCAGCGCCTGGAGCGCCAGTCGCGCGTCCGCGTGGATGCCCAGCGCCGGGTGGTTGGACTCCAGCTTGCCCGCGTCCGCCTCGATCTGGACGACGCGGCCCCGCGGCCGGAGCGTGTGGTAGTTGGAGGACAGTTCGCCCAGGCCCGAGCCGACCACCAGCAGGACGTCCGCGTCCTCCAGGAAGTCCGTCGTGTGGCGGTCCTCCAGCCAGGACTGGAGCGACAGGGGGTGCGTCCAGGGGAACGCGCCCTTGCCGCCGGGCGTCGTGACGACCGGCGCCTGGATCCGCTCCGCCAGCTTCCGCAGCTTGCCCGACGCGTCCGACCGCACCACTCCCCCGCCCGCGACGATCACCGGGCGGGACGCCGTGGACAGCAAGTGGGCGGCCAGCGCCGTCAGTTCGGGGCGCGGGGGCAGTTCGTCAGGTGTCGCGTCCAGCGCCGTGACCACGGGGAGCGTCGTCGTGGCCAGCAGCACGTCCTGCGGGATCTCCACCCACACCGGGCCGTGCGGGACCGTCAGCGCCGACTTCCAGGCCGCCGCGATCGCGGACGGGATCTGGGACGGGGTGCGGACCGTGTGGACCGACTTCACCACGCCCCGGAACGAGGCCGCCTGGTCGGGGAGTTCGTGCAGGTAGCCGTGGCGGCCGCCGCCCAGGCCCGCCGTCGGGACCTGGCCGCCGATCGCCAGCACGGGCGCGGAGGCCGCCGCCGCCTCCTGGAGCGCCGGGAGGGACATCAGGGCGCCGGGGCCCGCCGACAGCAGCAGCGGCGCCGCCTCGCCCGTGATCCGGCCGTAGGCGTCCGCCGCGAACCCCGCGTTGTTCTCCGTCCGGAAGCCGACGTAACGGAGATCCGAGCGGCGCAGGGCGTCGAACATGCCCAGCGCGTGCTGGCCGGGCAGTCCGAAGACGGTCGTCGCGCCCAGCCCGGCCAGCGTCTCCACGACCAGGTCCCCGCCGATGCGGCCGGAGGGCGGGTTCAGCGCGGCCTCCGTCTGGGCCGGCGTCGGACGGAGCACCAAGTCGTGGTCGTGGGTCACGGGCCCTCGTTCTCCTCGCGTGCCGCGGCGATCTGGCGGGACATGATGGTGGTCAGTTCGTACGCCGTGTGCGACGCCGCCACCGACGTGATCTCCGCGTGATCGTACGCGGGCGCCACCTCCACCACGTCCGCGGAGACCAGGTCGCAGGAGGCCAGCCCGCGCAGGATCTCCAGCAGCTCGCGGGAGGTCATGCCGCCCGCCTCGGGCGTGCCGGTGCCGGGCGCGTGGGCCGGGTCGAGGCAGTCGATGTCGATGGATATGTACAGCGGGCGGTCGCCGATGCGCCGGCGCAGCTGGTCGGCGACCTCGTCGGCGCCGCGGCGGTAGACGTCCGCCGAGGTGACGATGCCGAAGCCCATCTTCTCGTCGTCGGTGAGGTCCTGCTTGCCGTACAGCGGGCCGCGCGTGCCGACGTGGGACAGCGCGGAGGTGTCGAGGATGCCCTCCTCCACCGCCCGGCGGAACGGGGTGCCGTGGGTGTACTCGGCGCCGAAGTACGTGTCCCAGGTGTCGAGGTGCGCGTCGAAGTGCAGCAGCGCCACCGGGCCGTGCTTCTTCGCGACCGAGCGCAGCAGCGGCAGCGCGATGGTGTGGTCGCCGCCGAGCGTCATCAGGCGCGCGCCCGTGCCGAGCAGGTCGTCGGCCGCCGCCTCGATCGTCTCCACGGCCTCGTTGATGTTGAACGGGTTCACGGCGATGTCACCGCCGTCGGCGACCTGCGCGAGGGCGAACGGGGAGGCGTCCTGCGCCGGGTTGTAGGGGCGCAGCAGCCGGGACGCCTCGCGGATCGCGTTGCCGCCGAAGCGGGCGCCCGGCCGGTAGGAGACGCCCGAGTCGAACGGCACGCCCACCACGGCGACGTCGGCGGTGCCCACCTCGTCGAGGCGGGGCAGCCGGGCGAAGGTCGCGGGACCGGCGTACCGCGGGACGCGGGAGGAGTCGACGGGGCCGCGCGGCGTGTCGGTGCTGCTCATGGGAAGGGTGCCTCCTACGGACTGCTGGTACGGCGGTTTCGCGGTACGGGTCTCCCGGGCCGGATACGGGCTCGGGCCTCCGTTTGACGCTAAGTGGCCATCCTGCGGTACGGGAAGTGTACGTTTCATCCACCACAGAGCACTTCACTGGAGGAAACGTCCACCATGTCCGAGCCGGCCGTTCCCGCCACGCCCCCGACCCCGCCCGTCCCGCTGACCGCCCTGCTGGCCCGCGAGGACCTGGGGCTGCGCCGGATCGCCGGGCCGGACGACCCGGGTGCCGCGGTCCACTGGGCGCACGCCTCGGAGATGGCCGACCCGTACCCGTACCTGCTGGGCGGCGAGCTGCTGCTGACGGCGGGCGTGCACGTGCCGGAGGGGGCGGACGGCGGCGCCTACTTCGACGCGTACGTCGCCCGGATCGTCGCGGCGGGCGGCGCGGCCCTGGGGTTCGGGGTGGCGCCCGTGCACGACACGGTGCCGAGCGCGCTGGTCGCGGCGTGCGAGCGGCACGGGCTGCCGCTGCTGGAGGTGCCGCCGCAGACCACGTTCTCGGGCGTGGCCCGCGCGGTCTGGCAGCTGATGGCCGAGGCCCGCCTGGCCGAGCTGCGCCGCGTCACCGAGGCGCAGCAGAGCCTGGCGGCAGCGGCGTCCCGCCCGGACCCGGTGCCGTCGGTCCTGCGCCAAGTGGCCCGCCGGCTGGGCGGCCGGGCGGTGCTGTACGGCCCGGACGGCGCGGAGATCGCGGCGGCGGGGCGCCCGGTGGACGAGCGGACGCGGCGGGCGCTGGCGCAGCTGGCACGGGTCGTCCGGCCCCCGGAGCCGTCCCCGAGCCACGCCCCGGCCACCGGCCCCGTCCCCGCCTCGGCCACCGACACCGTCCCGGGCAGCCGTCTCGCCGCCTACGCCCTCGGCGCCGGGCAGGGCTTCGTGCTGGGGGTGGCCGCGCCGCGGCGGGAGGCCGGGGACCACACCATCGCCTCCGTCGCCGCCGTCCTGCTGTCACTGCTGACGGGCGAGCACCAGAGCGGCACGGGGGCGGCCCGGTCCGCCGCGCTGGTACGGCTGCTGCTGGGCGCCCGGCCCGAGGACGTGGCACCCCTGCTCCGGGGCACCGGCGCGGGTGACGCCGGTGACGCGGGCGGCGCGGGCGGCAGAGGCTGGCGCGTCGTGCACGCCCGGCCCGCCTCGGGCACCGCCCCCGACGCCGTCGCCGCCTCCGCGCTCGGCGCCGCCCTCGGCTCCCCGCTGGTCGACCTGGGCCGCGACGCCGTACGGGTCGTCCTGGCGTCCGGCCCGGAACCGGTGCCGCAGCCCGGCTGGACGCTCGGCGTGAGCGCCGCCGTCGGCCCGCGCGACCTGTCCGCCGCCGACGCGCAGGCCGCCCGCGCCCTGGGCCGGGCCCGCGCCACCCGGACGGCGCTGGCCCGGCACGGCGACCGCGCGGGCCTGGCCGCGCTGGTCCCGCCGGACGAGGCCGAGGCGCACGCCCGCGCCCTGCTCGCGCCGGTCGCCGCCACGCCCGCCCTCACCGAGACGCTGCGCACCTGGCTCTCCCTGCACGGCAGCTGGGACCGTACCGCGGTCGCGCTGTCCGTGCACCGCAACACCGTCCGGCAGCGGATCGCCCGCTGCGCGGCGCTGCTGGAGGCGGACCTGGACGATCCGGACGTACGGATGGAGCTGTGGTTCGCCCTGCGGCAGGTGTGACCGGCCGGGCCGCGTGACCCGCGTCCCAGCGGGCGGGACACCGGGGTGTGCCGCAGGTGCCTGCCTCACAATGGGAGGCATGCCGATACCCGGGACGCCCAGCCGCGCCGAACTCGTCGAACACCTCGTCAGGACCCGTATCGCGGGCGAAGTCGCCACGCCGCGCGAGAACAACCTCTCGCACTACCGGAAGCTGGCCAACGGCGACCGCCACTTCTGGCTCGGCCTGGAACTCGGCGACCGCTGGACCGACGAGCAGGACGTGCTCGCGGTGATGGCCGAGCGGGTCGGCGTCAGCGACGACCCCGGACACCGGTACGGGCAGGACACCATCGACCCCGAGCTGACCGTGGCCGGGCTGGAGCGCCTGGCGGCCCGGCTGCGCAAGGCGGCGGACGGCGGGCAGCGGGTGCTGTTCGCGACCGGCCACCCCGGCGGGCTGCTGGACGTGCACCGCGCCACGGCCGCCGCGCTGCGCGCCGCGGGCTGCGACATCGTGGTGATCCCGGACGGGCTGCGCACCGACGAGGGGTACGTCATGCAGTTCGCGGACGTGGCGGTGCTGGAGCACGGCGCCACGCTGTGGCACACGCACTCCGGTGAGCCGATGAAGGCCGTCCTGACCGGCCTGGAGCGCGAGGGCCGCCCGCTGCCGGACCTGGTGGTCGCCGACCACGGCTGGGCGGGCTGCGCGGGGCAGCACGGCGTCGACTCCGTGGGCTACGCCGACTGCAACGACCCGGCGCTGTTCCTCGCCGAGGCGGAGGGGACCGTGCAGGTGGCGGTCCCCCTGGACGACCACGTGGTGAGCCCGCGCCACTACGACCCGATGACGGCGTACCTGCTGTCGGAGGCCGGCCTCACCGGCTGAGGCCCCGCGGCTGCGCACCGGCGACCGGGTTCGGCGGCTGGGACCTCTTCTCAGCGGTCCCGGTCCCTCAGTGCTCCCGGGGGACGCGCACCAGGCCTTCCTGGATGACCGAGATGGCGAGCCTGCCGTCCTGCGTGTAGATGCGGGCCTGGCCCAGGCCCCGCCCGCCGTGCGCGGACGGCGACTGCTGGTCGTACAGCAGCCATTCGTCGGCGCGGAACGGGCGGTGGAACCACATGGCGTGGTCCAGGGAGGCGCCGACCACGTCGCCGACGGCCCAGCCGCCGCGGCCGTGCGCGAGCAGCACCGAGTCCAGCAGCGTCATGTCGGAGACGTAGGTGGCGAGCACGACGTGCAGCAGGGGGTCGTCCGCGAGTTTGCCGTTGGTGCGGAACCACACCTGCGAGTGCGGCTCGCGCGTCTCGCCGAACCGGCCGAACGGCGGGTCGTCGACGTACCGCAGGTCGACCGCCGCGCGCGCCTCCACGAACCGCTCCACGGTCTCCGGGTCGAGGTGCCGGTAGCCGCGCAGCCGCTCCTCGGAGGTGGGCAGCGTCGCCGGGTCGGGCGCGGGCGGCATCGGCGCCTGGTGGTCGAGGCCCTCCTCGTACGTCTGGAAGGACGCCGACAGGCCGAAGATCGGCTTGCCGTGCTGGACGGCGACCACGCGGCGGGTGGTGAAGGACCGGCCGTCGCGGAGGCGGTCGACGTTGTAGACGATGGGCGCGTCCGGGTCGCCCGGCCGCAGGAAGTACGCGTGCAGGGAGTGCGCGAGCCGGTCGCCGGGGACCGTGCGGCCCGCGGCGACCAGGGCCTGGGCCGCGACCTGGCCGCCGAAGACGCGCGGGACGACGGCGGACCGGGAGCGGCCCCGGAAGATGTCCTGCTCGATCCGCTCCAGGTCGAGCAGATCGAGCAGGTCCTGCAGTGCCTCACTCATGGGGATCGGTGCCGGGCCGTCGCGGGCCCTACAGGCCCATGGCCTTGGCGATGATCGTCTTCATGATCTCGCTGGTGCCGCCGTAGATGCGGTTGACCCGGTTGTCCGCGTACAGGCGGGCGATCGGGTACTCGTTCATGTAGCCGTAGCCGCCGTGCAGCTGGAGGCACCGGTCGATGACGCGGTGCGCGACCTCGGTGCAGAACAGCTTGGCGCTGGCGGCCTCGGCCGGGGTCAGCTCACCGGCGTCGAGGGCCTCGGTCGCCCGGTCGGCGACGGCCTCGGCGGCGTCCACCTCGGCCTGGCAGGCGGCCAGCTCGAACTTGGTGTTCTGGAAGTGGGCGACGGGCTTGCCGAAGACGGTGCGCTCCTGCACGTACTGCTTGGTGAACCGGATGGCGGCCTTGGCCTGCGCGTAGGCGCCGAAGGCGATGCCCCAGCGCTCGGAGGCGAGGTTGTGGCCGAGGTAGGAGAAGCCCTTGTTCTCCTCGCCGAGCAGGTCCTCGACGGGCACCTTGACGTCGACGAAGGCCAGCTCCGCGGTGTCGGAGGTGCGCAGGCCCAGCTTGTCCAGCTTGCGGCCGACGGAGTAGCCCTCGGACTTGGTGTCCACCGCGAACAGGGAGATGCCGAAGCGGCGGTCCTCGGCGGTGGGCGGGGAGGTGCGGGCGCAGACGATGACCTTGTCGGCGTGGACGCCGCCGGTGATGAAGGTCTTGGCGCCGTTGAGGACGTAGTGCGTGCCGTCCTCGCTGAGCCTGGCGGTGGTCTTCATGCCCGCGAGGTCGGAGCCGGTGCCCGGCTCGGTCATCGCGATGGCCCACATCTCCTCGCCGGTGACGAACTTCGGCAGGTAGCGCTTCTTCTGCTCGTCGGTGGCCAGCATCTTGATGTAGGGCAGGGCGAGCAGCACGTGCACGCCGGAGCCGCCGAACTGGACGCCCGCGCGGGCGGTCTCCTCGTACAGGACGGCCTCGAACTTGTGGCTGTCCATGCCCGCGCCGCCGAACTCCTCGGGGACGTTGATCCCGAAGACGCCCAGCTCGCCGAGCTTGTAGTAGAACTCGCGCGGCGCCTGGCCGGCCGCGAACCACTCGTCGTAGACGGGGACGACCTCGGCCTCGATGAAGGCGCGAAGGGTCTCCCGGAACGCCTCGTGATCCTCGTTGAACACCGTACGGCGCACGCCGCCGCCCTCCTTCGCGCCTGAACCGGCGCCGCTCTCGCGTACCTGGTCGACCGCCGCCGAGGGTCCCCGGCCGACGGCCGCGCACCCATGGCTAAGCGCTTGCTCACTTCTCAAGGTACCGGCGAGTAGGAGCCGTCGTCCAGACCGGGAGAGGCGTAACCCTCGTCACTCACCTCGACGGCATCAGGCCCCCGCGGCCGCGAAGGCGCCCCGGGCCATCCGGTGCAGCAGCTCCGCCGTCGCGCCCCGGCCCGGGAGGGTGCCCGCGCGGCCCAGGTGGGGGGTGGAGTTGAGCAGGCCGAACACCGAGTGGACCGCCGAGCGCGCCGCCGGTTCGGCCAGCGCCGGATACACCTTCCGGACGACCTCCACCCACAGCTCGACGTACTGCCTCTGGAGCTGCCTGACCAGCTTGCGGTCGGTGTCCCGGAGGCGGTCCAGCTCGCGGTCGTGCAGGGTGATGAGCGGGCGGTCGTCGAGCGCGAAGTCGATGTGCCCCTCGATCAGCGAGTCGAGGACCGCCTCCGGGTCGCCCGCCGACTCGGCCACCCGCCGTCTGCCGCCGGTCAGCAGCGATCCGCTGATGCCGACCAGCAGCTCGGCGAGCATCGCGTCCTTGCCCGCGAAGTGCCGGTAGAGACCGGGGCCGCTGATGCCCACGGCGGCGCCTATCTCGTCGACTCCGACGCCGTGGAAGCCGCGCTCGGCGAACAGCCGGGCGGCCTCCTTGAGGATCTGCTCGCGACGGGTGGGGGCGTCGGTTCTCATGGCCATGCCCACAATTCTAGACAGGGAGGTTAGCGGTCGTTAACCTGTACGAAATGCGTTAACGCTCATTAACAAGGTGAGGGGACCCGCAGGATGCACGAGGCACCGGAGCTTCACAGCGCGGCCGACCCCGCGTCGGAGGCCTTTCGGGCCAACGAGGAGGCGCACCGCGCCCTCGTCGAGGAGCTGCGCGCCAAGCTGGCCGCGGCGCGGCTCGGCGGCGGCGAGAAGGCGCGCGCCCGGCACACCGCGCGCGGCAAGCTGCTGCCGCGCGACCGGGTGGACACATTGCTCGACCCCGGCTCGCCCTTCCTCGAACTGGCACCACTGGCCGCCGACGGGCTGTACGACGGGCAGGCCCCGGCCGCCGGGGTGATCGCCGGCATCGGCCGGGTCGCGGGACGCGAGTGCGTGATCGTGGCGAACGACGCGACCGTCAAGGGCGGCACGTACTACCCGATGACGGTCAAGAAGCACCTGCGCGCGCAGGAGGTGGCGCTGGAGAACCGCCTGCCCTGCCTGTACCTGGTGGACTCCGGGGGCGCGTTCCTGCCGATGCAGGACGAGGTGTTCCCCGACCGCGACCACTTCGGGCGGATCTTCTACAACCAGGCCCGCATGTCCGGCGCCGGGATCCCCCAGATCGCGGCCGTGCTCGGCTCCTGCACGGCCGGCGGCGCGTACGTGCCCGCCATGAGCGACGAGGCGGTCATCGTCCGCAACCAGGGCACGATCTTCCTGGGCGGCCCGCCGCTGGTGAAGGCGGCCACCGGCGAGGTCGTCACCGCCGAGGAGCTCGGCGGCGGCGAGGTGCACGCGCGGGTGTCGGGCGTGACGGACCACCTCGCTGAGGACGACGAGCACGCGCTGCGGATCGTGCGCACCATCGTGTCCACGCTCCCCGCGCGCGGGGAGCTGCCCTGGGAGGTGCGCCCCGCGGTCGAGCCGAAGGTCGACCCGTACGGGCTGTACGGGGCGGTGCCGGTGGACTCCCGCACCCCCTACGACGTGCGGGAGATCATCGCGCGCGTGGTGGACGGCTCGCGGTTCGCCGAGTTCAAGTCGGAGTTCGGGCAGACCCTCGTCACCGGCTTCGCCCGCATTCACGGGCACCCCGTGGGGATCGTCGCCAACAACGGCATCCTGTTCTCCGAGTCCGCCCAGAAGGGCGCCCACTTCGTCGAGCTGTGCGACCAGCGCGGCATCCCGCTGGTGTTCCTGCAGAACATCTCCGGCTTCATGGTCGGCAAGGACTACGAGGCGGGCGGCATCGCCAAGCACGGCGCCAAGATGGTCACGGCGGTGGCGTGCACGCGCGTGCCGAAGCTGACGGTGGTGGTCGGCGGGTCGTACGGCGCGGGGAACTACTCGATGTGCGGCCGGGCCTACTCCCCGCGCTTCCTGTGGATGTGGCCCAACGCCAAGATCTCGGTGATGGGCGGCGAGCAGGCCGCCTCGGTCCTGGCGACCGTCAAGCGGGACCAGCTGGAGGCCCGCGGCGAGGACTGGCCGGCCGAGGAGGAAGAGGCCTTCAAGGCCCCGGTCCGCGCCCAGTACGAGCGGCAGGGCAGCGCCTACTACGCGACGGCCCGCCTCTGGGACGACGGCGTGATCGACCCGCTGGAGACCCGTCAGGTCCTGGGCCTGGCGCTGACGGCCTGTGGGAACGCGCCGCTGGGTGACCCCCAGTTCGGCGTCTTCCGGATGTGAGGGGGAGCTGACGAACATGTTCGAGACAGTCCTGGTGGCCAACCGCGGCGAGATCGCCGTCCGGGTCATCCGTACGCTGCGCGCCCTGGGCGTGCGCTCGGTGGCGGTGTACTCCGACGCGGACGCCGACGCCCGGCACGTGCGGGAGGCCGACACGGCGGTACGGATCGGGCCCGCGCCCGCCGCCGAGAGCTATCTGTCCGTCGAGCGCCTGCTGGAGGCGGCGGCCCGCACGGGCGCCCAGGCGGTGCACCCCGGGTACGGCTTCCTCGCGGAGAACGCCGGCTTCGCGCGCGCCTGCGCCGAGGCGGGCCTGGTGTTCATCGGGCCGCCCGCCGACGCCATCGCCCTCATGGGCGACAAGATCCGCGCCAAGGAGACCGTGCAGGCGGCCGGGGTGCCGGTGGTGCCCGGGTCGAGCGGCAGCGGGCTGGACGACGGCCAACTGGCCGAGGCCGCCCGCGGGATCGGCATGCCGGTGCTGCTGAAGCCGTCGGCGGGCGGCGGCGGCAAGGGCATGCGCCTGGTGCGGGACGAGGCGCTGCTGGCGGAGGAGATCGCCGCCGCCCGCCGCGAGGCCCGCGCCTCCTTCGGCGACGACACGCTCCTGGTGGAGCGGTGGATCGACCGGCCCCGGCACATCGAGATCCAGGTCCTGGCCGACGGCCACGGCAACGTGGTGCACCTGGGCGAGCGCGAGTGCTCCCTCCAGCGCCGCCACCAGAAGATCATCGAGGAGGCGCCCAGCGTGCTCCTCGACGGGGCCACGCGCGCGGCGATGGGCGAGGCGGCGGTCCAGGCGGCCCGCTCCTGCGGCTACCGCGGCGCGGGCACGGTGGAGTTCATCGTGCCCGGCGGCGACCCGTCGTCGTACTACTTCATGGAGATGAACACCCGCCTCCAGGTCGAGCACCCGGTCACCGAGCTGGTCACCGGCCTGGACCTGGTGGAGTGGCAGCTGCGGGTCGCGGCGGGCGAGCCGCTGGCGTTCGGGCAGGACGACGTCCGCCTCACCGGGCACGCGGTGGAGGCCCGCATCTGCGCCGAGGACCCGGCGCGCGGCTTCCTGCCGTCGGGCGGCACGGTGCTGCGGCTGCGCGAACCGCAGGGCGACGGCGTCCGCACCGACTCCGGCCTCACCGAGGGCACGGAGGTCGGCAGCCTGTACGACCCGATGCTGTCGAAGGTCATCGCGTACGGTCCCGACCGGGCGACCGCGCTGCGCCGGCTGCGCGCGGCCCTCGCGGAGACGGTCACGCTGGGCGTGCAGACCAACGCCGGGTTCCTGCGGCGGCTGCTGGCCCACCCGGCGGTCGTGGCGGGCGACCTGGACACGGGCCTGGTGGAGCGGGAGGTCGACGGGCTCGTCGGCGGTGACGTCCCGGAGGAGGTCTACGAGGCCGCGGCGGCCGTCCGGCTCGACGCGCTGCGCCCGCGCGGCGACGGCTGGACGGACCCGTTCTCGGTGCCGACCGGCTGGCGGCTGGGCGGACAGCCGAAGCCCCTGTCCTTCCCGCTGCGGGCCCAGGGCGACCCCGTCACGCACACCCCGCGCGGCACGCACACCGTCACCGAGGACCGGGTGACCGTCACGCTGGACGGCGTCCGGCACGCCTTCCACCGCGCGGGCGACTGGCTCGGCCGCGACGGCGACGCCTGGCACGTGCGCGACCACGACCCGGTCGCCGCGTCCCTGACCCGCGCCGCCCACGGCGGTGCCGACTCCCTCACGGCACCCATGCCGGGCACGGTCACGGTCGTGAAGGTGGCCGTCGGCGACGAGGTGACGGCCGGTCAGAGCCTGCTGGTCGTCGAGGCGATGAAGATGGAGCACGTCATCTCCGCCCCGCACGCCGGCACGGTCGCCGAGCTGGACGTCACGCCGGGCACCACGGTCGCCATGGACCAGGTGCTCGCGGTGATCGCGCCCGCGGACGCCTCGGCGGCGCGGGAGGAAGCGCCGTGAGCACCCCCGAGCTGGGCCTGCCGATGACCGTCCGGGCGGACGGCCTGCCCGCCCGGGTCCGGATCCACGAGGTGGGCCCGCGCGACGGCCTGCAGAACGAGAAGGAGTCCGTCCCCACGCCGGTCAAGGCGGAGTTCGTCCGCCGCCTCGCCGACGCGGGCCTGACGACGGTCGAGGCGACCAGCTTCGTGCACCCCAAGTGGGTGCCCCAGCTGGCGGACGCGGAGCAGCTGTACCCGCTCGTCGCCGACCTGCCGGTGGCCCTGCCGGTGCTGGTGCCGAACGAACGCGGCCTGGAGCGCGCCCTGGCCCTCGGCGCCCGCCGGGTCGCCGTGTTCGCCAGCGCCACGGAGTCCTTCGCGCGGGCCAACCTGAACCGCACGGTGGACGAGGCGATCGCCATGTTCGAGCCGGTGGTCGCCCGCGCGAAGGCGGAGGGCGTCCACGTCCGCGGCTATCTGTCGATGTGCTTCGGCGACCCCTGGGAGGGCCCGGTGCCGGTCCCGCAGGTCGTGCGGGTGTGCCGGACGCTGCTCGCCATGGGCTGCGACGAGCTGAGCCTCGGCGACACGATCGGCGTGGCCACCCCGGGCCACGTCGCGGCGCTCCTCTCCGCGCTGACCGAGGCGCAGGTGCCCACCGACGTCCTCGGCGTGCACTTCCACGACACCTACGGCCAGGCGCTCGCCAACACCCTCGCGGCGCTCCAGCACGGTGTCACGACCGTCGACGCCTCGGCGGGCGGCCTGGGCGGCTGCCCGTACGCACGGTCGGCGACCGGCAACCTCGCCACCGAAGACCTCGTGTGGATGCTGCGGGGCCTCGGCATCGACACAGGAGTCGACCTCGGCCGTCTCGTCGCCACGAGCGCGTGGATGGCCGGCCGGCTGGGCCGGCCCAGCCCGTCCCGCACCGTCCGTGCCCTCTCCCACCAGGAGCAGTGAAGACCGATGGACCACAAGCTCTCCCCCGAACTGGAAGAACTCCGCCGCACGGTCGAGGAGTTCGCACACGACGTCGTCGCACCGAAGATCGGCGACTTCTACGAGCGGCACGAGTTCCCGTACGAGATCGTGCGGGAGATGGGCCGCATGGGCCTGTTCGGCCTGCCGTTCCCGGAGGAGTACGGCGGCATGGGCGGCGACTACTTCGCGCTGGGCGTGGCCCTGGAGGAGCTGGCCCGGGTGGACTCGTCGGTCGCCATCACCCTGGAGGCGGGTGTCTCGCTGGGCGCGATGCCGATCCACCTGTTCGGCACGGAGGAGCAGAAGCGGCAGTGGCTTCCCCGGCTGTGCGCGGGCGAGATCCTGGGCGCCTTCGGTCTGACGGAGCCGGACGGCGGCTCGGACGCGGGCGCGACGCGCACGACGGCGCGCCTGGACGAGACGACGAACGAGTGGGTCATCAACGGCACGAAGTGCTTCATCACCAACTCGGGCACCGACATCACCGGCCTGGTCACGGTCACGGCGGTCACCGGCCGCAAGCCGGACGGCAGGCCGCAGATCTCGGCCGTCATCGTCCCGTCGGGCACGCCGGGCTTCACGGTGGCCGCGCCGTACTCGAAGGTGGGGTGGAACGCCTCGGACACGCGTGAGCTGTCCTTCTCCGACGTCCGCGTCCCGGCGGCCAACCTGCTGGGCGAGGAGGGCCGGGGCTACGCGCAGTTCCTGCGCATCCTGGACGAGGGCCGCATCGCCATCGCGGCGCTGGCCACGGGTCTGGCGCAGGGCTGCGTGGACGAGTCGGTCAAGTACGCGAAGGAACGTCACGCCTTCGGCCGTCCGATCGGCGCCAACCAGGCGATCCAGTTCAAGATCGCCGACATGGAGATGAAGGCCCACACGTCCCGCCTCGCCTGGCGGGACGCGGCGAGCCGGCTGGTCGCCGGAGAGCCCTTCAAGAAGGAGGCGGCCCTGGCGAAGCTCTACTCCTCCACGATCGCCGTCGACAACGCCCGTGACGCGACCCAGATCCACGGTGGCTACGGCTTCATGAACGAGTACCCGGTGGCCCGCATGTGGCGCGACTCGAAGATCCTGGAGATAGGCGAGGGCACGAGCGAGGTCCAGCGGCTGCTGATCGCCCGCGAGCTGGGCCTGACGACCTGACACCCGGCGACCGCACCCGCGACCGGACGGCCGGCCCGCGCCACCGTGGCGCGGGCCGGCCGTCCGGCGTATCCGAACGAACCGGCGCTGGCCGGAAGTTGACACCCTTTGAGCCCCACCGACCCTCGTCCGGCCCTCGCCGTGACGCAGCTCGCGCCCGGTCGGCGCATCGAGGGGCGAGGTCAGGGGCAGGTGCGCTGTGACGGACCCCACGACTGGACACCACATGAGGTTAGGCTAACCTACCTTCGACTTGTCCGGCGGGCGTTCCGCCCCGTTCGAAAGCAGCCACACCATGTCCAATGCCAGAGCCCCTCACCCCACTCGCCGCGGCATCCTGGCCGCGGGCGGCGCCCTCGGTCTCGGGGCCGTGCTCGCGGCCTGCGGCGACGACGACGCGAAAAGCGGTGGCTCCGGCGACGAGACGGCGGCCGCCAAGTCCGGTCCCTGGTCGTTCAAGGACGACCGCGGCAAGACCGTCGCACTCGACAAGGTTCCCTCCAGCATCGTCGCCTTCACCGGCGTCGGCGCCGCCCTGCACGACTACGGCATCCGGGTCAAGGGCGTCTTCGGCCCGACCAGGACCAAGGACGGCAAGCCGGACGTGCAGGCCGGCGACATGGACGTCAGCAAGGTCACGGTCCTCGGCAACGTCTGGGGTTCGTTCAACGTCGAGAAGTACGCCGCCCTCGCGCCGGACCTCCTGATCTCCACCACGTTCGACGCCGCGGGCACCCTCTGGTACGTCCCGGAGGAGTCCAAGGACAAAATCGCCAAGCTCGCCCCGAGCGTCGCCATCTCCGCCTACGACCGCAAGCTCGACGTGGCCCTCGGCCGCATGCTGGAGCTGGCCGAGTCCCTCGGCGCGGACGTGAAGGCGAGCGGTGTCACCGAGGCGAAGAAGCGGTTCGACGCCGCGGCGGCCCGGCTGCGCGCCGCCGCCAAGGCCCGCCCGGAGATCAAGGTGCTGGCCGGCTCCGCGAGCGACCAGCTGTTCTACGTCTCCGGCACCAACCTCTCCCTGGACCTGGAGTACTTCAAGTCCCTCGGCGTGAACTTCGTGGAGCCGCCCGAGAAGGCCAAGGCCCAGGGCGGCGGCTGGTTCGAGAGCCTCAGCTGGGAGAACGTCGACAAGTACCCGGCCGACGTCATCATGATGGACGACCGCTCCTCGACCATCCAGCCCGCCGACATCACCGAGGGCACCTGGAAGCAGCTGCCCGCCGTCAAGGCCGGCCAGGTCATCGCGCGCTCCCCCGAGCCGATCCTGTCCTACGACAAGTGCGTGCCGCTGCTGGAGAATCTCGCCAAGGCGATCGAGGACGCGAAGAAGGTGGCGTAGCGCTTCGCCGACGGGGCGGGGAGCGCCGTCGGGGTGCTCTGTGTGGGGGACTGCGGTCGCGTTGTGGCGGCGCGCGGTCCCCGCGCCCCTGACGCCGGCCTGCCCCTCTGACAGAGAACCCAGGAGTGTTCATGTCGACCGCCGTGGCCGCCTCCCCGTTCCGTTTCTTCTCCCTTCAGGTCGTGCGGACGCAGCGGCTCGGGCCGTCCATGGTCCGGGTCGGTTTCGCCGGGCCCGATCTGCGCGCGTTCCGCTCCGACGGACGTGACCAGTCGCTGTCGCTGTTCCTGCCGCACCCCGGCCAGAGCGCGCCGGTGGTGCCGGTCGAGCTGGGCGAGGACTGGTGGCGGGGCTGGCGTGAACTCCCCGACGACGTACGGGCGGTGATGCGCTCGTACACGCTCCGGGCGCTGCGCGCGGACGCCGGCGGGCACACCACCGAGATCGACATCGACTTCGTGCTGCACGGCGTCGAGCCGGACGCTGCGGCGCAGGCCGGTCCGGCCGCCCGCTGGGCCGCGCGCGCCGCCGCCGGTGACCGGGTGCTGGTGCTCGGCCCGGCCGTCGCGGACAACCGGGCGATCCGGTTCCGTCCTCCGCGGGACACCGACCTGGTGGTGATGTGGGGCGACGAGACCGCGGTACCGGCCGCCCTGGCCGGTGTCGAGTCGCTGCCGACCGGCACCCGCGCCCGGGTGTGGCTGGAGGTGCCGCACGCCGGGGACATCCAGGACGTCACCACCCGGGCGGACGCGGAGATCACCTGGCTGGTGCGCGACGAGGCGTCCGGGCAGGGCTCCCCCATGGCACTGTCCGCGCTGCGCGGCACCGCCTTGCCGCCCGCCGAGCGGCCGTACGTGTGGCTCGCCGGCGAGTCCGGCTGCGTGAAGGAGCTGCGCCGGCACTTCGTGCGCGAGCGGGGCTTCGACCGCGGCCGGGTTGTGTTCGTGGGCTACTGGCGTCAGGGCCTCACCGAGGAGCAACTGCGCGAGCAGGAGGCCTGACCCCCGCCCGCCCCGCCGACGCTCGCCCTGGCAAGATTTAATTAGGTTAGGCTAACCTAAGTAAAGCCCGCGGTTCTGACTCTTCCGTCTCTCACGGACCGTCCCCACCGGAGGACTCCCCCATGCGCTCGCACCTGCTCAACGACACCACCGCGGAGCACTACCGCCGCTCCGTGACCGAAGGAGTCGAGCGGGTGGCCGCCAAACTCGCCACCACCGACCGCCCGTTCACCGGCGTCACGGTCGACGCCCTCGCCCCCCGCATCGACGCGATCGACCTCGACCGGCCGCTGCACGACACCACCGCGGTGCTCGACGAGCTGGAGGAGGTCTACCTGCGGGACGCGGTCTACTTCCACCACCCCCGCTACCTGGCCCACCTCAACTGCCCGGTCGTCATCCCCGCCGTCCTCGGCGAGGCCGTCCTGTCCGCCGTCAACTCCTCCCTCGACACCTGGGACCAGTCGGCCGGCGGCACCCTCATCGAGCGCAAGCTGATCGACTGGACGACGCGGCGCATCGGGCTCGGCCCCGCCGCCGACGGCGTGTTCACCTCCGGCGGCACCCAGTCCAACCTCCAGGCGCTGCTGCTGGCCCGCGAGGAGGCCAAGTCCCGCGACCTGGCGAAACTGCGCGTCTTCGCCTCCGAGGTCAGCCACTTCAGCGTGAAGAAGTCGGCGAAACTGCTCGGCCTCGGCCCCGACGCCGTGGTCGTCGTCCCCGCCGACCAGGACAAGCGGATGCGGACGGTCGCGCTCGCCCACGAGCTGGAGCGCTGCGTGCGAGGCGGACTCGTGCCCATGGCGGTCGTCGCCACCGCCGGAACCACCGACTTCGGCTCCATCGACCCACTGCCCGAGGTCGCGGAGCTGTGCGAGCGGTTCGGCACCTGGCTGCACGTCGACGCCGCCTACGGCTGCGGGCTGCTCGCCTCCCTGAAGTACCGGGACCGCCTGACCGGCATCGAGCGCGCCGACTCCGTCACCGTCGACTACCACAAGTCCTTCTTCCAGCCGGTCAGTTCCTCGGCCGTGCTGGTCCGCGACGCCGCCACCCTGCGGCACGCCACCTACCACGCGGAGTACCTCAACCCGCGGCGCATGGTGGAGGAGCGCATACCCAACCAGGTCGACAAGTCCCTCCAGACCACCCGCCGCTTCGACGCGCTCAAGCTGTGGATGACACTGCGCGTGATGGGCGCCGACGGCATCGGGCAGCTGTTCGACGAGGTCGTCGACCTGGCCCGGGAGGGCTGGCGGCTGCTCGCCGCCGACCCGCGCTTCGACGTGGTGGTGGAGCCGTCGCTGTCCACCCTGGTCTTCCGCTACATCCCCGCCGCGGTCACCGACCCGGCGCAGATCGACCGCGCCAACCTGTACGCCCGCAAGGCGCTGTTCGCGTCCGGCGACGCCGTGGTCGCGGGCACCAAGGTGGCCGACCGGCACTACCTGAAGTTCACCCTGCTCAACCCCGAGACGACGGCGTCCGACATCTCCGCCGTCCTCGACCTGATCGCCGGCCACGCCGAGCAGTACCTGGGAGAGTCCCTTGACCGCGCTTCCTGAATCCGCCCGCACGTACGACTTCGTGGGGATCGGGCTCGGCCCCTTCAACCTCGGCCTCGCCTGCCTGACCGAGCCCATCGCCGAACTCGACGGCGTCTTCCTGGAGTCGAAGCCCGGCTTCGAGTGGCACGCGGGCATGTTCCTGGACGGCGCCCACCTCCAGACGCCGTTCATGTCGGACCTGGTCACCCTCGCCGACCCGACCTCGCCGTACTCCTTCCTGAACTACCTGAAGGAGAAGGGCCGGCTGTACTCGTTCTACATCCGGGAGAACTTCTACCCGCTGCGCGTCGAGTACGACGACTACTGCCGCTGGGCCGCGGGCAAGCTGACCAGCGTCCGCTTCGGCACCACGGTCACCGAGGTCACCTACGACGAGGCGGACGGGCTGTACCTGGTCCGCACCCGGGACGACGAGACGTACCGCGCCCGCCGCCTGGTCCTCGGCACCGGCACCCCGCCGTACATCCCGGAGGCCTGCCGGGGCCTGGCCGGCGACTTCATCCACAACTCCCGGTACGTCCAGCACAAGGCGGAGCTGCAGAAGAAGGAGTCGATCACGCTGGTGGGCAGCGGGCAGTCCGCCGCCGAGATCTACTACGACCTGCTCAGCGAGATCGACGTCCACGGCTACCGGCTGAACTGGGTCACCCGCTCCCCGCGGTTCTTCCCGCTGGAGTACACCAAGCTCACGCTGGAGATGACCTCCCCGGAGTACATCGACTACTACCGCGCCCTGCCGGAGCAGACCCGCTACCGGCTCACGGCCCAGCAGAAGGGCCTGTTCAAGGGCATCGACGGCGACCTGATCAACGACATCTTCGACCTGCTCTACCAGAAGAACCTCGGCGGCCCGGTCCCCACCCGCCTGCTCACCAACTCGGCGCTCGTCGACGCCCGTTACCGGGACGGCAGCTACGAGCTGACCTTCCGGCAGGAGGAGCAGGAGAAGGAGTTCGGGCTGACCTCCGACGGGCTGATCCTCGCCACCGGCTACCGGTACGTCGAGCCCGAGTTCCTCAAGCCCGTCAGAGACCGGCTGGTCTACGACGCGCACGGCAACTTCGACGTCGGGCGCAACTACGCCGTCGACGTCACCGGCAAGGGCGTCTTCCTCCAGAACGCCGGCGTCCACACGCACAGCGTGACCAGCCCCGACCTGGGCATGGGCGCCTACCGGAACAGCTACATCATCCGGGAGATGCTCGGCACCGAGTACTACCCGGTGGAGAAGACGATCGCGTTCCAGGAGTTCTCCGTATGACCTTCACGTTCCGCCCCGTCGACCCCGCGCAGGACGCCGAGCTGCTGCACGGCTGGGTCACCCATCCGAAGGCCGCGTTCTGGATGATGCAGGACGCGGCACGGGAGGACGTCGAACGCGCCTACCGGGAGATCGCCGCCGACGAGCACCACCACGCCGAACTGGGCCTGCTCGACGGCGAACCGGCCTTCCTCATGGAGCGGTACGACCCCGCCCACCGCGAACTCGTCGGCCTGTACGAGCCGCTGCCCGGAGACGTCGGCATGCACTTCCTGACCCCGCCGACGGACCGGCCCGTGCACGGGTTCACCCGGTCCGTCATCACCGCCGTCATGGCCCGCCTCTTCGAGGACCCGGCCACGACCCGCGTCGTCGTCGAGCCGGACGTCGCCAACAAGGCCGTGCACGCCCTGAACGAGGCCGTCGGCTTCGTCCCCGAGCGCGAGATCCAGAAGCCGGAGAAGCGGGCGCTGCTGAGCTTCTGCACCCGGGAGCAGTTCCTCGCCGCGACGGGGGTGGCCGCATGAGCCTCTCCGACGCCGTCGCCCACCTCTCCCCCGAGCGCTGGGAGCGGGCCAACCGCCTGCTGCTCCGCAAGGCCCTCGCCGAGTTCGCGCACGAGCGGCTCATCACGCCCGAGGAGACCGGCGACGGCGGTTACGTCGTGCACTCCGACGACGGCACGACCGCGTACCGGTTCACCGCCGTGCGCCGCGCCCTCGACCACTGGCAGATCGACACCGAATCGATCACCCGCCACCGCGGCGGCGACGAACTCCCCCTCGCCGCGCTGGACTTCTTCATCGAGCTGAAGGACTCCCTCGGCCTGAGCGACGAGATCCTGCCCGTCTACCTGGAGGAGATCTCCTCCACCCTCTCCGGCACCTGCTACAAGCTCACCAAACCGCAGGTCACGTCCGCCGAGCTGGCCCGCGCCGGCTTCCAGGACATCGAGACCGGCATGACCGAGGGCCACCCCTGCTTCGTCGCCAACAACGGGCGGCTCGGTTTCGGCGTCCACGAGTACCTGTCGTACGCGCCCGAGACCGCGAGCCCGGTCCGGCTGGTGTGGCTGGCCGCGCACCGCTCGCGGGCGGCGTTCACGGCGGGCGCCGGCATCGAGTACGAGTCGTTCGTGCGGCAGGAGCTGGGCGAGGCGACCGTGGACCGCTTCCACGGCGTGCTGCGCGGCAGGGGCCTGGACCCGGCCGACTACCTGTTCATCCCGGTCCACCCCTGGCAGTGGTGGAACAAGCTGACCGTCACCTTCGCCGCCGAGGTCGCCCGCGGGCACCTGGTGTGCCTGGGCGAGGGCGAGGACGAGTACCTGGCCCAGCAGTCCATCCGGACCTTCTTCAACACCTCGCACCCCGAGAAGCACTACGTGAAGACGGCCCTGTCCGTGCTCAACATGGGCTTCATGCGCGGGCTCTCGGCCGCCTACATGGAGGCCACCCCGGCGATCAACGACTGGCTCGCGCAGCTCGTCGAGAACGACCCGGTGCTGAAGTCGACGGGCCTGACGATCATCCGCGAGCGGGCGGCCGTCGGCTACCGGCACCTGGAGTACGAGCAGGCCACCGACCGCTACTCGCCCTACCGCAAGATGCTCGCCGCGCTGTGGCGGGAGAGCCCGGTGCCGTCCCTCCGGGACGGCGAGACCCTCGCCACCATGGCGTCCCTGCTGCACGTCGACCACACCGGCGCGTCCTTCGCGGGCGCCCTGATCGAGCGGTCGGGCCTCGCCCCGAAGGAGTGGCTGCGGCACTACCTGCGGGCCTACTTCACCCCGCTGCTGCACAGCTTCTACGCCTACGACCTCGTCTACATGCCGCACGGCGAGAACGTCATCCTCGTGCTGGAGGACGGCGTGGTGCGGCGCGCGATCTACAAGGACATCGCCGAGGAGATCGTGGTCATGGACCCGGACGCGGCGCTGCCGCCGGAGGTCGCCCGCATCCGCGTGGAGGTCCCGGACGACACCAAGCTCCTGTCGATCTTCACGGACGTCTTCGACTGCTTCTTCCGCTTCCTCGCCGCGCACCTCGCCTCCGAGGGAATCCTGGAGGAGGACGGCTTCTGGCGCACGGTCGCGGAGGTCACCCGCGAGTACCAGGCGTCGGTGCCGGAACTGGCCGAGAAGTTCGCGCGGTACGACGTGTTCGCCGGGGAGTTCGCGCTGTCCTGCCTCAACCGGCTCCAGCTGCGGGACAACAAGCAGATGGTGGACCTCGCGGACCCGTCCGGCGCGCTCCAGCTCGTCGGCACGCTGAGGAACCCCATCGCGGGGCTGTAACCCGGCCCCCGGGGGACGGGCGGGCGCCCCGGAGACGGTCCTCCGGGGCGCCCGCCCGCGCGTCCGTGGTGTCAGCCCGTGGGCCAGGGCACCTGCGGCGACCGGTGGAAGCCGATCCCCAGCGCCTCCCACCGGGGCCCCTGCGCGGCGAGCCGCTCCCGGTAGTCCGCCCAGTCGTGCGTGGCGGCCGGGGACCAGCCCAGCTCGGCGACGCCGGGCAGCCGCGGGAAGGCCATGTAGTCGATGTGGGCGGAGTTCTCGACGGTCTCCGTCCACAGCGGCGCCTCCACACCGCGGATCGCCGAGGCCGGCACGTCCGGCAGATAGGCGGCCGGGTCCCAGTCATAGGAGCGCTGCACCTCGACGTAGCCCGCCCAGGACAGCCCGAGTGGGGTGTTCCGGTCGTACTTCATGTCGAGGTAGACCCGGTCGGCCGGGGACAGGATCAGCCCGGTGCCGTTGCGCGCGGCGGCGGCGACCCGTGCCTTCTCGGCGGCGCTGCTGGCGTCCACGCCCCAGTACTGGGCGAGGGCGCCCTCGGCCGGTTTCGCGCTGGTCAGCTGGTGCCAGCCGATGACCGTCTTGCCGTACTTGGCGACGACCGGCTGCACCCGGTCCATGAACGCCACGTAGTCGGCGTGCGGCGTGGAGTGCGCCTCGTCGCCGCCGATGTGGAAGTACGTGCCGGGCGTGAGCTCGGCGATCTCGCGCACCACGTCGTCCACGAAGTCGTACGTGACGTCCTTGCCGACGCACAGCGAGCTGAAGCCGACCCGGATGCCGGTGTAGAGCGGGGGCGCCACGCCGTCGCAGTTCAGCTCGGCGTAGGAGGCGAGCGCCGCGTTGGTGTGCCCCGGCATGTCGATCTCCGGGACGACCTCCAGGAACCGGGAGGTGGCGTACCGGACGATCTCCTTGTACTGCTCCTTGGTGTAGTAGCCGCCGGGGCCGCCGCCGACCTCGGTGGAGCCGCCGTACGTCGCCAGGCGCGGCCAGGAGTCGATGGCGATGCGCCAGCCCTGGTCGTCGCTGAGGTGCAGATGCAGTTTGTTGATCTTGTAGAGCGCCAGCTGGTCGATGTACCGCTTGACCTCGTCGACGTCGAAGAAGTGCCGGGAGACGTCGAGCATGGCGCCGCGCCAGCCGTAGCGCGGGGTGTCCTGGATCGTGCCGCCGGCGACCAGCCAGGGCCCGGGCTGCACGGAGTCCTTCTCGACGGCGGCCGGGAGGAGCTGGCGCAGGGTCTGGACGCCGTGGAAGAGGCCGGCGGGTTCGCCCGCGGTGATGGTGATGCCGGACCGGCCACTGTCGAGGCGGTAGCCCTCCTCGCCGAACGGCCCCTCGGACAGCCGCAGCCGGATGCCGCCGCTGCCCCGCCCGGTGACCGGCAGGGGGTAGCCGGTCGACGGGCGCAGGATGTCCGCGAGGTACTCGCCCACCTCGGCGGCCCCGGAGTCGGCGCGGATGTGCGTTCCGCGGGTGATGCGGTACGGGGCCCCGCCGGGCTCGGTGGCGGCGGGGGCCGGGACCACCCGGTCCAGCGGGGTGGGGGTGGCCTCCGGGGCCGGTGCGGCCCCGACGGAGAAGGCGCCGGCCGCCGCGACCAGCAGCAGCGAACCGAGCAGCCGGGTCATGCGGGGAGTCGATCTGTGGTGCCGTGTCACATGCGCTCCCTTCGGAAAATTGGTAGAGACCACTCTCCCGTAGAACACCGCGGGCGTCGATGCCCCGGACGCAACAACTCCGCTGCCCGGAATCGGGCAGATTTCTTGCGAAAGAGCCGCGTGTACCCCAGGATCTACCGGGTGCACGACGAACTTGTTGATCACCTGACGCGGTCCACTCCCCTGAACCGGGGCGAGGCTCTGCGGGTGGTCCAGGACGTGCTCGCCTACTTCGACGAGACGACCGAGGAGTACGTCCGTCGCCGCCACCGCGAACTCCAGGCCCAGGGCCTGGTGAACGCGGAGATCTTCGAACGGATCGCGGCGGATCTCCCCTACCGCGCGGTGGCCCCGCCCGAGCTCTCGCTCAGGCAGCTGCGGCGCATTGTCTACGGCTGAGGAACACCCATACATGTGCGGAATCGTCGGATACATCGGCAAGCGTGACGTCGCTCCCCTGCTGCTGGAGGGCCTGCAGCGGCTGGAGTACCGGGGCTACGACTCGGCGGGCATCGTCGTGACGTCCCCGAAGGCGGCCGGCCTGAAGATGGTGAAGGCCAAGGGCCGGGTCCGCGACCTGGAGGCCAGGGTCCCGGCGCGCTTCAAGGGCACCACCGGCATCGCCCACACCCGCTGGGCCACGCACGGCGCCCCGTCCGACGTGAACGCCCACCCGCACCTGGACGCCGGGAACAAGGTCGCCGTCGTCCACAACGGCATCATCGACAACGCCTCCGACCTGCGCCGCAAGCTGGAGGCGGACGGCGTCGAGTTCCTCTCCGAGACCGACACCGAGGTCCTCGTCCACCTCATCGCCCGCTCGCAGGCACAGAAGCTGGAGGACAAGGTCCGCGAGACCCTCCGGCTCATCGAGGGCACCTACGGCATCGCCGTGCTGCACGCCGACTTCCCGGACCGCATCGTCGTCGCCCGCAACGGCTCGCCGGTCGTCCTCGGCATCGGCGAGAAGGAGATGTTCGTCGCCTCGGACATCGCCGCGCTGGTCGCCCACACCCGCCAGGTCGTCACCCTGGACGACGGCGAGATGGCCACCCTCAAGGCCGACGACTTCCGCACGTACACCACCGAGGGCACCCGCACCACCGCCGAGCCGACCACCGTGGAGTGGGAGGCGGCCTCCTACGACATGGGCGGCCACGACACCTACATGCACAAGGAGATCCACGAGCAGGCCGAGGCCGTGGACCGCGTGCTGCGGGGCCGCATCGACGACCGCTTCTCCACCGTGCACCTGGGCGGCCTGAACCTGGACGCCCGCGAGGCGCGCCAGATCCGCCGTGTGAAGATCCTCGGCTGCGGCACCTCGTACCACGCGGGCATGATCGGCGCCCAGATGATCGAGGAGCTGGCCCGCATCCCCGCCGACGCCGAGCCGGCCTCGGAGTTCCGCTACCGCAACGCGGTCGTGGACCCCGACACCCTGTACATCGCGGTCTCCCAGTCCGGTGAGACGTACGACGTGCTGGCGGCCGTGCAGGAGCTGAAGCGCAAGGGCGCCCGGGTGCTCGGCGTGGTCAACGTGGTCGGTTCCGCGATCGCCCGCGAGGCGGACGGCGGCATCTACGTGCACGCGGGCCCGGAGGTCTGCGTCGTCTCCACCAAGTGCTTCACCAACACCACGGTGGCCTTCGCCCTGCTCGCCCTGCACCTGGGCCGCACCCGTGACCTGTCCGTCCGGGACGGCAGGCGGATCATCGAGGGCCTGCGGAAGCTGCCGGGGCAGATCGCCGAGGTCATGGAGCAGGAGGAGGAGATCAAGAAGCTGGCCCTGCAGTTCGCCGAGGCCCGCTCGATGCTCTTCATCGGCCGGGTCCGGGGCTACCCGGTCGCCCGCGAGGCCTCCCTGAAGCTCAAGGAAGTCTCCTACATCCACGCCGAGGCCTACCCGGCCTCCGAGCTGAAGCACGGCCCGCTCGCCCTGATCGAGCCCGCGCTGCCGACGGTGGCGATCGTCCCGGACGACGACCTGCTGGAGAAGAACCGCGCCGCGATGGAGGAGATCAAGGCCCGCAGCGGCAGGATCCTCGCGGTGGCCCACCAGTACCAGGAGAAGGCCGACCACACGATCGTCGTCCCGAAGAACGAGGACGAGCTGGACCCGATCCTGATGGGCATCCCCCTCCAACTCCTCGCCTACCACACGGCCCTGGCCCTGGGCCGGGACATCGACAAGCCGAGGAACCTGGCCAAGTCGGTCACGGTGGAATAGGCAGCGCCCCTGACGAGAGCGCCCCGACGGGGCGTGGGGAACTGCGCGAGCAACCCCGTCGGACCACCACAGGCGCGACAGAAGAACGGACCCCCGCGTGTGCCACCCTCACGCGGGGGCCCGTCCTCTCACGGCCAGGGGAAGGCACCCCCCCCCGCCGGCGCCGCCGACCGCGGGCCGTCACACCCCGGCCGCCGGCACGCCACGAGTGCGTCGCAGGTGACCGGTATATGCCCTTCACAAGGACACAAACACTCGTTACGCGTAAGTAGGTTCACTCGTTCCGGCGTACCGGCGCAGGGAGTTGACGCTCCGGCGACCCATCTCGCCGCAAGCGGGAGGCACGTACTACGGAATGACGACGACGGGCCGCTTCGCCCGCTTGGCCAGGCGCCCGGCGACGGAGCCGAAGATGCGTCCCACGATGCCGTGCGTGGAGCCGACGACGATCGCGTCCGCCTCGTACTCCCGCCCCACCTCTTCGAGTTCGTGGCAGATGTCGCCGCCGCGCTCGACCAGGATCCAGGGAACCTCGGCCAGATAGTCCGCGCAGGCCAGTTCCAGGCCCAGCACCTCGGTGCGGTGGTCCGGCACGTCCACGAAGACGGGCGGCTCGCAGCCCGCCCACACCGTGGTGGGCAGCCGGTTGGCGACGTGGACGATGATCAGGCCCGCTCGGGAGCGGTGCGCCATGCCGATCGCGTACGCCAGGGCGCGCTCGCTGGAGGTGGAGCCGTCGAAGCCGACGACCACACCGTGCTTGAAGGCTGGATCACACGAGTGACGTGCCTCTTCAGCCGCCAGGGGATCGGCCGCCGTCGGGTCGGCGACCGGCCGCTTGCGGTCCGCGGGTTCGAAGAATTCGTGAGCGGCCATGGCTGTCTCGGCGTTTTGATCCTTTATGGATGGGACGAACACTGCGCGACGGAGCCGTGTCCGGGAATCATCTTCCCAACCCCATACCCCCAAGGGTACGGCGCCACTCCTCCTTCTCCCAGACCCCGCGCACGGTCCGGGCGGGTTTCAGGGAGCATGCACGAGGGTGCGCCCGTCACGCAATGGTTGCTGCCCCGTACAGCCTGTTTGCCCAGGATTCACTCGTGTGCGCCAAGAGCGGGACACACAGTGACCGTCCGGCCGGGCGCGCGTTGAACTCCCCGCGCATCGCGCCCCAGGCAGGGCGCATGCCGGCACCCGCCACCCCTCCGAGGCGCCGCGCGCGCCCCGCCGGCTCCGCACCGGCACTCCCGCGGGACACCGCGGGCCGTGCGGTCCGCCGGAGGCCGAGGAAGGCACGCTGAGGGGCGTACACCGGCCGGTTGACCGGTTTCCATTCAACTGAACGCTGCTTTTCAGCCAACTTCTGGAATGCGCGCATCCCCCGCCCCAGGCACCCCCCAACCCCCGTTCCACCTGCACGGAAAGGGTCCCAGGGGCCCCGCGCGCCCTATGCGGATTGGCCACGGCGACGAGGCCCACTTCCCTGCACGCCCCACGAGTGCAACGCTTCGTGATCGAATGCTTCACGCCAAGTTGCCATGTCGACAATGAGCCCGGTGCTGAACTGGGTCCCGTCGTCACCGGGCGACACAGTAGATTCGATCTTGACTGTCTACGGCGGGGGACTCGTGCAGGACCGAGGGGAAACGTGCAGGAGCGACACGACCGAGGAGCCGCGACCACCGAGGGGGGCTTAGCAGTATGAGCCACGACTCCACTGCCGCGCCGGAAGCCGCGGCCCGGAAATTGTCCGGGCGACGCCGCAAGGAGATCGTCGCGGTGCTGCTGTTCAGCGGCGGCCCCATCTTCGAGAGTTCCATACCGCTGTCGGTGTTCGGAATCGACCGCCAGGACGCCGGCGTACCGCGCTACCGCCTGCTGGTGTGCGCGGGAGAGGACGGCCCGCTGCGGACCACAGGAGGCCTGGAACTCACCGCACCGCATGGCCTGGAGGCGATCTCCCGGGCGGGCACCGTCGTGGTGCCGGCCTGGCGTTCGATCACCTCACCGCCACCCGAGGAAGCGCTCGACGCGCTCCGCCGGGCACACGAGGAGGGCGCCCGCATCGTCGGACTGTGCACCGGCGCCTTCGTCCTCGCGGCGGCGGGCCTGCTGGACGGCCGCCCCGCGACCACACACTGGATGTACGCGCCGACGCTGGCCAAGCGCTATCCGTCGGTGCACGTCGACCCACGTGAGCTGTTCGTCGACGACGGCGACGTGCTCACCTCGGCCGGTACGGCCGCCGGGATCGACCTGTGCCTGCACATCGTGCGCACGGACCACGGCAACGAGGCGGCCGGCGCGCTGGCCCGCCGCCTGGTGGTCCCGCCACGCCGCAGCGGCGGCCAGGAGCGCTATCTCGACAGGTCTTTACCGGAGGAGATCGGCGCCGACCCGCTCGCCGAGGTCGTCGCCTGGGCGCTGGAGCACCTCCACGAGCAGTTCGACGTGGAGACGCTGGCGGCACGCGCGTACATGAGCCGTCGTACGTTCGACCGCCGGTTCCGCTCGCTCACCGGCAGCGCACCGCTCCAGTGGCTGATCACCCAGCGGGTGCTGCAGGCGCAGCGGCTGCTGGAGACGTCGGACTACTCGGTGGACGAGGTGGCGGGCCGCTGCGGCTTCCGCTCCCCCGTCGCGCTGCGCGGGCACTTCCGCCGCCAGCTCGGGTCCTCGCCCGCCGCCTACCGGGCGGCGTACCGGGCGCGCCGGCCGCAGAGCGAACGGCAGCCGGACGCCGACACCGGCTCGCACTCGCCCGGGCTGTCCGGCCAGCCGGCCCAGCACGGTCACCCCGGCAACGGCGGTCACTCCGGTACGGGCAGCCAGTCCGGCGCCGTCGGCCCGGCGGGGAACCCCGGCGGGCACCCGGAGAACCCGGTCCCGCTGCAGTCCCGGCGCGCGGCGGCGAGCGCCATAGGGTCCTCGGCGTCCCTGCCGGCCTCGGCCTCGGCCGACCACGGCCGTGAGGCGTACGTGCCGAGCCGGGCGAGCCTGCCGGGGCAGCGCAGCGGTATGTGACGGACACGGTGCGCGATCAGGGCCCGTGGGGAGGTGTGCTCCCCGCGGGCCCTTGCCGTGCGCGGCGGGACCCGGCGGCGCACGGGCATCACCACGCCGTCGCGGCGGGCCGTAGGGTTGGCCCATGAACGATCGCATGGTGTGGATCGACTGCGAGATGACCGGCCTCTCGCTGTCCGACGACGCGCTCATCGAGGTGGCCGCCCTCGTCACCGACTCCGAGCTGAACGTGCTCGGCGAGGGTGTGGACATCGTCATCCGTCCGCCGGACGAGGCGCTGGAGACGATGCCGGAGGTGGTGCGTCAGATGCACACCGCGTCCGGGCTGCTCGACGAGCTGCCCCGGGGCACGACGCTGGCGGACGCCGAGGAGCGTGTCCTCACGTACATCAAGCAGTACGTGAAGGAGCCGGGCAAGGCTCCGCTGTGCGGCAACTCCGTCGGCACCGACCGCGGCTTCCTGCTGCGGGACATGCCCACGCTGGAGAGCTACCTGCACTACCGCATCGTGGACGTGTCCTCGGTCAAGGAGCTGGCCCGGCGCTGGTACCCGCGGGCCTACTTCAACAGCCCCGAGAAGAACGGCAACCACCGCGCCCTCGCCGACATCCGCGAGTCCATCGCGGAACTCCGCTACTACCGCGAGGCCGTGTTCGTCCCCCAGCCGGGCCCGGACTCCGACACCGCCAAGACGATCGCCGCGAAGTACGTCTTGCCTGCTCAGTAGGGGTACCGGGGCCACCCGGAGGGGCGCCGCGAAAGTCGTGCGCGAGCACCCCTTCGGACCCTGTACACTTTTTCTCGGCCGGTCGGGGAAGCAACTGACTCCCACACCGGCCATGGTGGGTGTAGCTCAGCTGGTAGAGCACCTGGTTGTGGTCCAGGATGCCGCGGGTTCGAGTCCCGTCACTCACCCTGATATGACGAAGGGCCGACCCGTTCACGCGGGTCGGCCCTTCGCGTCATGGGTGCCCTCAGGCACGGCGGGCGACGGCGAGCAGGTGGGAGCTGGCGGCCATGAGTTCGGGATAGGGCTCGGCCAGCCGTGCGGCGGTCAGGGCGGACTCGAACAACGGGGAATCGGCGAGTGGTTCCCCGGTGTGCCGTTCGGTCGTGGCGAGCAGTGACCAGGCCGGTCCTTCAACACCGAAGACTTCCGCATCGGTGAACCCGGCGTCGGTCACCTCGTCGCGGAGCTGCTGCCAGCTGTGGAAGTACGCCCTGGTGAAGGCCTTCTTCCCGTCGTGCACCTGCGTGCGCAGGACGTCGGCGATGTTCCGCCGGAGCCCTTCGCGGTGGAGGTGCTGGTAGGCCACGTGCTCGAACAGCGCCGAGAACCGGTTGATACCCGCTGCCGCGAACAGCCCGCCCGGCTTCAGGACACGGAGCGCCTCGGCCATCGCCCTGTCCCGGTCGGCGCGCTCGAGAAGGTGGTAGAGGGGACCGAGTAGCAGGACGACGTCGTACGTCCCGTCCTGGGCGGTGAGGGCCCGGGCGTCACCGAGCTCCACGGTGGCACCCGTCTGCTCGGCCTGCTCGATGTGGCGGGCAACGGGATCGACCAGGTGCACCGTGTACCCGTCCTCCATGAGCCACCGGGCGTGGACACCCGGCCCTCCGCCGACATCCAGGACCCGTGCCGGTGGGAGTGGCAGGTAGCGTCGGAGAAGCTCCTGCGTACGCACCAGCTCGAGGCGGCCGTCGGCGGTGGTGGTCAGCCGGTCCGCCTCGTTGATGGTCTCGGCGTAGAAGGTCACGATCTCTGGCGCTGGCTCAGGGGTCGGCATGGCGGCAGTATGTCGCTGCATCGGTGGACCAGTCCAACCATGGGAAAGCACGCACATGCCGCTGTTGAAGTATGAGCAGATTGCCGAAGACCTGCGCACTCGGATCTCTGCCGGGGAGTTCGGGCCGCGTGACCTGCTGCCGTCCGGGCGCGACTTGGCCGAGCAGTGGGGCGTGTCGAGGGCAACCGTCGTCAAGGCGTACGACGTGCTGCGGGCCGACGGCCTGGTGGAGGCGCGCCAAGGCGCCGGTTTCACGGTGGCCGAGACGCCCGTCGCCCGGCCTGCCGGTGGCCGTCGTGCCGGTTCCGCCCGTGTCACCGGCGGTCGCCCCTTCCGGCGCCTGGGCACTCCGGACCGTGCCGTGCCACCGGCACACATCGCAGGCGCGCTGGGCTTGAGGCCTGGCGAGGAGGCTCTGCGGCGGATCAGGCTGGTCCTCCTCGAGGACGGCAGTCCGCACAGCCTGGTCACCGCGTGGTTCCCGCTGCCAGTGGCGGACGCCGCACCACGACTGGCGGCCAAGGGGCCCATCGCCGAAGGCACTACGCACTATGTCCGCCGCCAGACCGGCCGATCGCCGGCCGAAGGGGTCGACGTGACCACCGTCCGACTGGCCACGGAGGAGGAAGCCCGTCTCCTGGAGATCGACGTTCCTGCCGCCGTCGCTGTGGTGCAGCACGTGGCCGTCGACCAGCAACACCGTCCGCTGGTGTGCGAGGAGGGTGTGACACCGTCCCACGTGTTCGAGCAGACCGACAGCTACCCGATGCAGTGACGCCTGTCCCGAATCGCTTGACTGGACCGGTCCACCAGTCCAGTCTGGTGGTCATGCGCAGAGAATCCGCATCCCCACGTCCCGGTGTGCCCGCCGACGCAGAAGGGCGTGTGCACTGCGGCTCCGATCGGCGGCCGGCCGTCGAGCACTGGTTGTTGTCCACGCTCTCGACTGAGGAGCGGAAACAGGCGCTGACGCAGTGGCGGGACCACAGCGCCGCGCTCCTGCCGCTCGGCGACCTGTTCTCCGCTGTCCGGATCCCACGCCACTTGATCGAGGCCCTGGCGCGCACCGCGGTGCCCGCGGACCTGGACGAGTTCCTCGATCAGGCCCTCGACGGCGGACCCGTCATTTGCGACGACCGGCGCGGCAGGCGGTACTACGCGCTCGTACCGGCGACCATGCCTGTCACCTGGCACCAGGCCGTCGATGAATGGCGGTCGATGGACGTGGACTGTCTGGGGCGCGGCACGTATCTCGGCGTGCCGCGAGTGGAAGCCGTGGACCCCGTCTCCGGCGGCCCGGGCTCGTACTGGTCGGTTCCGATGTCGCCGACGGCCGCGCTGTGCTCACCCCTGCATGTCGCGCGCCTGCTCGCCGCGGCTCGGCAAGAACTGACGGCCGGGTAGGCCCGCTGACCGGCGTTCGGTGACCGCGAGGGTTGCCTCCCCCAGACTCCCGACGTCGCTTGCACCCACCCAGCGAACCGCGCACCGAACCCGCAAAGCCCGCCGGCACCCCACCCCGCCCGACCGCCGGAGGCTCACGCCGACTTGCGTGCCACCAGTTCCGTGGCCAGTACCACCTGCCGCCTCTCCAGACCCCGCGACGCCGGTGGGCGACGGTCGGCGATCTCCGTGAGGAGCAGGTCGATCATGCGGCGGCCCATTTCCTCGATGGGCTGGCGGACGCTGGTCAGCGGCGGGTCCATGTGGCGGGCGATGGCCGAGTCGTCGTAGCCCACCAGCGCCACGTCGTCCGGGATGCGGCGGCCCGCGTCGCGCAGGGCCTGCCGGGCGCCCGCCGCGGTCACGTCGGAGGCCGCGAAGACGGCGTCCAGATCGGGGCGCCGCTGCAGCAGCGCGGCCATCGCGCGGCGACCGCCCTCCTCGGAGAAGTCACCGGGCTCGATGAGGAGTTCGTCCACCCCGTGCCCCGCGTCCCGCAGCGCGTCCCGGTAGCCGTCGATGCGCCGCTGCGCGCCGTAGACGTCGAGGCGGCCGGTGATGTGGGCTATCCTCCCGCAGCCGCGGGCCAGCAGGTGCTCGACGGCCGAGCGCGCGCCGCCGTAGTTGTCGGAGTCGACCGACGGCAGGGTCTCCCCGGCGGATCTCGGTCCGCTGATCACGGCCGGGATCTCCAGCTGGGACAGCAGGTCGGGCAGCGGATCGTCGGCGTGCACGGAGACCAGCAGGACGCCGTCCACGCGGTGCGCCGCCAGGTACTGGGCGAGGCGGCGGCGCTCCCGGTCGTTGCCCGCGAAGATCAGCAGCAGCTGCATCTCCGTGTCGCCCAGCTCGGCGCCTACGCCCTTGAGCATGTCGGAGAAGTACGGCTCGGCGAAGAAGCGGGTCTCGGGCTCGGGCACGACGAGGGCGATGGCGTCGGTGCGGTTGGCGGCGAGCGCGCGGGCGGCCGTGTTGGGGACGTAGCCCAGCTCGGCCACCGCCGCCTCGACGGCGGCGCGGGTCGCGTCGCTGACCCGGGGCGAGCCGTTGATCACCCGTGAAACGGTGCCGCGCCCCACTCCGGCGCGCGCGGCGACCTCTTCCAGGGTCGGCCGACCACCGCTTCGGCCCCGCACTCCGTGGCCTGCCATTGGCCCCGCCTCCCGTCGACACCCCGCACTCTGCGGCTGGCCTGGAATTTAACAGTCCTGTCGGACACGATGACCTCCCGTGCCCTTCCACTCCAGACCCGGGTGACGCGCGAAGGCCTGATTTTCGGGGTCGGCCGCGACTGGCCGAAACGGAACCATCGCGGTCCAGTTAACAGCCCGATAACTGAACACATCTCCTCGTGTCCGGTCCCTTGACACCCCAGCTCGGACCGACGAACCTTCAACACATCACATGTGGGAGCGCTCCCACAGTACCTGGCACTTACACATCCCGCACGTTCCCCGCCCGAGCCGCAGCTGGAAATTAACGGGCCCAACAATGCCGTTGGCCGGGGGGTCGGCACGTCAGGGCAACAGGAGGAGCAATGCGAGCAGCACCCTCTCGAACCGCGCGCAAGGCGCTGGTCATTGCGGCCGTCGCGTCACTGGGCGCCGGGCTGCTGGCCGGCTGTGCCGACGACGGCAAGGACGGTTCCGGTTCGTCGTCCGGGGACGGCGGCGGTGGCAAAACCAAGATCACCCTGGGACTCTTCGGCACGTTCGGCTTCGAGGAGGCGGGTCTCTACGCGGAGTACGAGAAGCTCCACCCCGACATCGACATCCAGCAGACGGTCGTCGAGCGGAACGAGAACTACTACCCCGCGCTGATCAACCACCTCACCACCAACAGCGGCCTTCAGGACATCCAGGGTGTCGAGGTCGGCAACATCGCCGAGGTCGTCGCCACCCAGTCCGACAAGCTGCTGGACCTGGCGAAGTACGGCAAGAAGAGCGACTTCCTCGAGTGGAAGTGGGCGCAGGCCACCACCAAGGACGGCCAGACCGTCGGCCTGGGCACGGACGTCGGCCCGATGGCCATCTGCTACCGCAAGGACCTCTTCGAGAAGGCCGGTCTGCCGACCGACCGCGAGGAGGTCGGCAAGCTCTGGGCGGGCAGCTGGGACAAGTTCGTCGACGTCGGCCAGGACTACAAGAAGAAGGCGCCCTCGGGCACCACCTTCCTCGACTCCCCCGGCGGTCTGCTCAACGCCATCCTGAGCAGCGAGACCGAGCGCTTCTACGACTCCTCCGGCAAGGTCATCTACAAGGACAACCCGGCCGTGAAGGCCGCGTTCGACCTCACCGCGAAGGCGGCGCAGGACAAGCTGGTCGGCAACCAGACGCAGTTCCAGCCGGCCTGGGACACCACCATCGCCAACAGCAAGTTCGCGGCGATGAGCTGCCCGCCGTGGATGCTCGGCTACATCAAGGGCAAGTCGAAGCCCGACGCGGCCGGCAAGTGGGACGTGGCCGCGGCACCGAAGTCCGGCAACTGGGGCGGTTCCTTCCTGGCCGTGCCGAAGGCCGGCAAGAACACCGAGGAGGCCGCCAAGCTGGCCGCCTGGCTGACCGCGCCCGAGCAGCAGGCCAAGCTGTTCGCCAAGCAGGGCAGCTTCCCGAGCACCCCGCCGGCGTACGAGTCGGACGCGGTCAAGAGCGCCAAGAACGACATGACCGGTGACGCGCCGATCGGTGAGATCTTCGCGGCGGCGGCCAAGGACAGCCCCGTCCAGGTGATCGGCCCGAAGGACCAGATCATCCAGCAGGGTCTGACCGACAACGGCGTCATCCTCGTCGCCCAGGGCAAGTCGCCCGAGGAGGCATGGAAGACGGCCACCAAGACCATCGACAACAACCTGGACCAGTGACCGGAATGGCAACCAGGCACGACACCGCCGCGTCCCCCGTCGAGGGGGGCGCGGCCCCGGGCCGCCCGGCGGCGAAGGAGCCCTCTCCGGAGGAGCACAGGCAGCGGGCGAAGATGTCCCGCCGCTGGCAGCGGGACGTGCGCTGGAGCCCGTACGCGTTCGTCTCGCCGTTCTTCCTGCTGTTCCTGGCGTTCGGCCTGTTCCCGCTGATCTACACCGGCTGGGCGTCGCTGCACCAGGTGGAGCTGACCGCACCCACGGACATGTCGTGGGTCGGCATGAGGAACTACACCCGCATCTTCGACGACGACTTCTTCTGGAACGCGGCGCAGAACACCCTGACCATCGGCATCATCTCCACCGTTCCGCAGCTGCTGATGGCCATGGGCATCGCCCACATCCTCAACTACAGGCTGCGCGCCTCGACCTTCTACCGGGTCGCGATGCTCGCCCCGTACGCGACGTCCATCGCGGCGGCGTCCCTGGTCTTCGTGCTGCTGTTCGGCCGCGACTACGGGATGATCAACTGGGCGCTGGGCCTGGTCGGCGTCGACAACATCGACTGGCAGAACGAGACCTGGGCCTCCCAGGTCGCCGTGTCGACGATCGTCATCTGGCGCTGGACCGGCTACAACGCGCTGATCTACCTCGCGGCGATGCAGGCCATCCCGCAGGACCTGTACGAGTCGGCGGCGCTGGACGGCGCGAGCCGGTGGCGGCAGTTCGTCCACGTCACGCTGCCCTCGCTGCGCCCGACGATCCTGTTCACCGTCGTGGTGTCGACCATCGGCGCCTCGCAGCTGTTCGGTGAGCCGCTGCTGTTCGACGCGAACAAGGGCGCCTCCGGCGGCTCGCAGCACCAGTTCCAGACGCTCGGGCTGTACCTGTACGAGCAGGGCTGGGTGAACCAGCACCTGGGCCGTGCCTCCGCGATCGCCTGGACGATGTTCCTGATCCTCATCGTGATCGGGATCGTCAACTACGTCATCTCGCGCCGGCTGCGCGCCAGTAGTTAAGGAGAACCGGCCGTGACGACGACCATGACGAAACCTCCCAGGGACGCGGTCCCGAAGGAGTCCCGGCGCATGCTGGGGACCAAGGCGGCGCGCGCGGGCGGGCAGATGCACGCGGGCCCGTTCGCGTACGTGATCCTCGCGCTGTTCACCATCGGCTCGCTGTTCCCGCTGGTGTGGACGGCGATCGCCGCCTCCCGCGACAACCAGCGGCTCGCCGAGACGCCGCCGCCGTTCTGGTTCGGCTCCAACCTGTTCGACAACCTCGAGATCGCCTGGACGGACGCCAACCTGGGCGAGGCGTTCCTGAACACCACGTTCGTGGCGGGCGTCTCGGCGGCGACGATCGTGTTCCTGTCGACGATCGCCGGGTTCGCCTTCGCCAAGCTGAAGTTCAAGGGCCGCAACGCCCTGATGCTGATCGTGATCGGCACGATGATGGTGCCGCCGCAGCTCAGCGTGATCCCGCTGTACATGATGGTCGCCAAGCTCGACTGGTCCGACCAGCTCCAGGCGGTCATCCTGCCGTCGCTGGTGAGCGCCTTCGGGGTGTTCTTCATGCGGCAGTACCTGCTGCAGGCGCTGCCGGACGAGATCATCGAGGCCGCCCGGGTCGACGGCGCGAGCAGCTGGCGCGTGGTGTGGCACGTGGTGTTCCCGGCCGCGCGGCCCGCCATGGCCGTGCTGGGCATGCTGATGTTCGTCCAGACCTGGAACGACTTCCTGTGGCCCTTCCTGGTGCTGACGCAGAACGGCAACCCGACCGTGCAGGTCGCGGTCGCGGGTCTCGGCCGCGGCTACACCCCCGACCAGTCCCTGATCATGGCCGGTGCGCTGCTCGGTACGCTGCCGCTGCTGATCGTCTTCGCGATCTTCGGCAAGCAGATCGTGGGCGGCATCATGCAGGGCGCGGTGAAGGGCTGACAGCCGCCGCGCCCAGCGGGCCGGGTCACCACCGTCCCGGCCCCTCCCTCCCTCCTCCTGTCCCCCCTCCTACCCGTCGGTCTCCACGACCTCCTTTGGGAGCGCTTTCATGCTTGAGTCCGTACAGCCGGTGACCCCGGTGACCTTCCCTCCCGCCTTCCTCTGGGGCGCAGCGACCTCCGCGTACCAGATCGAGGGGGCGGTACGGGAGGACGGCCGCACCCCGTCGATCTGGGACACCTTCAGCCATACGCCGGGAAAGACGGCCGGCGGCGAGACCGGTGACATCGCTGTCGACCACTACCACCGCTACCGCGACGACGTGGCGATGATGGCGGACCTGGGGCTGACCGCCTACCGGTTCTCCGTGTCCTGGCCGCGGGTGCAGCCGACGGGCCGCGGCCCGGCCGTCCAGGTCGGCCTGGACTTCTACCGCCGGCTGGTCGACGAGCTGCTCGCGCACGGCATCAAGCCCGCGGTCACCCTCTACCACTGGGACCTGCCGCAGGAGCTGGAGGACGCGGGCGGCTGGCCGGAGCGCGACACGGCGTACCGGTTCGCGGAGTACGCGCAGCTCGTCGGCGAGGCGCTCGGTGACCGCGTGGAGCAGTGGATCACGCTCAACGAGCCGTGGTGCAGCGCCTTCCTGGGCTACGCGTCCGGCGTGCACGCCCCGGGCCGTACGGACCCGGCGGCATCCCTGCGGGCCGCGCACCACCTGAACCTGGCGCACGGGCTGGGCACGTCCGCCCTGCGGTCGGTGATGCCGTCGCGCAACTCGGTCGCGCTGAGCCTGAACTCGTCGGTGGTGCGCGCGGTGACGCAGGACCCGGCGGACCTCGCGGCGGCCCGCCGGATCGACGACCTGTCCAGCGGGATCTTCCACGGCCCGATCCTGCACGGCGCCTACCCGAAGACGCTGCTGGAGGCGACCGAGTCGCTCACCGACTGGTCGTTCGTCGAGGACGGCGACCTCGCCGCGATCAACCAGCCGCTGGATGCGCTGGGCCTCAACTACTACACGCCGACGCTGGTGTCGGCGGCCGACCCGGACGCGGCCGGCCCGCGGGCCGACGGGCACGGGGAGAGCGACCACTCGCCGTGGCCGGCCGCGGACGACGTGATGTTCCATCAGACGCCGGGCGAACGCACCGAGATGGGCTGGACCATCGACGCGACGGGCCTGCACGAGCTGATCATGCGCTACACCCGGGAGGCGCCGGGCCTGCCCCTGTACATCACGGAGAACGGCGCCGCGTACGACGACAAGCCCGACGCCGACGGCCGCGTCCACGACCCGGAGCGCATCGCCTACCTGCACGCCCACCTGGCGGAGGTGCGCCGCGCCATCACCGACGGCGCGGACGTCCGCGGCTACTACCTGTGGTCCCTGATGGACAACTTCGAGTGGGCCTACGGCTACGGCAAGCGCTTCGGCGCCGTCTACGTCGACTACGCCACCCAGGTCCGCACGCCGAAGTCCAGCGCCCACTGGTACGCCCGCGCCGCCCGCACGGGAACGCTGCCCGAGGTCGACCTCGTGCCGTGACGCGGTGCGCCCCGGCCGGGTGGGGGGTGAGCCGGCCGGGGCGTGCTGGGCGGAGGTCGGACGCGGGGTGCGAAGGCGTTGTCAGTTGTAGGCGGCGAAGGCCTTCGTGAAGGCGAACTTCTGCTGGTCCACGGAGCTGCACGTGGCGTCGGCGGCCGGCTTCGGGCCGCCGGGGCAGGCCTGGTCGCGGGTGCCGGACCACATCGAAAGCCGGCCGATCCCCTTCGACTTGGCGAAGTTCACCAGCTGCGTGGCGTCGTCGACCGTGAAGACCTCGGAGACGACGTCGTTCACGCCGATCATCGGGGTGACGGCGACCGTCCGCCACGCCTGGCTGTCGGACAGCCCGCACGGACGGCGGGCGCGCGGTGTTCGACCTGGGCCCGGCGTCCGCGACGCTCGTGTCGGCGACACCGCGGGCCGGCTGGTCGATGCAGGTGTGGAAGACGGAGAAGTGGATCCGCGTGGAGTACGCCGCGGGCGCGGACCGGGTGTCGGTGTTCTGCACGTGGCACGACGGGCCGCCGCGGGTGGAGGTCGGCACCTACTAGGCGCGGGCCCTGGCCGCGGGTCGAGGTCGGCACGTATGCCGGGGCCGGCGCCTATGACGACCTGTTACGCGGGTGCGCGGCCGGACCGCGTCGCCCGGCCGGTCAGCGGAAGACGGACGCCGGTGGGGCCGGTGACGCCACCGCCGTCGCGTCCGTCACGGGCAGGGCGCCGCCCGTGAAGTCGCTCAGTGTCGTGCCGTGTGCGACGCGGCCGGGATGCGGGTCGGAGGCGGCGCGGCGGGTCAGTTCGGCGAGCGGCAGCGGGTGGTCGGAGGCGGCCAGGATCGCGTTGCCGAACCGCTTGCCGCGCAGCACCGCCGCGTCGGCGACCAGCGCGAGCTGCGTGAACCGGGCGGCGGCGGTGGCGATCTGGCCGCGCAGATGCGCGAGCGGCGGCCCGTCGGCGAGGTTGGCCGCGAAGACGCCGCCCGGCCTGAGCGCCCTGCGGACCTCGTCCAGGAACTCCCCGGAGGTCAGATGGGCCGGGGTGCGGGCGCCGCTGAAGACGTCCGCGACGACGAGGTCCGCCCAGCCGTCCGGCACCTTCGCGAGCCCTTCGCGCGCGTCGGCCGACCGCACGCGGATACGGGCGCCGGGGTCCAGGGGCAGCTCGCGGCGGACCAGTTGGACGAGGGCCGCGTCGCGCTCCACGACCTGCTGGGTGGAGCGGGGCCGGGTGGCGGCGACGTAGCGGGCCAGGGTGAGGGCGCCGCCGCCGAGGTGCACGGCGTGCACGGGCTTGCCGGGCGGGGCGGCCAGGTCGATGACGTGGCCCAGGCGGCGCTGGTAGTCGAAGCAGAGACGGCCCGGGTCGTCGAGGTCGACGTGCGACTGCGGGGCGCCGTCGATCAGGAGCGTCCAGGCCCGCGGCCGGTCCCGGTCGGGTATGAGCTGCGCGCAGCCGCCGTCGACGCTCTCCACGACGGCTTCGGCACCGGCCTGCCTGCGCCGGGGACTCCTGGACTTTCCCATTGGGTCATTATCAGGGCCCACCGAGGGCACCGCCCGCGCGGCAACGGCCGCAGCGCGTGCCGCCGACGCGGCGACCACCGGAGGTTGGGCCGCTCGCGCGGCGCCCGCCGGTCGCATGACCGCCCGCGGCGACGTCTGGAGCGCGCGCCGCCCACGCGGCGACCGCTGAGGACGGACCGCCCGCGCGGTGATCACCGGAGCCGGGGCCGCCCGCCCGGTTCAGCGGCAGCTGTCCGCCGCCGCGATCAGCCGGGCCGCCTCCCCCAGCGCCGCGCGCAGCACCGCCGGGTCCGTCGCCGGGTCGGTGCCGCCGGGCGGCAGCAGCCAACCGGAGTCCGCCGCCGTGGGCGGTCCGGGGACGAGGGCCGGGCCCCGGCCGCCGGTCTGCGTACAGGTGCTGCCCGGCACGTCCCAGGCCGCGGCCGTCCCGGGCGGCACCAGGAAGCCCAGCGTGCCGCCGCCGTCGTGCAGGACGAGGCCGACCGCGCCGGCGGCGGCGCGGCGCAGGATGTCGACCGCCTCCAGCCCTTGCCGGGCGGGCACGGTGACGACCTCGCACGCGGCTCCCCCGGGCGGCGCCGCGCCGCCCTCCCCGGCCGGCGCGCGTCCTGCCGTCGCCGGCGTACGAGGAACGTTGCTCTGGAGCGTCTCCATCCCGGCCTCCACCACGGAACCCCTGCTTGGACGTGCTACCGGGAATCACGGCCTCCCGGTCCGGAAGGTTCAACGCACCGGAACGTCAACGGCTACGGCACGTGTCAGCCGCAAAGGGTGGCACTTCATGGCAGATCGCGGAGGGGTTATCCGTTTTGCAGCGAAACCTGGTGTGGCGGGGCCGTCACAGAGGGTACGTTCGTGCCCGCCGGGACAGGGCGCTGCGCAGCGACATTGCGGACAACTCGCCTCGAGTCCGGCATGGTTCGACGGTTCGCACGGGAGGACCCGGCCATGGCGTCGTCAACGGTGACCCCACCGGAGCCGGAACGGCCGGACCGGCCGCGGCCGAATCTCGTCTTCCGGCAGGCGCGCGGACAGCGCTCGCCGGCCGAGTTCGCCGCGGCGGTGCGGCGGGCCGCCCGCGAGATCGGCGAGCGGGTCAGCTGTGACGCGCGCTACATCGGCAGGGTCGAGGCGGGCGAGATCCGCTGCCCCAACTACGCGTACGAACGGGTGTTCCTGCACATGTTCCCCGGCCGCACGCTCACCGACCTGGGCTTCGCGCCCCGTTCGTCCGTCCGCGGACGCCGGGCGCACGCCGCCGAGGACACCGCGCCCCTCTCGCACGCCACGCACCCCGCGGACGCCACGAGTGAGACACCGGGGGCGCACGAGCCGTACGAGACGCCGGACCGGACCACGACGTACGACTACGACGACTACGACGACTACGAGGAGAGCGACGTGCTGCGTCGCGCATTCATGACCGGCTCGGGCGCCACCATGGCCGCCGCCACCCTGAGCCCCATCGCCCTGGCGCCGGACGCCTCGGCGGCCCGGCGGCCGGCGCGCCGCGCCGGGACCAGCGAGGCGGGCGCCCTGGAGGAGGCCGTCCGCAGGATCCGGCTGCTCGACGACCGGCACGGCGCCGACGGCCTGTACCGGCGCGCGGCGGCCCCGCTGCGCGCCGCGTACGGGCTGCTGGACGCCGTGACGACGCGGCGGGCGACGGCGGACCGGCTGTACGCGGGCGCCGGCGAACTGGCCATCTCGGTGGGCTGGCTGGCCCACGACTCGGGACGCTTCGACGACGCCCGCTCGCACTACGCGGAAGCCCTGGCGACCGCCCGGACGAACGGCGACGAGGCACTGGAGGCGCACGCCTTCTGCAACTCGTCGTTCCTCGCGCGGGACGCCGGGCGGCCCCGTGAGGCGGTGCGGGCGGCACAGGCCGCGCAGCGGGCCGCCCGGCCGCTCGGCTCCGCCCGGCTGATGTCGCTGCTCGCGCTGCGCGAGGCGGGCGGCTGGGCGGGACTGGCCGACCGCGTCGCCTGCGAGCAGGCCCTGACCCGGGCCAAGGCCCTCTTCGAGCGAGGCCCCTCGGACGCCGACCCCGAGTGGATGAGCTTCTACGGAGCGGCCGAGCTGGAGGGCCTGGAGGCGCAGTGCTGGTCCACGCTGGGCGACTGGCCCCGGGCGGCGCGGCACGCGCGGCGTGCCTCGGAGCTGCAGGACCCGCACTTCACGCGGAACATCGCGCTCTACACGGCCGAGCTGGCGGACGACCTGGCGCGCGGCGGACGGCCGGACGAGGCCGCGGTCGCGGGCATGCGCGTGCTGGATCTGCTGGACGAGGTGGAGTCCTCGCGCGTGCGGACGATGCTGGCCGGGACGGCCCGGGTGCTGCTGCCGCATCGGCGCGCGTACGGGGTCTCGGCGTTCCTCGACCGCCACGCCCAGCTGCCCCGGCCCGCCTGACGCGGGGCGGGCGGCGGCGCTACGCCAGGTGGCCCACGTCGTTCCACGTCTCGATCGCCGGCTCGCCGTAGGCCCAGCCCAGGACGGACAGCGACGTCGGGTTCAGGCGGATGCGGGACGCGAAGTCGATCGGCAGCCCGAGCCAGCGGGCGCCGATCGAGCGCAGTATGTGGCCGTGCGCGAAGACCAGCACGTCGCGGTCGGCCGAGCGGGCCCAGGCGACGACCTCGTCCGCGCGGGCCGTCACCTCGGCCAGGGTCTCGCCCCCGGGAACGCCGTCGCGCCAGATGAGCCAGCCGGGCCGCACCGCCTGGATGTCGGCGGTAGTCATGCCCTCGTAAGCGCCGTAGTCCCACTCCATGAGGGTGTCCCAGGTCTCGGCGCGGTCGCCGAACCCGGCGAGGTCGCACGTCTCACGCGCGCGTGCCAGCGGGCTGGTGCGCACCTGCACGCCGGGCAGCCCGCCGAGCGGCGGCCGGTGCAGGCGCTCGCCGAGCAGCTTCGCGCCGCGGCGTCCCTCCTCGAGCAGCGGCACATCGGTCCTGCCGGTGTGCTTGCCGGACAGTGACCATTGCGTCTGTCCGTGCCGGGCCAGCAGGATGCGCGGTGCCATGGGCGGCCTTTCAGGTGGACTTTCTCGCTACCCCTTCATCATCGCTCACACGTTGCGCGCGCAACCCGGTGGGCGATCTCTGCGTCTATCAGGGCCGGGGCACGTCCCGCGAGGGCGCCTGCGCCACACCGTAAAGTGGCACGGCGCCCGCCGGGCGCCGCGCGAGAAGTGAAGGGGGAGGGCGATCGGATGCCGCACACCGAGACACCGGGCACCGAGGTGTCCCGGGCGACCCGGCTGCGCTGGTGGTCCGAGCTCCCGTTGATCCTCCTGGTGTACGCCTGCTATTCGGCGGGCCGGCTGCTCGCCCGGGGTGACGCCGGCACGGCCGTCGAGCACGGCCTGGCGATCCTGCGCGTCGAGAAGGCGCTTTACCTCAACGCCGAGCACCCGCTCAACGAGCTGTTCACGCGCGAGCCCTGGGTGGGCGTGCCGGCGGACTTCTGGTATGCGTCGCTGCACTACCTGGTCACGCCCGCGCTCCTGGTGTGGGTCTTCCGGTCCCGCAGGGTGCACTACCGGGCCGCGCGGACCTGGCTGATGACGTCGACGTTCATCGGCCTGATCGGCTTCACGCTGCTGCCGACCTGCCCGCCCCGGCTGCTGGACGCCGGGCACGGCTTCGTCGACACGATGGCCCAGTACAGCTCGTACGGCTGGTGGGCGGGCGAGGCGAGCGCGCCGCGCGGACTGGGCGGCATGACGAACCAGTACGCGGCGATGCCGAGCCTGCACGTGGGCTGGTCGCTGTGGTGCGGCGTGATCCTGTGGCGGTACGGCGGCACGCGGACCACGAAGGTGCTCGCCGTCGCCTACCCGCTGCTGACGACGATCGTGGTGATGGGCACCGCGAACCACTACTTCCTCGACGCGGTCGCGGGCGCCGCCGTCATGGGCGCCGGCCTGCTGCTGACGCCGGTCGTGACGCGCACCGCCGACCGGGTCCGGGCGCGGCTGCTGCCGGGCCGCGCACCGGCCTTCGCCGCCTCCGCCGCGACGGTCCCCGCGGCGGCGTCGCCGGCCCTCGCGGACCGGGCCGGGGCGGCCTCCCGCACCGCGGGTGCGCCGAATGTCAGTGACGGATGCCAGACTTCCGCGGGTGAGCGATTTCCACGGCAGCGCGAGTCACCGATCGGGCCCGGGGCCGAGCCCGGTGCCTCACCCCAGGACGCGGGGGACGGGGCTCCGGCACCGGCTCGCTGAGCTGCGCGGTCCGGACGTCCCGGCCAAGGCGCTGGACGCCCGGGCCCTGGCCGCCCTGGCCGCCAACCCGGGCTGCAGACGGCGCGCGATCCTCGACGGCGCCGGGGTGGACAAGGCGGCGCTGGCGAGCGCGCTGGGTTCGCCGTCGGCGTTCGGGCAGTCGCAGTTCGCCCTCGTGCGGGGCAACGCGTTCGAGGCGAAGGTCAAGGCGGACGGTGGCACGGAGCTGCTGCGGCTCGTGCACGAGAAGCTGGACCGGGCGGCCGAGCCGCCCGCGGGCGCGCGCGTGCCCGACCTGACCGCGACCGGCCCCGAGGGCCGCGCGGCGCGCACGGCGCTGGCGCTGCGCGAGGCCACCGGCACGCCGGGCGCCTGGACGCTGCTGGACCACCCCATGCTCGCGCTCGACGTGGCGGGCTCCCCCGCGTTCCTGGAGCCGGACGCGGTGGTCGTGCACCCGGACGGCGGCTGGACGGTCGTGGAGATCAAGTCGTTCCCGATGCTGGACGGCTCAGCGGACCCGGCGAAGGTGGGCGCGGCGGCCCGGCAGGCCGCGGTGTACGTGCTGGCGCTGGAGGAGGTCGCCGCGCGCCTGGACCCGGCGCCCGAGGTGCGGCACCGCATCCTGCTGGTCTGCCCGAAGGACTTCTCCAACCTGCCGGCGGCGTCCGTGGTCGACGTGCGCAAGCAGCGTGCGGTGACCCGCCGCCAGCTGGCCCGCCTCACCCGCATCGAGGACATCGCGCGGACGCTGCCCGAGGGCACCTGCTTCTCCCCCGAGCTGCCCGCCGACCGGCTCACCGAGGCCGTGGAGGCGGTCCCGGCGGCGTACGCGCCCGAGTGCCTGTCCGCGTGCGAGCTGGCCTTCCACTGCCGCGCGCGGTCCCGCGAGGCCGGGGCGGTGACGTCGCTCGGGCGGCCGGTGCGCGCCGAGCTGGGCGGCCTGAGCACCGTCGGGGACGTCCTGGCGGCGGCCCGCGGCGAGGCCGGGGACCCGGACGACCCGGCGGTGGCGGCGCTGCGCCGGGCGGCACGGCTGCGCGCCGAGGCCCTCGGTGCCGCGGCGGACCGGGAGGTCCCCGCGTGTCGCTGATCACCACCCTGGCCCGGCTGGAGGCCGCCGGAACCGGGCGCGCCCGGCCCGCCGCCACCGTCCGGCACCGGCATCTGTCCGCACGGCCGCTGGTGTTCGTGCCGCTGACCACCGCGGGTGAGGCCGGTGCGCCGCTGGGCGCGCTGGTCGGCACCGACCGTGCCGCCCCGCGCCTGCTGGTGGTGCCGCAGCCGCGCGACCGCGACCTGCGGTTCGCGTTCCTCGCCGACCTGGCCGACGTCGTCCTGCCGTACATCGACGCGTACGCCGACGCCGTGGAGGCCGCCGAGCGCACCGAGACCGACCCGGAGACCGGCAAGCGGGTCAAGGTCGAGGTCGACCTGTGCGAGGACGCCCCGCAGCTGATCGTGCCGAGCCGCCCGGGCATCGACTTCGTACGGCTGCTGGGCCGCTCCATGCGGTTTCGGCGTACGGCGGAGCAGGAGCCGGAGGCGCCCCATCCGGCGCCGCCGAGGGTGCCGCTGCTCGGCCGGTGGCTGACGCACTTCGGGGAGCGGGCCCGGGTGCCCGGCTCGTCGCTGCTGCTCGCCATGACGGACGTCCTCGGCCGGCACTGGGCGACCGGGCAGTCCACGCTGGAGGACCAGCACCTGGGCGCGCTGCTGGCCTGGATCGACCCGCCCGAGGGCAGCACGGGCGCCGAGGCGGCGCTGCGGGCCGAGCTGGAGCGGGACGCGCGGGGGCAGCTGACGTGCCCGCCGGCCGGTCCGGCCACGGACCCGGCGTTCGACAACAGGCTGCTCGCCCCGGCCATCGAGCGCTACGACCGGGCCCGTACGGCGCTCGCCGCCGCCGAGGACGGCCTGGAGGCCGACCACCGGCTCGCCGCGCTCACCGCGGCCGAGCGGGAGATCCGCGCGCTGGTCGAGAGCGTCACGCGGCCCACCTGGGACGCGGTGTGGCGGGGCCTGGACCTGCTGCGGGAGCTGCCCGAGGGGGCGCATGTCGAGGAGCGGTGGACGCGCGACCGCTGGTCGTTCACCGGCCACCGCGACCGCGTGCTGGCCGGTGAGCCGCCGCAGCCGCGCCGCGACGACGCGGTGACGGCGGCGAACAAGCTGGCCACGCGCGAGCGGGAGCAGGCCCGCCTGGAGGCACAGGAGGCGCTGGACGATCCGCTGGTGATGGCGGGCCGGCGGCTGGCCGGCGAGGCGTTCGCGGGCGAGGTCACGGACGTCGTCATGGCGTACAGCGAGGGCAAGCGGCCCGGTCCGCGCCCGCTGGTCACGGTCCGCACGGACGACCGGCCGCATCTCGCGGAGCGCGCGAAGGTGTTCCGGTCGCTGGGCGGCAAGCCGCAGGCGGCCGAGTTCGTGGGGTACGAGGACGACGGGTCGCTCGTCGTGCTGCGGATCGTGGACAAGATGGGCCGGGGCAGGCAGCCCGAGGCCGGGTCGGTGCCCGAGAAGGGCGAGCGGGTGTGCTTCACGCTGTTCGAGCACGAGCAGCGGGGCGGGGCGAAGCTGCCCGACCCGGAGGAGACGCCGTGGACGCACGGCGGGCCGCCCGGCGAGGGCGTGCCCGAGGCCGCCGATCCGGTGACCGAGGAGGACGTGCTGTGACGGCCGAGGCCGCGTTCGACCCCGGTGCCGCCGCGGCGCGTGCCACCGACGCGATCCTGCGCGACACGCTGCACGGCGCGCGGCGCGGCGTCGTGGTCGACTCCCCGCCCGGCGCGGGCAAGTCGACGCTGGTGGTGCGGGCGGCGCTGGAGTTGGCCGGCGCGGGGCGTTCGCTGATGGTGGTCGCGCAGACCAACGCGCAGGTGGACGACCTCGTGCTGCGGCTCGCCGAGAAGAACCCCGCGCTGCCGGTGGGCCGCCTGCACAGCAGTGACGCCGACGCCTACGACAAGGCGCTGGACGACCTGCCGAACGTCCGTACGTCGGCGAAGGCCGCCGACCTGACGGGGCTGCCGGTGGTGCTGTCGACGGCCGCCAAGTGGGCGCACGTGAAGACGGACGAGCCGTGGCAGCACGCGATCGTGGACGAGGCGTACCAGATGCGCTCGGACGCGCTGCTCGCGGTGGCCGGGCTGTTCGAGCGGGCGCTGTTCGTGGGCGACCCGGGACAGCTGGACCCGTTCTCGGTCGTCGGCGCGGAGCAGTGGGCGGGCCTGTCCTACGACCCGTCGGCGTCCGCCGTGACGACGCTGCTGTCCCACAACCCGGACCTGCCGCAGCACCGCCTGCCGGTGTCCTGGCGGCTGCCGGCGTCGGCGGCCCCGCTGGTGTCGGACGCGTTCTACCCGTACACGCCGTTCCGCAGCGGCACCGGTCACGACGACCGGCGGCTCGCCTTCGCCGTCGCCTCGGACGGCTCCGGTCCGGACCGGGTGATCGACGAGGCGGCGGCATCGGGCTGGGGCCTGCTGGAGCTGCCCGCGCGCCACACGCCGCGCACCGACCCGGAGGCGGTCCACGCGGTGGCGACCGTCGTACGCCGTCTGCTGGACCGGGGCGGCGCGGCCACCTCGGAGCGCGCCCCCGACCCGGTTCCGCTCACCGCGGCCCGGATCGCGGTCGGCACCGCGCACCGCGACCAGGCGGCGGCGGTGCGGGCGGCGCTGGCCGAGCTGGGCGTGGCGGACGTCACCGTCGACACGGCGAACCGGCTCCAGGGCCGGGAGTACGACGTGACGGTGGTCCTGCACCCGCTGTCCGGCCGCCCCGACGCGACGGCGTTCCACCTGGAGACGGGCCGCCTGTGCGTGCTGGCGTCCCGCCACCGGCACGCGTGCATCGTGGTCTGCCGCGCGGGCGTGGACGCCCTCCTGGACGACTACCCGTCGACGGAACCGGTCCAGCTGGGCACGGTGGTGAAGTTCCCGGACGGCTGGGAGGCGAACCACGCGGTACTGGCCCACCTCACCGAGCACCGCGTGCCGTGGCGCACGTGACCGGGCAACCCACCCCGCGCACCCCTTCACCGGACGGAGTCCGGCACCGTGCCGGAGGCGTCCCGCCGCCCTCTTGCGTCGGCGCGGGACAATGGGCGGTGGCCCACTTCCCAGGGGGTCGTCCGTGACGTACGAGGAGGAGAAGACATGGCGGAGCCCACGCCGCGTCGGAACGAACCGCGGCTACGCCCCGCGCCCCTGCTCTTCGAGCCCGCGGAGGCGGCCTCCGATCCCGAGCACTTCTTCGACCTGGAGTCGATCGACGACCCGCGGGCGCTGCTGGCCCGTGCGACGGAGCTGACGCTGGCGTTCCGCGCGGCGGCGGACCGGGCCGTGGAGTTCCAGGCGATGGCGGCGGCGCAGCTGGCGGACCCGCGGCGGTTCGACCGGCTCACGCACGCGGACATCGCCGAGCGGGCGGACTGGACCGAGGACTACGCCAAGAAGATGATCGAGTTCGGCAGGGATCTGATGCGCGGCGGGGAGGGCCCTGGTCACGCCGACCCCGTGTGACTCCCGGTCCCCCGCACCCCGCATCCCCCGTCGGCATATGCCGGTCTGCGGGCGGAAGATACTCCTACTCACTCGTTCGTGTCCTGGTTTTCCGCAACACAGGGGAGCCGCACCCTCACGCACGGTAGACATTGCCGACATGAGCAGCGAACGGAACGCGTACTCCGACGTCTCGGGCGTCACCGCCGACGGTGCCGCATGGCTCGCCTCCGCAGGAACGTATCCGCGTAGCACACTCGCGCAGTGGGAGGAGCGGCCGGACGCCCCGGTCGTGCTGCCGTGCGGCTCCGCCTTCGACGTGGTCAGCGTGCCGGCCGTGTTCGGGCGGCGGATGCTGGACCGGCTGTGGGAGGAGGGCCCCGGCTCGGGCCCCGTGGCGGAGTACCGGGGCCGGACGCTGCTGTTCTCCGCGCCGGGCACGGCCCAGCGGCTGCCGTCGCTGCTGCACTGGGAGGAGTGGGGCGACCGCGGCCGGGAGGGCGGCCGGACGGACGCGATTCCGCCACTGCTGTGCCACGGCACCGGCGACGCGGTGACCGTGCCGGCCCTGGCCGGCGCCGACCGTCCCGAGCCGTCCGGCTCCCGCTGGCTCGTCGCGCCGGACACCCGCCACCCCTGGCTTCCGGGCCCGGAAATCGTGCTCTGGGCGGCCGTCCGGGCGGCCCGCACGGCCGTGCGGATATCGATTTTTCCTCCCGCCGACCAGGATGCTAAGGTCTACGACGTCAGCAGGCGCCGCTAGCTCAGTTGGTTAGAGCAGCTGACTCTTAATCAGCGGGTCCGGGGTTCGAGTCCCTGGCGGCGCACGACAGTGATCAGCCTCTCGCAGCAGCGGGGGGCTGATCGCATGTGCGGGGCGTTCCCGCCGGACGCCGCCTACGCGCCGCGCGCCGTGATCGTCACGTTCCACGCCCCCGACGCCGTCCGGCTCGTCACCTCCACCCGTACGCCCTCCCCCGGCACCGTGAAGCTCTCGCCGAGGCCGACCGGGGCGTCCGCGAGGGGCGGGTAGACCGAGTTCTCCCAGCAGGCCTCCGTGTCCGGATGCGCGTCGACCACCTCGACCGGTCCGCCCCCGGACTGCGTACCGCCCCGCACCCGGTACACGAGCACGCCCGACCGGCAGGTGTCCACGTCGTTGCCCACCGGCCCGCGCGCCTCGAAGGCGAGGACGCGGTCCGGGCCGGTGCGCACCACCGCCAGCTTGGTGCCCCACCCGAGCCCGAAGACCGGCGCCCCCGCGGCGCCCGGCACCGGCACGCCGGGGCCGGCGCTCAGCGGCTCCAGGGTGAGCCGGGTCGGCCCGGAGCCGCGCACGCACGCCACCTGGCGCGGTTCCAGCCAGCCCAGCTTCCACTTGTGCCAGCCGAACAGGTCGGGTGCCAGCCCGAACTGGCTGCCCATCAGGTCCCAGTCGCCGACGTAGGTGTCCCAGTCGCCCTTGCCGTCCACGGGCCGGTGGTACAGGTCCGGCAGGTCGAAGACGTGCCCGGTCTCGTGGGCCAGCACCAGCCGGTCCGGCGGATGCTTCTCGAAGACCGTGACGACGCGGCGGATGTCCGTGCCGTCGGCGCGCAGCGGGGTGTCGAGGTTGACGACCTTCGTCGCGTCCGAGTCGACGCCGGGCGCGTCGGGGTCGGCGACGAAGTACACGACGTCGTAGCGGGAGAAGTCGACGTGGCCGTCGCTCGCGGCGAGCGCGTCGCGGAGGTAGGCGGCGCGGTCCTCGGCGTCCCAGTCCCGCTGTATGGCGTACGCCGTGGAGGGCTGCGGCATGGCGATCCAGTGGGGCAGCGGGTGCGGGCGCAGCGTGAAGCGGCCGTAGGAGGCGCGTTCGAAGAAGCGGGTGGTCTGCGGGAAGTGGTCGGCGGTGAGGTCCCCGGGGGTCGTCAGCGGGTGCGAGTCGGGGAACGACAGGAACACCATCACGGCGTCCAGGGCGCGGGTCGGCCGCGGGTAGGCGGTGTTCCAGGTGTCGAGGCCCTCCGAGTGGTGGGCCTCGGTGCGCTGCAGGGCGCAGGGCGCCGGGGAGAACGGCTCGGCGGCCGAGGGCGCGGTCACCAGGGAGGTGGCGGCGAGTGCCGACATGGTGGTGAACACGGCGGCCGGTTTGCGCAGCCGGGTCCGCTCGGCCGCGCGGCGGAGCCCCTGGAAGGCGGGGGACGCGAGTCGCCTCAAGGGAAGCTGGCGCGGCACAGGGACCTCCGGGAGGGGTTCACGGGACACCGCACCCAGGTTCTTCCGATTTGTCGTACTACGCCCTGTTCGCCTGCACCGGACGGGTGAGCGGTACGCCGTTTCGGCCGAACCGACACCCCGGGTCGCTCACGGAACGTCACAACCGGTCGGAGGCCTCAAGAACCCGTCCAGGGACGGGCAGAAACGATCTGTCACAACGGCCCTTCCGTCCGGGAGACTGGACAGTGGCTGGAAGGGCCAGGGGCCAGCCTCTATGATCGGCACACTTTCCTGACCATTTCCTGCACGGACAGAGATCGAGTGCACTGCGGGAGCGAGCGGTGAGCGGAACGTCCGAAGGGCCGGCGCCCGCGGCAGACCTCGACCGGGCGGTCATCACACACAGTGACCTCGACGCGCCCCCCCGTGCCGAGCCACTGCCGTACCGCTCCGTGTTCACGGCGGCCCCCCTGGCGATGGCCGTCGTCGACCCGGAGGGTCTGGTCGTCAGCGCCAACGACACCTTCGGAGCGCTGCTCGGCACGTCCGCCGAGGACCTGGCCGGCGCGGTCGCCGCCGATCTGGTGGACCTCACCTCCGACGCGCGCTCCTGGCACTCCTACCGCGAGGTGCTCGGCGGCCGTCAGGCCCGGCTGCGCTGCACCCGCCGGCTGAAGCACCCCGAGGGCCACTCGGTGTGGGCGCAGGTCACGGTCACGCCGCTGCCCGGCGAGGAGCGCGGCGTCCTGATGTCCGTCACCGACATCAGCGCCCGGCGCGAACTCCAGGCCAGGCTGCGGCACTTGCAGATGCACGACCCGGTGACCCGGCTGCCCAACCGCACCCTGTTCTTCGAGCGCCTGACGGCCGCGCTGGACGCCGAGTCCTACGAGCAGAGCGGCACCGGCCGGATCGGCCTGTGCTTCCTCGACCTGGACGGCTTCAAGGCCGTCAACGACACCCTCGGGCACCGCGTCGGCGACCGGCTGCTGGCCGCCGTCGCCGAGCGGCTCACGCGCTGCGCCGACGAGGCCGGTTACGCCCGTGCCAACACACCGCTGGTGGCGCGGCTCGGCGGCGACGAGTTCGCGCTGCTGGTCGAGGACTCCACCGGCACAGAGCAGCTGGCCGACCTCGCCGAGTCGGTCCTGACGGCGCTCCAGGCCCCGTTCGACATCACCGGCCGGCGCCTGTCGGTGTCGGCGTCGATCGGCGTGGTGGAGCGGCACGCGGCCGGGACCACGCCCACCGCGCTCATGCAGGCCGCCGACACGACGCTGTACTGGGCGAAGGCCGACGGCAAGGCCCGCTGGACGCTGTTCGACCCCGAGCGCAACGCCCACCGCATGACCCGGCAGGCCCTCGCCTCCACCCTCCGCCCGGCCGTCGAACGCGGCGAGTTCACCCTGGAGTACCAGCCGCTGGTGGGCATGGCGGACGGGCGGCTGACCGGCGTCGAGGCACTGGTGCGCTGGAACCACCCGCAGTTCGGGACACTGACGCCGAATCGGTTCATCGGACTTGCCGAGGAAGACGGCTCGATCGTGCAGCTCGGGCGCTGGGTGCTGCGCACCGCCTGCCGCCAGGCGCGCCGCTGGCAGCTGGACCATCCCGGTGAGCCGCCGATCTTCGTCAGCGTGAACGTGGCGGTCCGCCAGGTGTGGGACTCCGACCTGGTGGCGGACGTCGCCGAGACCCTCGCCGAGACCGGGCTCGCCCCGCACCTGCTCCAGCTGGAGCTGACCGAATCGGCGGTGATGGGCTCCGCTGGCCGCCCGCTCCAGGCCCTCCAGGCCCTCAGCGACATGGGCGTGCGCATCGCCATCGACGACTTCGGCACCGGCTACTCGAACCTCGCCTACCTCAGCCGCCTGCCGGTGGACGTGCTGAAGCTGGACGGCTCCTTCGTCCGGGGCTTCCAGTACGAGGACCGGGACGCCACCCGGCCGAGCTCCGCCGACGAGGTGGTGGTCGAGGCGATGATCCAGCTCGCGCACCGGCTCGGCCTCACGGTCACCGCGGAGTGCGTGGAGACCTCCGCGCAGGCCTCGCGGCTGCGCGGGATCGGCTGCGACACCGGCCAGGGCTGGCTCTACTCGCGGCCGGTGCCGCCGGACCGCATCTCCGAGCTGCTGGGCAGCCCCGGGGTTCAGGCGGGCGTCGGCAACCCGTAGGCGTCCGCGATGAGTTCGTAGGAGCGCAGGCGTACGTCGCCGCCGTGGGCGTTGCCCGTGATCATCAGCTCGTCGGCGCCGGTGCGCTTGTGCAGGTCGTCCAGGCCGGCGCGCACCTCGTCGGGCGTGCCGTGGACGACGTTGGCGTTCCAGCTGTCCACGAAGTCGCGCTCCACCGGGCTGAAGGGGTACGCCTCGGCCTCCTCCGGGGTGGGCACGAGACCGGGGCGGCCGGAGCGCAGCCGGATCATGCTCAGCGCGGCGGCCAGGACCTGGCGCCGGGCCTCCTTCTCGTCGTCGGCCGCGAGGGCGGCGACGCCGATGAGGGCGTACGGCTCGTCGAGGACCTCGCTCGGCCGGAACGACTGCCGGTACAGGTCCAGGGCCGGGATGGTGTTCTGCGCGGAGAAGTGGTGCGCGAAGGCGAACGGCAGGCCGAGCGTGCCGGCAAGGCGGGCGCTGAAGCCGGAGGAGCCGAGCAGCCAGATCGGCGGGCGGTGCGGGGACTGCACGCCGCCGGGCGAGGTGGCCTGCACGGGGCCGGGCACGGCGTGGACACGGCGGTAGGGGTGGCCGTCGGGGAAGTCGTCGTCCAGGAACCTGGTCAGCTCGGCGAGTTGCTGCGGGAAGTCGTCGGCGGATTCGTTCAGCCGGTCGCTGCGGCGCAGGGCGGCGGCGGTGGCTCCGTCGGTGCCGGGGGCGCGGCCGAGGCCGAGGTCGACGCGGCCCGGGGCCATCGCCTCCAGCGTGCCGAACTGCTCCGCGATGACCAGCGGGGCGTGGTTGGGCAGCATGACGCCGCCCGAGCCGAGGCGGATGCGGGTGGTGTGGGCGGCGAGGTGGGCGAGGATCACGGCCGGGGAGGAGGAGGCGACGCCCGGCATCGAGTGGTGCTCGGCGACCCAGTAGCGGTGGAAGCCGCGGGACTCCGCGAGGCGGGACAGCTCGACGCTGGTGCGCAGGGCGTCGGAGGCGGTGCGGCCGGCGCCGACGGTGACGAGGTCCAGTACGGAGAGGGGAACGGGTGCGGTGCCGTGCGTCGTGCCCCGGATCTCGTCTGCGGCCACGGGTGGTGCCTCCTGGATGTGTCCTGCCGTGCGCTGTCCTGCCGGGGGTCAACGGGAGGGGGGTGCCGGTTATTCCTGGTGCTCTGTGGTGCGGGGCCGTTGGTGCCTGGCGGGGTGCGCCGGCGGGTGCTGTTGTTGCCGCCCGGGGGTCCGTGGCCCGGCGCTGTTGTTGCCGGCGGCGGGGGTGCCGGCCCGGCGCTGACGGGGCGCCGCCCGCGCCCACCCGTGCCGCCCAGCGGCACGACTGTCCGCGGGGTACGGGGGTCGGTCGCGGCCTCGGCGTGCGGCACGGCCGGCCGTCGATCACGTGGCCAAGGTCGCGCCCGCCTCGTACAAGGCGTGTGACGCGCGCAGTACCAGGTCGTCCCGGTGGCGGGCCGCGATCAGTTGGAGGCCGACGGGGAGGCCCGCGGGGTCCGTGCCGACGGGGACCGTGGCGGCCGGCTGCTGGGTCATGTTGAACGGGTACGTGAACGGGGTCCAGCCCGTCCAGCGGCGGTGGCCCGAGCCTCTCGGCACCTCCACGCCCGCCTCGAACGCCGTGATCGGCAGGGTCGGCGTGACCAGCAGGTCGTACGTCTCGTGGAAGACGCCCATCCGGCGGCCGAGGTCCGTGCGGACGTCGACGGCGGCCAGGTACTCCAGCGCCGAGTACCGGGCGCCCCGGGCGCAGATCTCCCGCAGGCCCGGGTCCAGCAGCTGCCGCTGGTCGCGCCCGAGGCGCTGGGCGACGCGGGCCGCGCCGCTGAACCACAGGGTGTGGAACGCCTCCACCGGCTCGGACAGGTCGGGGTCGGTCTCGGTGACGTACGCGCCGAGTTCCGCGAGCCGCTCCACGCCCCGCCGCACGGCCTTCGCCACGTCCGGCTGCACGGCCACCTGGCCGCCCAGCGTCGGCGAGTACGCCACCCGCAGGCCCCGCACCCCGTCCCGCAGGGCCGCCGTGAAGGAGCCCGGCGCCGGGCCGAGCGCCGACCAGTCGCGGGCGTCCGGGACGCCGATGACGTCCATCAGCAGCGCCGCGTCCGCCGCGTCCCGGGTCATCGGACCGACGTGCGCCAGCGTGCCGAAGGCACTCGCCGGGTACAGCGGCACCCTGCCGTACGTCGGTTTCAGCGCGAAGATCCCGCAGAACGACGCCGGGATGCGCACGCTGCCGCCGGCGTCCGTGCCGAGGGCGAGCGGACCCGCGCCCAGGGCCACGGCCGCCGCGGCGCCGCCGCTGGAGCCGCCCGCGGTGCGGGCCGGGTCGTGCGGGTTGCGGGTCACGCCGCTCAACGGGGAGTCCGTGACGGCCTTCCAGCCGTGCTCCGGGGTCGTCGTCTTGCCGAGGAACACCGCGCCCTGCTCGCGCAGCCGCGCCACGGACGGCGCGTCCTCGTCCCAGGGGCCCCGCCCGGACACGGTCCTGGAGCCGCGCAGGGTCGGTGTGCCGCGCAGCAGCAGGAGGTCCTTGACCGTGACCGGCACGCCGTCCAGCGGGCCGGCCGGTTCGCCGCGCCGCCGGCGTTCCTCCGCGGCGCGGGCCCGGGCCAGCGCGTCGTCGGCCGTGATCGTGACGAACGCGTTCACCTCCGGCTGGATGCGCTCCGCGCGCTCCAGGGCCGCGCGGGTCGCCTCCACGGGGCTGAAGGCGCCCGTGCGGTACCCCTCGGCGAGTTCCGCGGCGGTCAGTTCGGTGAGCTCGGTCATCCGCCCTCCCGGGGACGTCAGTGTCCGGGTACGTATCCGCGCTTCTTGTCGACCACGTTCGGCAGCGGGCGGCCCGCCGCCCACAGGTCGTACAACTGCACGAACTGCGCGCCGAGTTCGTCCCGCCAGCCGACCGTGTCGCCGCCCATGTGCGGAGAGACGATCAGGCCCGGCACGTCCCACAGCGGGCTGTCCGGGGTGAGCGGCTCGCACTCGAAGACGTCCAGGGCGGCGCCCGCGATCCAGCGCCTGCGCAGCGCGTCCACGAGGGCGTCCTGCACGACGAGCTGCCCCCGGCCGACGTTGACGAACCGCGCGGACGGCTGCATCGTCCCGAACCGGCGGGCGTCGAACATGCCGCGCGTCTGCTCCGTGAGCGGCGCCGCGGCGATCACCCAGTCCGCGTGGGCCAGCAGCCGGTCCAGGTCGTCCGGGCCGTGGATGCCGGTGCGGGGCGTGCGGCCGACGACGGCGGTGGTCACGCCGAGCGCCTTGAGGGTGCGCGCGACGGCGCGGCCGATCGGCCCGGCGCCGACGACGCACGCGCGCGTGCCGGCCACCTTCTGCGTCTCGCGGTGCCGCCAGGTCCGCTCCCGTTGCAGGTCCCAGGTGCGGGGCAGGTCCTTGGCCAGGGCGAGGACGAGCGCGGCGACGTACTCGGCGACCGGCTCGTCGAAGATGCCGCGCGCGTTCGTCACGACCGTGTCGCAGGCGGCCAGCTCCGGGCACATCAGGTGGTCCACGCCCGCGCTGGCCGTGTGCACCCAGCGCGGCCGGGGCCCCTCACCGGGCCAGGCCTCGCGGACCGCGTGCGAGGTGAAGTCCCACACCAGCAGCACGTCGGCGTGCGGCAGCCGCCCGGCGAGGGCCGCCTCGTCCGCGTACTCGATCCGGGCCCGGCCGGTCAGCCGGCCGAGGCGGGGCGGCGGGTCGGCGTCCAGGACGAGCACGGTGGGGGGCGCGGCCGTCGCGGGCGCGGGTTCCGGTGCGGTCATGAGGAGCCGTTTCTGGGCGGAAGACAGCCGTCTGACATGCGAGGTTCGACCACGCTCGCACCGGAATCCACCTTCGTCAACACGGGCGCGCGCACGGCCGGTTGCGGCCAACCAGGTGACCGGGTGGGCTGCGCCGCGCCGGTTGGGTACCCGGGCGGTGGGACCGTACCCGAAGACAGACAGCAGGAAGGCTGGTCATGACCGCACTCGGTTTCCTCTACCCCGGTCACTCCGCCGAGGACGACTATCCACGCATCGAGCAGCTGCTGGGGAGCGACATCCGGGTGGACCTGGTGCACACCGACATCGGCACGGACGCGCACCGGCTGGACGCGCGCGAGATGGGTTCGGACGCGCGCCTCGCGCAGGGTGTGGAGCAGCTGCGGCTGGCGGGCGCCGAGGCGGTGGTGTGGGCGTGCACCAGCGGGAGCTTCGTGTACGGCTGGGAGGGCGCGCACGAGCAGGTGCGGACGCTGGCCCGGGCGGCCGGGATGCCGGCGTCGTCCACGTCGTTCGGCTTCGTGCACGCGGCGCGGGAGCTGGGCGTGCGGCGGGTCGCGGTGGGCGCGACGTACCCGCAGGACGTGGCCGGGCTGTTCGCGGAGTTCCTGCGGGCGGGCGGCCTGGAGGTGAGCGGGGTGCGCGGCTCGGGGATCGTCACGGCGGCCGAGGCCGGCACCTGGGGCGAGACGGAGCTGTTCGCGCTGGCCCGCGAGGCCGACCACCCGGACGCGGACGCGGTGCTGCTTCCGGACACGGCCCTGCACACGGTGGCGTACCTGCAGGACCTGGAGAAGGAACTCGGCAAGCCGGTCCTCACCGCCAACCAGGTCTCGGCCTGGGAGGCCCTGCGGCTGACCGACCGCCGCGTGAACGCCCCGTCCCTGGGCACACTCTTCACCCGGGAGCCACGCGTCCGGGTGTGAGCGGGCTGCGGCGCGGGGTGCCGCTCCGCCCTGCGGTTCCCCGTGCCCGTGGTGAATAGAACACATACTCTCGGGTAGCTGCGCGCCCATGGTTCCACCAAACAGAGCACCGAGAATTGGCGCGAACACTGCGGGTTCCACGGGACCGACACGCCGGTCGCTGCTCGCGGGGGTCGCGGCGCTCGGCGCGCTCGGCACCGCGGGCTGCAGCCGCGTGGCCACCGCGACGAGCACGAACGGCGGCGACCTGCTGGACCGGCTCAGGGCGGCGGGCGTGGTGCGCCTCGGCATCGCCGGTGAGATTCCCTTCGGGTACATCGACACGAACGGCGAGCTGACCGGCGAGGCGCCGGAACTCGCGAGGGTCGTCTTCAAGCGGCTCGGGGTCGACCGGGTGCAGCCCGTGCCGACGGAGTTCGGCTCGCTCATTCCCGGTCTGAACTCCCAGCAGTTCGACGTCGTGGCCGCCGGTATGTACGTCAACCCCGAGCGCTGCGAACAGGTCATCTTCTCCGACCCGGACTACCAGATGCTCGACGCCTTCATCGTGCGGAAGGGCAATCCCAAAGGCCTGCACAACTACCAGGACGTCGTGAGGAAGAAGGCCGCGTTCGCCACGGGCACCGGCTACGCCGAGATCCAGTACGCGATCGACGCCGGTTACCAGGAGAGCGACATCCTGATCGTCCCGGACCAGGTCGCGGGACTGAACGCCGTGGAGGCCGGCCGGGTCGACGTCTTCGCCGGTACGGCGCTCACCACCCGCGAGGTGGTGAAGAAGTCGTCCACGACGGAGGTCACCGAACCGTTCAAGCCGATCGTCGCCGGCAAGCCGCATGTCGACGGCGGCGCCTTCGCGTTCCGGCCGACCGAGACGAGACTGCGCGACGCCTTCAACGTCGAGCTGCACAGGATGAAGAAGAGCGGCGAGCTGTTGCGCATCCTCAAGCCCTTCGGGTTCACCGAGGCCGAGATGACGGACCTCACCGCGAAGGAGCTGTGCGGCGGATGACCTCAGGACTCTGGGAACTCGTACTGAGGGGCGTCTGGGTCACCGTCCAGCTGCTCGTCCTCAGCGGCCTGCTCGCCGCCGCGGTGTCCTTCGTGGTCGGCGTCGCCCGCACCCACCGGCTGTGGTTCGTCCGCTTCCTCGCGGGCTTCTACACCGAGGTGTTCCGCGGCACGTCCGCGCTGGTCATGATCTTCTGGGTGTTCTTCGTGCTGCCGATCGCCTTCGGCTGGCAGCTGGTCCCGCTGTGGGCGGGCACGCTCGCGCTCGGCCTGACGTACGGCGCGTACGGCTCCGAGATCGTGCGCGGCGCGCTCGTCGCGGTGGACCCGGCGCAGAAGGAGGCCGGCATCGCGCTCAGCTTCACCCCCTGGCAGCGGATGCGGCTGATCCTGCTGCCGCAGGCGGTGCCGGAGATGATCCCGCCGTTCTCCAACCTGCTGGTGGAGCTGCTCAAGGGCACCGCGCTGGTGTCGGTCATGGGCATGGGCGACCTGGCGTTCAGCGGCAACCTGGTGCGCCTGGCGCTGCAGGAGAGCGCGGAGATCTACACGTACATCCTGCTGATCTACTTCGTGATCGCCTTCCTGCTGACGCGGGTGATGCGCGGGCTGGAGAAGAACCTGAAGGCGCGGGTCGGCAAGGCACCGAGGAAGAAGACGGCCGCCGTGCGCGTCCCCGAGGGAAGTGGTGTCGCGTGAACTGGGACTGGAGCGCGGTCTCCGACTTCATGCCGTACTTCTGGGACGGCCTGCTGGTCACCCTTCAGGCGCTGGTGCTCGGCTCGCTGATCTCGTTCGTGCTGGGCCTGGTGTGGGCGCTGCTGATGCGGGCGCCGAGCCGCTGGGTGCGCTGGCCAGTGGGCGCCCTCACGGAGTTCGTGCGCAACACTCCGCTGCTGGTGCAGCTGTTCTTCCTGTTCTACGTGCTGCCCGAGTGGGGCCTGACGTTCTCGGCGCTGACGACCGGCGTCTTCGCGATCGGGCTGCATTACTCGACGTACACGATGCAGGTCTACCGGGCCGGCATCGAGGCCGTGCCGGCCGGGCAGTGGGAGGCCGCGACGGCGCTGAACCTGCCGCGCCGGCGGACCTGGACCGTGGTGATCCTGCCGCAGGCGGTCCGCCGCGTGGTGCCGGCGCTCGGCAACTACGTGATCTCGATGCTCAAGGACACGCCGATGCTGATGACGATCACCGTCCTCGAGATGCTCGGCGAGGCGCGGCTGTTCTCGCAGCAGACCTTCCGGTTCACCGAGCCCGTCACGGTGATCGGCGTGGCCTTCATCGTGATCTCCTACCTGGCCTCCCTTGCCCTGCGATCCCTGGAGCGACGCCTTGTCCACTGAGTCCTCTGAGATGCACACCACCCCCGGGAAGGAACCCGCCGACCGCCGCGACGGCACCGAGCTGGTGCGTCTGGAGCAGGTCACCAAGCGGTTCGGCGACCACACGGTCCTGGACAAGCTCGACTTCTCCGTGGACGCGGGCAAGCACGTGACGCTGATCGGGCCGTCCGGTTCGGGCAAGACCACCATCCTGCGGCTGCTGATGACGCTGACCAAGCCCGACGAGGGCCGAATCACCGTGGACGGCAGGCAGCTGTTCCCGGCGCCCGAGAAGCAGGTCCGCGAGATCCGCAAGAAGATCGGGATGGTGTTCCAGCAGTTCAACCTGTTCCCGAACATGACCGTCCTGCGGAACATCACCGAGGCCCCGGTCACCGTCCTCGGCATGTCGAGGGACGAGGCCGACGAGCGGGCCCGGGACCTGCTGGAGCTGGTGGGCCTGACCGAGCACGTCGACAAGCACCCCTCGCAGCTGTCCGGCGGGCAGCAGCAGCGGGTGGCGATCGCGCGGGCGCTGGCCATGCGGCCGCAGGTGCTGCTGCTGGACGAGGTGACGTCGGCGCTGGACCCGGAGCTGGTCGCGGGCGTGCTGGACGTGCTGCGGGACATCGCCCGCTCCACGGACATCACGATGCTCTGCGTGACGCACGAGATGAACTTCGCCCGGGACATCTCCGACCAGGTCCTGATGTTCGACTCGGGCCGGGTCATCGAGTCGGGCCCGCCGGAGAAGATCTTCGGCGAGCCCGGGCACGACCGGACGAGGGAATTCCTCAGCGCGGTCCTGTGACACCCCGGCCACAAGGCCCGCGGGGACCCGGCGCCTGCCGGTCCCCGCGGGCCTTGTGGCGGTCCACGGCGGTCCACGGCGATCCGGCGAACCACGCGGGAGGCGCCCCCGGCGTTCACCTGCCGGTGGTCGGGAGCACCCCTGGGGACCGGGTAGTATTTTCGTCGTCGCCGGCCGCGGGAAGCGGACGGCGGGAGTCATGCGCCGCTAGCTCAGTTGGTTAGAGCAGCTGACTCTTAATCAGCGGGTCCGGGGTTCGAGTCCCTGGCGGCGCACCGGTGAGGGGCCTCTCGTGGGAGCGAGGGGCCCCTCGGCGTATGCCCGAAGAGGCGGCCGGGGTGCGCGTGCGCCGCGAGCGGCATGACCGTCGCGGCGCACGCGGACCTCAGGGGACGGGGGTCAGAACGTGACGTCCGAGCAGGCGTAGAACGCGTTGCCCGTGTCGTGGACCGTCCACACCGAGAGGATGACGTGGTGCCCGCTCAGCCCGGACGGCAGCCTGCCGCTGTGGGAGAGGGTCTGCGGCGGGCGCTGGCCGCCGTAGGGCACGGTCAGGAACGGGGTGAGGTTGAGGTCGGCCCGGGTCAGGGCGCGGTCCTGGTTCCAGTCCTGCTTGGTGACGTAGTACTTGAAGTCGGTCGTGGCGTGCATCGCCGTGAACTGCCAGCGGAAGGTGTAGCTCTGGCCGCCCGTCACCCGGGTGGTCGGCCAGGCGCCGCCCGAGGGCGTCCGCGGGCTGTCCAGCGACGCGAACGGCGTGTTGCCCGCCGAACAGATCCTGCCGTCCGCGGGGCCGCCCGACGGGAAGCCCTTCGGGCCCTCGACGCTCTGCGGCTCCCACTGTATGGCGCCGCAGTTGGTGACCATGCCGTTCTGGCACATCTTCTGCCGGCTGACGGGGAGATCGGTGTAGCCGTGGCCGCTGGCACCACCGGAGGAGAGCACGAGCGCTCCGGTCGTGGCCAGTCCCACCGCGGCTGCGTACAACTTGGTCCTTGTGCGCATGCTGCTCGCTCCTGAAAGCGTGGGGGAAGTGCAGTGAGCCGTGCAGGTCTAGACCAAGTTCAGATTATTGCTGAGAGTTGAACATGTCCATACCAATCACGGAACGGTTTCCCCGCGCCCCGAGCAGAACGCCACCGTCAGGTCCTTGACCAGCGCCTTGCGCTCGTAGTCGTCCAGTTCGACGAGCCCGCGCACGGTCAGCCGCGTCACCGTGTCCTCCACGGAGTCCACCACCGAGGTCAGCACACTGGCCCGCTGCCGCGCGTCCAGCTCCGCGATCCGGCGGCGGTGCATCGCCGCGGCCACCTCCGGCGCGTACTCGACCCGGACCGGCCGCACCGAGAACACCTCGAGGCCGACCGGCGCCGCGTCCGCCGCCACCAGCCGCGTCAGCTCCTCCCCGGCCGCGTCCTGCCCGCCGCCCGGCGGCTCCACCGGCACCCGGGCGAGCGCCGCCTCGACGCACTCCCGCAGATACCCCTCGTGGTCCTCGACGCCGAGCGTGGCCCGCGCGGTGTCCCGCACCCGCCACACCACGAGCGTCACCACCCGCAGCGCGACCCCGTCGCCGTCCGCCGCCGGCAGCGGCTCACCGCGCCAGTGCCGCAGCCGTACGTCCACCCGGCGGCGCAGCAGCAGCGGGTTGACCCACATCAGCCCGGTCCGCCGCACGGTCCCGCGGTACCGGCCGAACAGGCCCAGCACCCACGCCCGGCCCGTGCAGCCCCGGGCCAGGCCTCCGAAGCCGATCAGGCCGAGCGCCCCGGCGCCCGCGAACGCCGCCCACTGCGCGGGGCCGAGGCCGGCGCCCGCCTGCGCCGGCAGCCCCAGCGCCTCGACCGCGAGCGGCGGCAGCGCTCCCGCCCACCACGCGGTGGCCGCCGCCCCGGCGAGCCCGCCCGTGCCCGCGCACACCCCGGCGGCGCCCGGCAGCACGCGCGCCGGGTGTTCCGTCAGCTCGGGGTCGACCTCGGGCGCCGGGCGCGGCTTCACCGGTCCGGGGGGCCGCAGCCGGGGCTGCTCGCCGGTGCCCCTGCGGCGTGCCACGACCGTGGTGGTGACCGGTACCGGCGCCGGGTCGGGTTCGTCGCGGAACAGCAGGTGGACGGGGATCTCGGTGGTGGACTCGTTCTGGATGAGCCGGGCGGGCCGGGCCGGCCCCTCGGCGGAACCGCCGGACTCGGGCGTCCTCGACGTGGTCGTACTCATGCGTGCCTCCAGCCTCCGCGCCAGATGCGTCACAACAGGGGTGCCATGGGTGCCACGGGGATGGCCGTGGGTCGGGTGCGAGTCATGAGAACAGCCGCCGCCAGGTCTCCGGGCCCGGGTGGCCGTCCGCCGCGCCGCCCCGCCAGCCCTGGGCGCGCTGGAACGCCTCGACGTTGCGCCGGTCGGCCTCGCTCCAGCGCGGCCCCGGCCCGCTCGTGTAGTGCCTGCCGAACCCCTTCCTCACCAGCTGCCTGCCCAGCAGGGTCACGTACGCGTTGGTGGCGCCGGGGCGGAACAGGGCCCGTCCCGGGTAGGCCGGCACCCCCGGCGAGGAGGGTCCGGCCGGGCCGCCGGCCATGGCGCCGACGTTCTGGCCCCTGCCGCTGACCAGCAGCTGCCAGGTGAGCGGCCCCGGCAGGCCGTCGGCGTCGGCGCCGCGCCAGCCCTGGGCGAGCTGGAAGGCCCGGGTGGCCCTGCGGTCGGCGTCCGTCCAGCGCGGCCCGGGGCCCGAGCGGTAGAAGCGGCCGGCGCCGCGTTCGGTGAGCAGCGCGCCGAGCCGCGTGACGTACGGGTTGTTCGCGCCGGGGCCGAAATACACCCGTCCGGGGAAGGGGACGGCGGCCGGTGCGCCGGGGTCCCCGGCGTCCGGCTCGCCGCCCGGCGTGCCCTCGGTGAGCCCCTCGTACCGGTAGGCGAGATAACGGTCCGAGTTGCTCCAGTAGGCGTAGGGCGTGGACTGCCGGCGGGTGTGCGGGCGGGTCTGTTCGTAGGCGATGTAGTAGCTGTGCGTGTGGTCCGTCCAGCCGCCGAAAATGGTGACGTGCGAGCCGTTCTGCGGGTTGGCCGGATTGTGGAAGAGGAGGATGTCGCCGAGCTGGAGTTCCTCTTTGGAAATGCGCTCGCCGTACTGGGCGAGCGAGCCCGTCCATTCGTTGCGCGGCAGGCTCCAGGCCATCGAGACATAGCCGGAGCAGTCCTGCCGGTAACCGTCCGACCAGTACCTGGTCATGCTGTACGGCACCTTCGCTGCGACCCAGGTCTTGGCCCGCCTGATGATCTCCGCGCGGGTCGTCTCGCGCAGCTGCGCCGGGGCGGCGGGCCTGGCCGGGCGCCCGCCGGGGCCGTGCAGCGGGGCCTTGGTGCCCTGCGGTGTCCGGGGTTCGTCGGCCGCGGGCAGGGTGGCCGGGGCGGCCGAGGGAGCGTCGGCCAGGGCGGGTGCCGCGTGACCCGCGCCGAGGGCCGTGGCGGACGCGGCGGCCACGACGACGGTCTGCCGGACCGCCGGGCGAGCGGCGGCGCGGCCGTCCGGGGAATGCGGCGGGATGCGCCGTCTGAGAACACAACCGGGGCAGTCGCAGTCGTTCGCCGGATCGATTTCCTCGAATACCGGAGCCTCCATGCGATTCCCCTCACATTCCAGGTGGAAATGTCCGTGCCGGTGCACGTGGTCAGCTTCTCAACTGTCTTCCCGGCGCGCATGTTGACGGTCCGAATGATGTACGCGGCCCGGCGCCCCGCCCTCGCGCGCGGGCGCGTGGTGCGGAGCACCCTCCGGCGTCGGGTAGAGTTCTCCGCGTCGACCGGCGCCGCTAGCTCAGTTGGTTAGAGCAGCTGACTCTTAATCAGCGGGTCCGGGGTTCGAGTCCCTGGCGGCGCACAGACAGAACGGGCTCCTCGTGTGAACGAGGAGCCCGTTGCTGTTTGGCCGGATACCCTCTCGCCATGGCAGCCCGAGACCTCCAGGAGCGGATCAAGAAGCTCATCGTCGACCGTCGGCTGCCGTCCGGGGCTCCGCTGCCGACCGAGCCCGAGCTGATGGAGTACCTCGGCGCGAGCCGGAACTCCGTGCGCGAGGCGCTGAAGGCGCTCCAGGCGATGGGCATCGTGGAGATCCGGCACGGTTTCGGCACCTACGTCGGCCCGATGTCGCTGGCCCCGATGATCGAGGGTCTCGCTTTCCGCACGGTCGCCGGGCACTACCGGGGCGAGGACAGCCTGCTCCAGCTGCTGGAACTGCGGGAGGCCGTGGAGACGGGACTGGTCTCCCGGCTCGCTGGACGCATCCCCGAGGCGGACCTCGCTGAACTGCAGGCGCTCGTCGCCCGTATGGAACAGCAGGCCGCGCAGGGCGGCGCCGGCCTCGCCGAGACCGACCGCGCCTTCCACGCGACGCTCTACCGAGGGCTGGACAACGCGCTGCTGAGCGAGGTCCTGGAGGCGTTCTGGGACGCCTTCCACCGGGTGCACAGGGACCTCGGGGGCGAGCCGCAGGACCCACGGATCACCTGCCGGCAGCACCGGGAGATCCTGGACGCGGTGCGGTCCGGCGACGCGATGCGGGCGGAGGAGGCCATAAGGGAGCACTTCGGCAACATCCGCGGGCGGCTGTCCACGGCACGTCCACGGACCCGGCCCGCGCCGCCATGAGCGCCGAAGCCGCCGATGTGCGGCAGGCGAAGGAGAGAGACCGGAAGCCGTGGTGACAGCGACCCGCCACTGTCACGTCTGTGACGGGCCGAGGGGACCCGGCGCGGACGGTACGGAGCGACCGGACACGCGGCGACCCGCGTGCGGGGGCGACTCGGCGAGCCCGGCGAGAAAGGTGCGGTTGATCCGGCCGAGCGGTCACGCATGCCACCGACGTGGATCAGCGGCCCGTCGCGCTGGACTTCCGGCGGTCCGGGGGGTGCTTTCTGAGGCTCGGGGGTGAAGGTGCCGTAGCGCTACCGCTGTTGCGTCAGACCCGGCCCCGCGCCCCTGAGGTTCTTCATCCTTCCGCCAGTTTCAAGGCGTAGGCCGCCCACCACTGGCCCGCCTTGGGGCCGCCCTTGCATGCGCCGTCCGATTCTCCCGGGCGCTTGATCCAGAGGTAGGCGTCGACCAGGGGGTCGGCGGTCTTTGTCGTCGGGGTTTCGCCGAGGGCCCGGCCCGGGGGGTTGCACCAGCGTTCGGCCGGGTCGCCCTCGGTGTAGGGGCCGTTGCCGTTGCGGCTGGTGTCGATGACGAAGTGCTTGTTCCCGACCTTCGCGGACAGCCTCTTGCCGTACGCGATGGACCGCTCGGTGGAGTAGAAGTTCGAGACGTTGACCGCGAAGCCGTCGGCCCGGTCGATGCCCGCCCGCTTCAGCGGCTCGAAGATCTGGTCGGGGTTGCCCCAGCCGGCGTTGCCCGCGTCCAGGTAGACCTTCGTGTTCTTCAGGGCCGTCAGTTCGGAGACCGCGTACGTGAGGAGGTCGTAGCGCTCCTGGTGGTACTGGTCCGGTGTGCAGCCGTCCACCAGGTGCAGGACCGCGTCCGGTTCGAGGACGACCGTGGCGGGGCGGTCCCCGATGCCCGTGGTCACGGCGTCGATCCAGGCCCGGTAGGCGCTGCCGTCGGCGGCGCCGCCCTGGGAGTACTGACCGCAGTCGCGGTGCGGGATGTTGTAGAGGACGAGCACCGCGATGCGGCCGGCCTCGTCGGCGGCCTCGGTGAAGCCGCGTGCCTCCTGCTCGGGCTGGTCGGCGCCGATCCACTCGGCGACCGGCTGCTCGGCGATCTCCCGGATCCTGTCGGCCTCGGCCTTCTTGCCGTCCCTCTCGAAGTCGGCGACCTGATGGGCCGCCGTACCGTCTGGGTTGACCCAGAACGGGCTGATCTCCTTGGGCTGCTGGGTGATGGCGGCCGTGCCGGGCTCGTCCTTCTTCTCGTCCTTCTCGGCCTCGCCCCCGGAGTCGGAACACCCTCCGGCCAGCAGTGCCGCCCCGAGCACCAACGCGGCCGCTCGTGCGCCGGCTGTCGCGATTCCGCCCTTGCTGCCGTACATCGACTCCCCCTTGGTGCACTGATCCGGTTCTCACTCCTGGCATACGACCGTCACGAGGCCGCGGGGCCCGTATCGGGGCCGGTGCGCGGGGTCAGCGGCCGGGCCCGGTGAGGTACGCCGAGACCACCACGTTCGCCGTGTAGCTGCGGCTCGCCCGGTCGAAGCTGCCGCCGCAGGTGATCAGCCGCAGCTCGGCCCGGCCCCGCTCGCGCGGCCCGTACGCCTGCCGGGCGTCGAACCGGTCCCGGGTGAGGACCTGCACGTCGTCGACGGTGAACTCGGCGACCCGGGCGTCGTCGCGGACCACGTGGATGCGCCGGCCCGGTGTCAGGGCGCTGATCTTGTAGAAGACGGCGGGCCGGGTCTCGGTGTCGACGTGGCCGACGAGCAGCGCGGTGCCCGACTCGCCGGGGGTGACGCCGGCCGCGTACCAGCCGACGACGCCGGGCTGGTCGAAGGGCGGCGGGTCCGGTGCCCCGCGGCTGTTGAGGCCGCGGGCCACCACCGGGGCCCGTACGCCGAGGAAGGGTATGTCGAGGCGCTGCGGCAGCGCGTCGCCCAACGGCTGGGCGGCGGGCGGCAGATGGGCCTTCGGGGGGCGGCCGACCGCGGCCATGTCGCCGGTGGTCGTCCCGGACGCGCCGTGCCGGACCTCGGTCTCCCCACGGCCCCACAGCCACAGGCCGAGCAGCAGCACCGCCCAGGCGACGCCGGTCAGCAGCCGGCCACCGCCGGTGGGACGTTCGTCGTCGGACATGGTCAGCCCGATCGACGGCTTCGGCGGCGGACGCCGCCGAGCACGACGGCCCCCGCTGCGGCGCCCGCGAGGACGAGACCGGTCACCACGTGGCCGGTGCCGGGACCGGTCTCGCGGGTCTCGGCGGCGGTGAGCCGTGCGGCGCCGCCGCCGCCCGCTTCCACGGGCGCGACGGGTGAGGCGGGGGTGTCGGGACGGGCGGGCCCGGCGGGCCGCCGGCCTTGCTGCCCGACGGTGATCGTGCCGACCCGGCCGGTGTCGCCGCAGGCCACCCGCACGTCGTAGGTGCCCGCCCTGACCGTGGAGCGGATGCGGCTCTCGCCGGTGAGCGTGCCGCCGGAGGCGGTGAGCCGGACGTCCGCCACGAACACCGCCGAGACGGCGATGGCGGTGCGTTCCGCGCAGTCCGCCACGCGGAGCCGGACGTCGGAGCCGGGGGCCGGTGACGCCGGAGTCACGGTGAGACCGGCCGCGTCGTCCTCCGCGGACGCCGGGGACGCCGCCGGGAAGAGCGCGACGGCCGCCAGCAGCCCCGTACAGAGCGTGAACCTCAGAGAACCCATCGTGAACCTCCAGATACCTGGAGCGTCCTCCCGGGGGACCGGCCCCGCATCTCCGCGGGGCCGGGGCTGCTCCATACGGGTGGTGCACCCGGGGTGACGGGTTTCAGATCCGGTCGACGAGATCGGCGATCGAGTCCACGACCTGCGAGGGCCGGTACGGGAACGCGTCGATCTGCTCCGCCCGGGTCAGCCCGGTCAGCACCAGGAACGTCTGCATCCCGGCCTCCATGCCGGCCAGTACGTCGGTGTCCATCCGGTCGCCGATCATCGCGCTGGTCTCGGAGTGCGCGCCGATCGCGTTGAGTCCGGTGCGCATCATCAGCGGGTTCGGCTTGCCGGCGAAGTACGGCTGCCGTCCGGTGGCCTTGGTGATGAGGGCGGCCACCGCGCCGGTCGCCGGGAGCGGGCCCTCGGTGGAGGGGCCGGTCTCGTCGGGGTTGGTGCAGATGAAGCGGGCGCCGGCGTTGATGAGCCGGACGGCCTTGGTCATGGCCTCGAAGGAGTAGGTGCGGGTCTCGCCGAGAACCACGTAGTCGGGCTCGTGGTCGGTGAGGATGTAGCCGATGTCGTGCAGCGCCGTGGTGAGACCGGCCTCGCCGATGACGTACGCCGAGCCGCCGGGCCGCTGGTCGTCCAGGAACTGGGCGGTGGCCAGGGCCGAGGTCCAGATGTTCTCGATCGGCACGTCCAGGCCCATGCGCCGCAGCCGGGCGTGCAGGTCGCGGGGCGTGTAGATGGAGTTGTTGGTGAGGACCAGGAACGGCCGCTCCGCCTCCCTCAGCTTCTTGAGGAAGGCGTCGGCGCCGGGGATCGGCACACCCTCGTGGATGAGCACCCCGTCCATGTCGGTGAGCCACGACTCGATGGGCTTGCGTTCTGCCATGTGCTTCGAACTCCTGGCGTGCGTGAGGACAGGGCGGGCGCCGGAACCGCGGCGCACCGACGCCCCACCCTAATCAGGACCGCGCCGGACGGACCCGGGCCGATCACCCAGTACCACGGAGCGAGACGCCCCAACGGCCCGGACGGACCCGTCGCGGGGGAAGCGGCAGAACGTGACGGGAACGCGGCCGGGACCTCAGCGCCGCCTGCGGACGGCCACGAGCGCGCATCCGACGGCGACGAGGAGGGCGGCCAGAGCGAGAGCGGTACGGGCCTCCACCACGCCGGTGCTGGCGAGTTCCTCGGCGAACGGCTGCCGCCCGGGAGGCTCGGTACCGGGGGCACTCGGAGCGGCTGACTCACCCTCGGCCGGGGGCCCGTCGGAAGGGCTCGCGGAGTCGCCCTCCTGCCCTGCCCGGATGCGGAACCGGTACGCGTTGGACTGCCCGATCCAGTCACCGTCGTCGTCCCGGCGCTGCACGACGGCCGCGGTCGCGGTGACCTCGTTGGCGACGGCGTCCGAGGTGACGGACAGCCGCACCTTCACGGTGCGGGTCTGGCGCGGGCCGATGGTGAGACCGGGCACACCGGCGTCGAAGGCACCGACGAGTTCGTCCCGGTCGGTCGTCTCGAACCGGACGGGATGCGGGCGCCCCTCGGCGTAGAACTCCAGCCGCGGCTGCGACGCGCGCAGGGCACGCTTCCGGTCGACGAGGACGACGACGGGGTGGACGTCCTCGCAGGTGCGGTCGGTGGTGTTCTTCAGGTCCAGGAACCAGGTGCCGTACCCTCCACCGGCCTCGTACGTCCCGGGCCCCCCGTGAATCCGGGTGCTGAGCGGAAAGGCCCGCCCGCCGGCGGCGCAGGGCGCACCGGCTTCCCGCGGCGCCGCGTGGGCCACGGCCGACACCGGGACGAGGGCGGCTGCGGCGAGGCAGAGGCGCAGAAACGTCGACAGTCGCATAAACACGAGAGTCTGCCGACACCGTCACGGTCCTACGGCTGCCGCTCCGACGGGGGGTCCGAGGTCCGCCCGATCAGCGGAGGGGCGGGGCGACCCCTTGGACGCGCAGCGCGCGGCGTGTTGCCGGGGGCCACCGGCCCGCAGTCGCCGACGCGCGGAAGGGCGGAACGCGGGAGGCCGGAAGGGGCCACCGGCCCGCAGCCGCCGACGGCGAGGAGGGGCCGTGTCGGGGGGTGTCCGCCCGCAGCGGTTGGCGCGTCCGCACCGGTCACTTCACGACCCACCGATTCCGCGCCGTTCCGAGGACGGACACCCCCCGGCGCGGCCCCGCCCCACCCACCGAGGAGACAGCGCTACCCACACCCCCACCGAACCGGAACAGGCCGCCGCAGGCACCCCACCCGCACCCCCACCGAACCCGCGCAGGCCACCGCAGGCACCCGCCCACAGCTCTCAGCGATCGATCACCACCTCACCGCCCCCACCCGAACACCGGTGCCAGCACCAACTGCGCCGCCCCCACCGCAACCCCCCGCTCCCCGCCGGAGGCAACCCGCACCGGCACGCCACCCCCACCACCCCCCACCCGCCCTTCCCGCCGAGCCCGCGCCTCCAGCACCCCCGCGACCCCCCGCACGAACTCCCCCGGCGCTCCCTCCACCGTCCGCCCCCCGAGCAGCACGAGGTCGATGTCCAGCAGCCCCACAAGATTCGCGGCGCCCACCCCCAGCACCCGCGCCGCCTCCGCCACGTCACCCCGCGCCACAGCGGCCAGGCACAGCGCCTCGACGCACCCCCGGTCCCCGCACCCGCACCGCGGCCCGTCCAGCTGGACGACCTGGTGCCCGAACTCCCCGGCCCCGGTCCGCGCCCCCCGGTGCACGGCCCCGCCGATCACCAGCCCGGCCCCCAGCCCCGTACCGAGATGCAGGTACGCGAAGGAGGACCCGTCCCCGCCCTCGCCCTTGGCGGCGAGCCCCAGCGCCGCGGCATTCGTGTCCTTGTCCACGACGACCGGCATCCCCAGCCGCCGCGCCAGCGCGTCCCGCAGGGGAAAGCCGTCCCACTCGGGAAACCCGGTGACCCGTTGCAGCACACCCCGGGCGTGATCGAGCGGACCGGGCAACGCGACCCCCGCCCCCAGCACGGAGAACCCCCGACCGGAACCAGCCCAACGCTCCCCCACGCTCTCCGCCCGCCCCGCCGCCACCGCGAGCAACGCCTCGACCTCACGTCCCACCACCCCCACCACGGCAGCCGCCCCCGCACCCAGATCCAGCGCTCGCCGCCGCTCCGCCACGACCGTGCCGTCGAGATCCACCAGCACCGCCCGCAGCTCGTCCCGGTCCAGATGCGCCCCGACCGCGTGCCCGGCCTCCGGTACCAGCCGCAGCACCGTCCGCGGCTTGCCGCCCGTCGACGCCCGCTGCCCGGCCTGCGCGACGAGCCCGTCCGCCCGCAGCCGTGCCGTGATCTTGCTGACGGCCTGCGGGGTGAGCCCGGTCCGTTCGGCGAGTTCCAGCCGGCTGATGCCCCCGGCGCCGGCGGTGCGCAGCAGGTCGAGCACCAGCGCGGCGTTCCGACTGCGCGGGGCACACGATCCGACACCGCCACCGGCGATCGCCTCAGTCGCCCCGCCGGCACTCCCGTTCGTGCTGTTCACCCGCCCATTCTCCCCCGCACTTGCACTTTAGCAACACCGTTGCGAAAGTGGACGCATGACTGGTACTCCCCCCGGCACCCCCTCGCGTGTCGGCCTCGTCGGCTACGGCCTCGCGGGCTCCGTCTTCCACGCCCCGTTGATCGCCGCGACCGAGGGCCTGGCCCTGGACGCGGTGGTCACCTCGAACCCCGAACGGCAGCGGCAGGCACGCGCCGAGTTCCCGGACGTACGCGTGGCGGTGTCGGCGGACGAGCTGTTCGACCGCGCCGGCGAGCTGGACCTGATCGTCGTCGCGTCCCCGAACAAGACGCACGTCCCGCTGGCGACCGCGGCCCTCAAGGCCGGTCTGCCGGTCGTCGTGGACAAGCCGGTGGCGGGCACGGCGGCCGAGGCGCGTGAGCTTGCCGCCCTCGCCGACGAGCGGGGCCTGCTGCTGTCGGTGTTCCAGAACCGCCGCTGGGACAACGACTTCCTGACCCTGCGGGCGCTGCTGGCCGCGGGCGAGCTGGGCGACGTGTGGCGGTTCGAGTCGCGGTTCGAGCGGTGGCGCCCGCAGCCGAAGGGCGGCTGGCGGGAGTCCGGCGACCCGGCGGAGATCGGCGGTCTGCTGTACGACCTCGGCAGTCACGTCGTGGACCAGGCGCTGGTCCTCTTCGGCCCGGTGACCTCGGTGTACGCGGAGACGGTGATCCGCAGGGCGGGGGCGCGGACGGACGACGACACGTTCCTCGCGCTGACGCACGAGAACGGCGTCCGCTCGCACCTGTACGTCTCGGCGACGACCGCCCAGCTCGGCCCGCGCTTCCGGGTGCTCGGCTCGCGGGCGGGTTACGTCAAGTACGGCCTCGACCCGCAGGAGGCGGCCCTGCGGGAGGGCAGGCGGCCGGGTCCGGACGCGGCGGACTGGGGCACCGAGCCCGAGTCGCTGTGGGGCCGTGTCGGTGCCGGGGAGTCCCCGGTGACCGGCGGCGGACGCCCCGAACCGACCCTGCCCGGCGACTACCCGGCCTACTATGCCGCCGTGGCGGACGCCCTCAGGAACGGCGGCCCGAACCCGGTGACCGCCGGGGAGGCAGCCGCCGCGCTCGACGTGCTGGAGGCGGCCCGCCGTTCCGCCCGCGACCATGTGACGGTGACGCTGTGACGCCCAGTCAGCCCAACCCGCGCAACCCGGAACTGACCCCGAAGTTCCACCCGGAGATCACCCCGACCCTGGAGGAACTGGAGGCGCAGGAACGCCGCTTGGTCTTCCGGCGGTTCACCCACGACGACGCCTGGGCGCTCGGCTCGCTGCTGGTGGACATGGCCCGGGAGCGGCAGGCGCCGGTGGCCGTCGACATCCACCGCGCCGGCCAGCAGCTGTTCCACGCGGCGCTGCCGGGCTCCACCCCGGACAACGACGCGTGGATCGCCCGCAAGCGCCGGGTCGTCGAGCGCTACGGCAGCGCGTCGTACCTGGTCGGCGCCCGGTTCCGGGCCAAGGGCACGACGTTCGAGGAGTCCTCGCGGCTCGACCCGGACACGTACGCGGCGCACGGCGGTTCGTTCCCCCTCACCGTGGAGCACGTGGGCGTGATCGGCGCGGTGACGGTGTCCGGGCTGCCGCAGCTCCAGGACCACCGCTTCGTGGTGGAGGCGCTGGAGCGGTTCCTGGACGTGTGAACCGGCGGCCGGGCGCCCGGCACCGGGATTATCCGGAGCGCCCCTCCGGTTGGGCGTGGTGTACGACGACCGACGATCACCGCACCCCACCGGAGGGACCGGCACCGATGAGCGGCACCGCAGCGAGCCTGAAGGAATCCGTCGGACGGTACGGCGTCTGGAGCGCGGCCCTGCGCGCCGAGGACCCGGACGGGCGCGGTGAACGCGCCGAGGCCGCCGCCGAGTTGGAGGAGCTGGGATTCGGCGCCCTCTGGCTGGGCGGCAACAGCTCGGCCGCCGACGCGCGGCCACTGATCGGCGCGACCTCGCGGATCACCGTCGGCACCAGCATCCAGAGCATCTGGCAGCACGACGCGGAGGCGAGCGCGGCGGCCTTCGCGGAGCTGGAGGCCGCCCGTCCCGGCCGTTTCGCGCTGGGCCTCGGCGTCAGCCACGCCGAACGCGCCGAGCAGTACCGCCGCCCGTACTCGTCCCTGGTCGCCTACCTGGACGCGCTGGACGCCGCCGGGGTGCCCGCGGACCGCCGGGTGCTGGCCGCCCTCGGTCCGAAGACGCTGGAGCTGTCCGGAAACCGCGCGGCGGGCGCGATCCCCTACCTGGTCACGCCCGAGCACACGGCGCGGGCCCGCGGCATCCTGGGCGCGGGCCCGCTGCTGGCCCCGGAGGTGAAGGTGGTGCTGGAGACGGACCCGGGCCGCGCCCGTGAACTGGCCCGTGGTGCCCTGGCCCCGTACCTGGCCCTGCCGAACTACACGAACAACTTCCTGCGTCTGGGCTTCACCGAGGACGACCTGGCGGACGGCGGCAGCGACCGCCTGGTGGACGCGGTGTTCGCGTGGGGCGACGAGTCCCGCGTCCGCGACCGCCTCGCCACGTTCGAGGCGGCGGGCGCGGACCACCTGGCCCTCCAGGTGGTCACCGGCGAAGAACGGCACGCCCTCCCCAGGGCGGAATGGCGCCGCCTGGCGGCCCTGCTGGCGTGAGCCACCGGCCCTCCGCAGGACGCCCCGGTGGCGCGAGGGCTGCGCGGACGCCGGCCGACGACGAACCCGCAGCCCTCCCGCAGGGCCCTCACGCGCCCGTCAGGCGTCCTTCAGCTCCTGCCGCTGCCGCCCCAGCCCCACAATCTCCAGCTCCACCACGTCACCGGCCCGCAGGAACGGCTTGGGCTCCGGGTGTCCCATCGCCACCCCGGCCGGCGTACCGGTGTTGATGACGTCGCCCGGGTAGAGCGTCATGAACCGGCTGACGTACCGCACGACTTCGGCCACCGGGAAGATCTGGTCGGCGGTCGTGCCGTCCTGTTTCAGCTCGCCGTTGACCCACAGCTTCAGGGCGAGGTCCTGCGGGTCGGGCACCTCGTCGGCGGTGACGAGCCAGGGCCCGAGCGGGTTGAACGTCTCGCAGTTCTTGCCCTTGTCCCAGGTGCCGCCGCGCTCGATCTGGAACTCCCGCTCGGACACGTCGTGCGCGACCGCGTACCCGGCGACGTGCCCGAGCGCCTCCTCGGCCGACCCGAGGTAGCGGGCCGTACGGCCGATGACGACGGCGAGTTCGACCTCCCAGTCGGTCTTGGTGGAGCCGCGCGGCACGAGCACGGTGTCGTACGGGCCGACCACCGTGTCCGGCGCCTTGAGGAAGATGACCGGCTCGGCGGGCGGCTCGGCGCCGGTCTCACGGGCGTGGTCGTGGTAGTTCAGCCCGATGCACACCACCTTGCCGACGCGGGCCAGCGGCGGCCCGATCCGCAGCCCGGTGCCGTCCAGCGCGGGCAGTTCGCCCGCGTCGGCGGCGGCGCGGATCCGGTCGAGGGCCGCGTCGTCGGCGAGCAGCGCCCCGTCGGTGTCCGGGACCAGGCCGGACAGGTCGCGCAGGGTGCCCCCGGCGTCGAGCAGCGCGGGCCGTTCCTGCCCCGCCGTACCGACTCGCAGCAGCTTCATGATCACAATCTCCCTCGATCGCGGTCGCCCACCGATCCCGTACGACCCGTGTGCGGCGGGCGTGGTCCTCGGCGGACTTGGCCGATCCTCCAAGAGCCGGGGTCAGCCCGCAAGACCCGGTTCACGGACTGGACCACCCTCACCGGCCCTCAAGCCCTCGGCTCACCGGTGGAGCACGGCCCGCTCGACGGCGCTCCACGTCGCGCTGGTCACGACGTACAGCGCGGCGGCCAGTGGCACCACGGCGACGCTGATGAGCGTGAAGAACGACAGGAACGGCATGACCCGGTGCACCGCGCCGAGCCCCGGCACCTGCTCGCCGCCCACCGCCACGGCCGGGTCGGCGGCCATCGTCCGCCTGGTGTGGCGGTAGCCGAACACGGCGACGACCGTGACGAAGGCGAACAGGGCGACGTAGACGAGCCCGGCGTCGCCGAACACGCCGCCGCCCGCGAGGGCGTCCGCCCAGCGTCCGCCGAGGGGCGCGGCGAACAGTTCGTGGGCGAGCAGTTCGTTGGCCCGACCGCCGATCGTCGTGCTGGAGAACAGGTGGTAGAGCAGGAAGAACGCGGGCGCCTGGCACAGGCTGGGCAGGCAGCCCGACAGCGGCGACACCTTCTCCTCGGCGTGCAGCTCCAGCACCGCCCGCTGGAGCCTCTCGGGGTTTCCGGCGTGCCTGCGGCGCAGCTCGGTGATCTTCGGCTGGAGCGCGGCGCGGGCCCGCTGCCCGCGGGCCGCGGCGAGGGACAGCGGCAGCACGAGGAGCCGTACGAGCGCGGTGAACAGGACGATGGCGGCAGTGGCGGCGCCGGTGCCGAACAGCGGCTGGAGCAGGTCGGCCAGGTGCCCGACCAGGCTGGCGAAAACGGACATGGGTGAGCCCTCCGGGGGTCTCGTCGTGCCGGAAGAGGAGATGGCGGCATGACGACCCGCGCGGGGTCACGGTCCGTTCGAGCGGCTGGTGCCCTACGCGACGGTCGCCCGGAGGGCGAGCCCGGGTGCCCGGGGCCGGGTGCGCCCCTGGGCGTCGGGGTCGCGCTGCGGCAGGAAGGCCGTACGGCGGCTGCGGTCGCGCAGGGCCGTACGCACCCGGGTGGGCGGCACGGCGGGCACGCAGCGGGCGACGATCACCGAGCAGACGGCGAGCGCGGACCCGGCGGCGGCGGTCGCGGCGAGGGCGACGGTGGCGGTGAGGCTGACGGTGTCGAGCAGGAGCACCTGGAGCAGCAGGACGAGCGGCAGGAGGGCGGGACGCAGGCCCGTGCGACGGTGCTGCACGGCCACCCTCCCCTCGATCACGCGATGCTCGTGCCGCGAGATTACCGCAGCGGCCCCCTTCGGCCGCAAGAATTCCGGTCGCGCCTCTCGGCATCCCCGACTGCCGCCCGTCTGCTGCCAGTTGACCGAAGCCCGGTCACTGACAGGCCTCCGTCACCTCACCCCCGGAGAAGCGATGATCCGACGCAGTACCCTGCCGGCAGCCGCGGGCGGCACCTTCCTCGGCAGCGGCCCGGCGACCGGCACCGCGCACGCCGACGCCACGATCGGCGTCACCCCGTCCGCCGCGTACGGCACGCGGGAGGGCTGGGCACCTCCCTGGCCCGGTGGGGCCGGTTCACGCGGCACATCCGGCCCGGCATGACGATCCTGGACACGGGCGTGAGCTACGCGGTGGCGGCGCTGGACCGGGCGGCGCGGCGCCTGGTGATCGTCGCGGCGAACGCGTCGGCGTTCCCGCAGCCCTTGACCTTCGGCCTGTCCCGCTTCGCCAGGGCGACCGGCGGCGCGTCCGGCCTGAGGCCGCGCTGGAACGCGGTGACGACGGGCGGCGGCGACCTGTACCGACCCCGCTCGGACACGTACCTCGGCGGCAGGCCGGTGGCGGTGCCGTTCGCGGCGCGGTCGGTGCGGACCCTGCAGCTGGACGGGACGCCGGTGGAGGCGGCGGTGTAAGGGCCACGTGAGGGCGGCGTGGCGGCGGACCGGCGCCGGCCCGTGGATGTCTCACGCACGTCACCGGGCGGCAGTACGGTGTCACCCATGCGCCCCGACACTCCCGCCGAGAACGTCGACCACTCCGCCGAAGCGGCCCGCCTGGAGCGAACCGCCGGCCTGTACCCGGAGGACGCCGAGGCCCTGCTGCTGCGGGCCGCGGCCCACCGGGAACTGGCCGGCGACCGCCCGGCGGCGACCACGCTCTACGACCGCCTGCTGTCGGCGGCGGACACCCTGGAGAACCCGGGCCTGGTCCGGGCCCTGAAGGCGTCGAACCTGTGGGAGTACGGCCACGAGGCCGAGGCCAGAGTCATCATCGAGGGCGTCCGCACGGCGTCCCCGCGGGACCCGGCGGCCTGGGTGATCGTCGCCGAGGCCCTGGAGGCGCACGACGAGCTGGAGGCGGCGCACGACACGTTCACGGAGGGCGCGACAAAGCTCCTGAAGGACGCGCCGGAACCCCCGCGGCCGACCCACGCCCTCCTCTTCGGCCGCCACCGGGTGCGCCGCATGCTGGGCATGCCCCACGACGACTGGGACGCCCTCGCGGACACCCTGCACACGTTGCCGGTCTCCCTGGACGAACTCCACGACCCGAAACGCGTGTGGTCCCTGGGCTCGGACAACCCGGCGGAACTGGCGGCGGAGATCTCCCGCCTGCGCGCGGAACTGGGCGCCTACCGCGAGGCGCTGTCCCGCCCGTTCCCGGTGGCGGTCCTGCACTGGCCGGCGAGCGAGCTGAGGGAACTCCTGGAGGCGTACCCGGCCCTGTGGGCGGAGTACCCGTCCCACGAGGACCACGTCGCCGCGATAGAGCGGTCCCTCCGCGAACTCGCCGCGTCCGGCACCCCCAACCTGGGCGTCGTCACGGGCACGGTCCCGTCCTACGAGGCCTTCGCGGCGTCGGAGGGCTCGTCCCCGACGGACACGACCCTGCTCCCGCAGTACGCGACGACGCTGGCGGCACGGGGGCGCGCGGTTCCTTGGCCGCCGCAGCGGGGGGCGGGGTGTTGGTGCGGGGCGGGGCGGGCTTATGGGGAGTGTCATGGGGGGTGACGGCGCGGGTGACCGCACCGCCGGCTGACCCGACCTGGCGTGTCTCGATGCGCTGACGTGGCCCCGCGCGCCGGGCACGGGAGGCCGACGCCTCCTGTCGCGAAGGGCGTGCTCTCCGGCCGGCGCCGGGCGCCTGAAACGGTACCCACTGCCGCGAGCCCGCCGGCACAATGCACACGTGCCCGATGCCGTCCCGTCCTCCGCCGCAGTCTCCGCCCGCATGAGCCGCCAGAACTCACGCGACACGGCTCAGGAACTGGCGGTTCGACGGTTGCTGCACGCATCCGGCCTGCGCTACCGCGTGAACGTCCCGGTGCCCGGCATGCCCCGCCGCACGATCGACATAGTCTTCCCCAGGACCAAGATCGCCATATTCCTCGATGGCTGCTTCTGGCACGGCTGCCCCGAGCACGCGACCCGGCCCAAGGCCAACGCTGAGTGGTGGCGAACCAAGTTGGACAAGAACATGGCCCGCGACATCGAGACGACCGAGCACTTGCGCTCGGCGGGCTGGACGGTGCTTCGATTCTGGGAACACGAATCAGTGGAGACCGTCGCCCGCCGAATCTCCACCACGGTCACATCGAAGCAAGCGACGCCCGAGAAGCCTTGACCGTGCGCGAACGGAAATCCAGAGTGCCTTATGTCTGATTCTGCTGAACAACCACCTGCTTTATCCGGTGACTCACGGCAAGAACCACCGAGGCCGGAACTCATCGCGGCATCACGATTCACTCGCCCATGACACGTCCGCGCAATAGTGTGCAGGACTTGTGAACCCGGGGTGCTGGTCCGCACCCCGGCATCCTTCCCCCACGTGTCCGCACGTCCGGCCCCGGGGGCACCTACGGACCAGTCGGCTGAACAGAAGAAAGTAGGGGCGGTCGCCTCATGACCGATGACATCGACGCACTGTACGAGACCTTCCAGGCGCTGCTGGAGACGTTTCCTCCGGCAGAAGCGGTCAAGCGGTTGGAATTGCTGCGCGTCGAGCAGCATGTCATCGAGGCGATCCGCGAGCGGCACGAGCAACACACCATACGCATCAAGGAACTGGAAGAGCCGCACGCGGTGATCATGGGCAACCGCGACACTTGGTACACCGGGCCGCAGCCCAAGGACAAGTGTTGGCCCGCGATCGTCAGTCAGCTCCGCAAGGACGGTTGGCCGGACGAGCCGGCCATCCGGGATCTGAACGACTCCTCCACTCGAGTCGTCTCACTGTTGAACCACCCGAAGGAAAAGGCGTTCTCCTCACGAGGACTCGTCGTCGGATACGTGCAGTCCGGCAAGACCACCAACTTCACCTCGGTCATGGCCAAGGCCGCGGATCGGGGTTACAAGCTCTTCATCGTGCTGGCCGGCATCCACAACGGTCTGCGCCGCCAGACGCAGGCCCGTCTGGTCCAACAGCTCGTGGAGCCCAACCCGTCCCTGTGGTCCCAACTGACGGGGCTGGAGAAGGACTTCACGCCGCAGGAGAACCCGGCCTCCTACTTCGGCAAGAGCAACAGGACCCACGTCCTGTGCGTGGTGAAGAAGAACGCGACCGTTCTGAGGAAACTTTCCCGCTGGCTCGACCAGGCCTCCGACTACTTGAAGGAATGTCCCGCGCTCATCATCGACGACGAGGCGGACCAGGCCACCGTCGCCACCAAGTCGATCAACCCGTTGATCCTCAGCATCATGAGCAGCCTGCCTCGGTCCGCCTACGTGGGATACACGGCGTCTCCGTTCGCCAACCTGCTGATCGATCCCAGTGCCGAAGACCTCTATCCGCGGGATTTCATCGTCAACCTGCCCAAGCCGGAGGGACACTTCGGTACCGAGGTGCTCTTCGGACGCTACGCGTTGGACGGTGAGCACGAGGACGACGTGGATGACGGCTACGACATGATTCGCACGGTTCCGCTTGATGACGTGCCGTGCGTACGCCCCGAGACGAAGGCCGACGTCGAAGGCTTCGAGCCGTTCATCACCGATACCCTGCGCAAGGCGATCGAGTACTTCTGGCTGGTCACGGCGGCTCGCCGGATTCGCGGGACAGGCAACCCCCACAGCACCATGCTGATCCACACCAGCGTGAACACGTCCGTGCACAACAGCTTCAGGCGCCCGCTGGAGCGTCTGCGGGAGCGAACCGCCAAGTCCCTCGGCGAACAGGCCGTTCTCGCTCGGCTGCGCACGCTGTGGGACACGGAGACTGCCCGCGTCCCGGCAGAGGACTTCGGCGAGACCAAGGTTCCCTTCGAATCACTGTTGGACGAACTGCCCGGGGTGCTGCGCAACTGCCGGATCATCATGGACAACTCCAGCAGCGAGGACCGCCTCGACTACGAGAACGGACCGGTGGTTGCAATCGCCGTGGGTGGCAACACCCTCTCGCGAGGCCTCACCCTCGAGGGCCTGTCCGTCAGCTACTTCGTGCGAGCGGTCTCCGCGTACGACACGCTGCTGCAGATGGGGCGCTGGTTCGGCTTCCGCAAGGGATACGCGGACCTGCCGAGGATCTGGATGACCGACGAACTGGCCGAGTGGTTCCGCCACCTCGCGACCGTCGAGACCGAGATGCGCCGCGACATCGACGTCTACATGACCGAGGACGAGACGCCGCTCACCTTCGCCGTTCGCCTGCGCACTCACCCCGCACTTCGCGTCACGGCCGCCGCCAAGATGCGTTCGGCGGTGACAGCGGCCTCGTCGTACGGCGGCAGGAGCGTGCAGACCCACTACTTCCACACCGACGCGGAGTGGCTGCGCGGAAACATCACGGCCGCCAAGAAGCTGGTCGCCGCGTCCCTCACCCACGCCGTCGGCGTGGACGACCGCTCCGCGAAAGGCCGTTACGTCTTCAGGGGCGTTCCGTACAACATCGTGACCGACTTCCTGAGCTCCTACCGATTCCACGAGAATTCCCCTGAGAACGACCCCGAGCTGATCACCGCGTACATCCGAAAGCGTGTCTCCGAGGCGAACTCACTGCGCCGGTGGAACGTCGCAATCATCGGCAAGCCTGCCGCAGAGCCCTTCTACTTCGCCCCCAACGTGGCGGTCGGCCGCGTGGTCCGTTCCCGGCTGGACACCAACTCGGGCCCCGGCACAGTGGACATCAAGAGGCTGATCAGTACGCGAGACGCGGCAGTCGATCTGGACGCAGACGTGGCCAATCTGGGGGAGAAGGCCATCATGGAAGCTCGTCGTGCACAACTTCCCGACACAGGGCTGCTGGTGCTGTATCCGATCGACAAGACTTCCGCCCCGGAGCCCGGCCACAAGGCACGCAAGCCCTTGGACGCCGAGGAGCACGTCATCGGCGTCTACCTCGTCTTCCCGGACCCCGGCCACGGGGACAGCACGGTGCAGAAGTACATCTCCGCCGATCTGTCCGGTGTGCGCATCGAGGACGAGGACATCAGCGGTCTTCTCGAAAGTGAGGACGCGTGAGCGACGAGGCGTTCCGCAAAGTCGTCGAGGAGACCTGGACGGCGTTGGAGGCCCGCCCGACCACGGCTGAGCATCGCCTGCGCGTGTCGCATCTTCCCGTGGAGACCGCGCAGGGCCCCTTGGCCGCCGCCGTCGACCACGAGGGGCACCGTCATCTCCTGGTGCCCATAGAGACGCGGCGCAAGGTTCGTACCGGTCTCGACGGGCCCGCTCTGCAGTTGCGCAAGCGGCCCCTGGAGGACGAGGACACCTATCAGACGTACGCGGACCTGACCTGTCGGCGCAGGGATCTCAACGACGTCTTCGCCTCACTCTGCGTGGACGTCCTTGACACCGTCGGGAAGCCGGCCGGCGACCCGGTCAAGGCCCTGTACCGCGTCCTGGACCGTTGGAAGGCGCTGTTCCAGTCGCAAGGGCCTGTACTGGGACCCGAGCAGCTCGCCGGCCTGTTCGCGGAACTGGTCGTCCTGGGCGAACTTTTGGACAGGGATCCGAGCGCCCACCGTCTGTGGCGCGGTCCGAAGGGGCATCGCCACGACTTCTCGAACGGCACCACCGCCGTCGAGGTGAAAGCCGGCACCGACCGGACCGGTCGAAGGCCCCGAATACACGGCCTGGACCAGCTCCAGGCCCCGGTCGACGGAACCCTCTGCCTGGTATGGCTCGGTCTTCATCGCGTCATCGCGACCAGCGGCGGAACCGGCTTCGTCGAACAGGTCGAGCGGGTCTTGGAGATGTGCGACGACGAGACCGCCCTGCTCGGTCTTCTCGCCGAATGCGGCTACCGCCGTTTCGAAGCCGAACACTACCGCGACGTGCGCTTCGCGGTGGCGGAGGAGAGATGGTACGAGGTTGGCCCCGGCTTCCCCGGACTGACCGGAGAAGCCCTTGTGTCCGCCGGTCTCCCCGTCTCGATATTCGACGTCGAGTACACCGTCGATCTGTCCGGCGACAGCCCCGCCGCGCTGACCTCCGACGAGATCGCGCGGACGATCGACCACATGCTCCAGGAGTCCCCGTGACCGAGCCTCGCTGGTACTCCCAGCCCTATCCCCCGGAAGGCGCGAGCGCGGCCGAGGGCATCCGCAACCAGCTCGGACGCCCGGAACTGGACCTGCTCACCATCCTGGTCCGGGAGTCCGCCCAGAACAGCTGGGACGCCCGGCTCCCGGACTCCTGCGAGCCGGTCGACTACCGCATCGACATGTGGACCGTCGGCCCCGCGCATTCTGCCGTCTGGCGCACGCTGCTCCAGAGCGGTGCCCCGGCCAGGACTGACGACTTCCCACTCCGCGAAACGCTCAGGCGAGGGAACATCCGCGTCCTGTCGGTGTCCGACCGGGGGACGAGAGGGCTCGGCGGTCCGACACGCGCCAACGAGGCCGTGGGCCCGGAGCGGGACTTCGTCTCGTTCATACGGAACATCGGCGAACCCCGGGACACGGCACTCGGCGGTGGCACCTACGGATTCGGCAAAGGCATCTTCTACCTGCTGTCCCAGTGCGGAACCGTGTTGGTGCACTCCCGCTGCCGCACCCCCGACGGGGGCCACGAGACGCGCCTCATCGGATGCACCCTCTGGGGCAGTTACATGGCAGTCGAGCCGGGAGGGAAACGCCGTTACACGGGCCGCCACTGGTGGGGCGACTTCTGCGATGGCGTTGTCGAACCGCTCGTCGGGCAGCAGGCCGAAGCGGTGGCCCAGCGCCTCGGACTGCGGCCCTTCGCCCCCGACGAGACGGGAACCACCGTTGTCGTCGTCGACCCGAATCTCGACGAGATGGAGCCGCACGCCGCGGCCGACTACCTCGCCGACACCGTGGCCTGGCACCTGTGGCCGAAGATGATCTCTGCGGACGGCGTTCCTCCCGCCATGCGCTTCACCGTCACGTGCGACGGCGTCCGACACGACGTCCCCGACCCGCGCACGAGCCACCCCCTCAACATGTTCGTCGCGGCCTACGAGGCCATGAAGGGCGCCGACGGACGGGACCTGGCGTGCCGGAACCCCAAAAAGCACCTGGGGCGCCTGGGACTCGTGAAGCGCATCGTGCCCCCCTTGGAGAGCAACCGCGCCCAGCGCATGCTGAACATCGAGGACCTGATCCATCACGTGTGCCTCATGCGCCCGGCGGAACTCGTCGTCACCTACCGCCCCGGGCCGAAGCCTCCGACGGTCCACCAAGGTTACGCCGGTGTGTTCCGGGCCGACGAGGCAATGGACGACGTCTACGCCAAGGCGGAGCCGCCCACGCACGACGCCTGGAACCCGCATTCGCTGGACCGGCCCGAGAGCACCTACGTACAGACCACGTTCCGTCGTATCGACGAGGCACTGAACGGTCTTCTGTCCCTCGGTGGTGGTGCACGCACCGGTGCTGGCAACATCGCTCTGGGAGCGGCCAGTTCGATGTTCTCCGGACTCGTCGGCGGCGCCTGGGGAATCGGTGGGGCGACCGACTACTCCAAGCCCGGCAGCACCGCCAGGCGCCCCGGCAGGAACGACGAGGAGGACAGCCGTCGGACCCCGAAGGGCGGGCGCACGCAGGCCCGACGCGGTGACGACCACCGGTCCGGGAGTGACGGGGACACCGGCTTCTCCTCTGGCAGCGACGGTTCCGCATCCCCGCGCAGACGCCCTCGGGTGCAGTACGTCGGGGACCCGTACTACGACGAACGCGGTGAGACCACCGTGCTCGTCCAGGAATTCCGCCTCCCCGTACCCGGCCCCCAGCGGGTCTGCATCGACCTCGCCGTCACCCTGCCCGGCACAGGCGGACGGGAGACGGATCCGCCCATCGGGGCGGCCGTGCCCGAACTGGTCGGCTGGGAGGACGACGCGGGGCGCGTGCACGACGGTGATCCGTACGTGATCGAGGGCGGCGAGAGCCTGTGGCGGGCGCTGGTCCGGCCGGCGCCCGACACCATGACCGAACTCGGAATCAAGGTCGAGGCGGTGAGCACCTCGTGACTCGGCGCGTTCTTCCGTACCGCGTTCCGCGTGAGGACGTCGTCACCGCGGAGCCCTGGCGTTTGGTCGTCGAGGACGGCGAACTCGCTCTTCCCGAGGCGCTTCCGGACTGGGACTACCACATGGATGTGCACGTGCGCAGAGCAGTCCGAGTCGATCTCGACCGGGCTCGGCGGGAGTCGGGCCTTCCGACGGGTGCGGCACTCGTGCTGTCCGCCGTGTGGACGGCCACGGGTTCCAACCTGAGCGGCCCCGCCCAACGTGTCAGGCTGACCGAAGCCGGTGAGGCAGCCGTACAGTTCGACTTCCGTCTGCCCGGCGCCGATCTCGGTGGACTCCTGCTCCTCGACACCGCCCTGCTGCTCGCCGAGCGCAGGAGCGACGCGCGCCCGTCCGCGCCCTGGCGGGCGGGCTCGGTGCTGTGGAGCGACCGCGAAAGCCTGCGTCTGCAGGGAGACGCTCCCCAGTTCCCCATGGCAGTGATCGACTTCTCTCGGACATCATTCCCCGACGGGGCTGCCTGGCACCTGCAGATCAGCGGGGGTCTCGAAAGCGCGACCATGGGCGCCCTGCTGCTCCTCGTCAACGAGCGCAACACCGTCACCGCCACGGCCTTTCAGAACGCCGCCGCCCCACGTCCCGCCGACCGCGTCGTCCTGTCCGCGGTCTACGCCGACGCCGCCCGCATTCTGATCGAACACGCCTTGGCGCACGACGACTTCGCCGAGGACGCCGACTTTCCCGAGGGGTCCCTGGGCGCCACGCTGCTCGCCCTGTTCGACCAGCTCTTCCCCGATCAGTCGATCACCGACGTCCGTCTGCGGCACAGCCAGTCCCCCGTGCTGTTCGCATCCGACCTCCAGGCGGCCGTGAAGATCTTCGAGGTGTCAGCATGAGCTTCCTCTACCCGCGGCTGCTCGCCGACCAGGCACGACCGCTCTTCGAGGAGTACAGGACGCTGAGCGTCGATGAACTCACCCGACGCGTGGCTTTCGCTCATGACTCCTCGGTGTACGTCGCCACCGGCGGCGACCGAATCGACCGGTCCCGCCTCAGCGAACTTCGGGAAGCAGTCGTCGACCTCGCCAAACAGTCGGGATTCCCGGACGATTCCGATCGTTCCCGCAACGCCGAATTCGACCTGCGGCTGGCCGCCATGCTGCACGCGGAAATGGGCGTCGTGCCCGCCGAGGCAGCTTCGCGGGACGTGTGGGCATTCCTCGCCCTGATCCTTTTGCCGGACGTCGCGTTCTGGCGCTACCCCCGGCCACCCAAGGATCGAATCCTCGGCACCGACCTCACCCGCCATGTCTTCGGCAGGCTGTGGTGGCGTGCGCAACTCGTGCGCGATCCCGGTGAGCCGGACCCGTACCAGGCGCTCGAAATTCTCGGCGAGGGCGCCTTCGACCAGATCTACGCAAGACGGGCGGCGCTCGGCGGCAGCCCTCACCTGGTTCGTGCCATTCTGCGCGTCTGGAACGACCTGGATCTGAGGGGATTGAACGAGCGTCGCACGCTCACTGATTTCCTGAAGCGGCTCCTGCGGCTCGCTCCCTTCGTCCTGTTCGACGGCATCGACGAGCAGGCCCTGCACGACGAACTGCGCTCCGTGGCGAAGGAGTCCGTCGACGCCCAGCGGGAGGTCCCCGCGCAGCCGCCGCCCTCCGCTGTCGGCGCTCGGGTCCCGACGCCCTCGACAGGACCCGTCTCCTCCGCGGGCGACATGTCCGCCCCCGGACCAGCCCCGAAGTCGTCGGGATCCCCCCGCCGCTTCACCTCTCTCGAAGTGTGCGCCGGCGCCGGCGGACAGGCCCTCGGGTTGGAGCGAGCCGGGTTCGATCCCGTGCTGCTGATCGACAGCAAGGCGGATGCCTGCTTCACCATTGATCGGAACCGCCCCGCCTGGGATGTCATTTGCATCGACGTACAGGATTTCGAGGTGGGCATGCGTCCGGACGTGGTGGGCGTCGACCTCGTCAGTGCCGGGTTGCCACGCGTGAAATCACTCGCCACCATCGCCCGACCCGAGGACGCCACCGAGCGCATGGTGCTGCGCGCGGTGATCGGCCTGGCCTGCGACGTCGTGCCGAAGGCACTGCTCATCGAGAACGTTCCCGACCTCGTCGAGAGCCCGGCCTTCGAAGCGGACAGGGCGTGGATCGAGGCCGCATTGAGCCGAGCCGGATTCCACACCAGTTGGAAGGTTCTGAACGCTGCCGACTTCGGCGTTCCACAAAACCGCAGCAGTGGATTTCTGGTATCTCTGCGGGCTCCGCATTTCCAGGCGTTCACATGGCCGACCCCCAACGGCGATCCACCACCGACCGTGGGCGAGGTTCTCGGTCCCTCGATGGCGTCCCGAGGGTGGCCGGGTGCGGAGCAGTGGATCAACAACGCCGATCGCGTGGCTCCGGCGCTCGTTGGCGGCTCGGACCGGCGTGGGGGCGCCGACCTCGGGCCCACCGGCAGCAAACGGGCTTGGGCCTCCCTCTGTGTGAACGGCAACAGCCTGGGGGACGAGCCCCCCGGCGCCGATTTCCCCGTGGACGAACACCCGAAGCTGACCGTGGAACAGGCGGCTGCGATTCAGGCATTTCCGTCCGACTGGCAGTTCGCGGGCGGCAAGACCTCCAAGTATCGCCAGGTGGGCCACGCCATGCCGCCGCCTCTCGCGACTGCCGTCGGGGAGGCACTCGCAACCGCTCTGCGCAGCTAAGATCTCTCCATGCGTACGCCCCGTCCCGTTGCCCCCGATCCCATCACCGTCGTAGATCTTTTCAGCGGATGCGGGGGCTTCACACAGGGCTTTCACGAGTTCCGCCCGGCGGGCGCCGACGCCGCCACCGACGGGCCTGTCTTTCACAGCATCGCCGCCGTGGAACACAACGAGGCGGCGGCTGCCACGTACGCAGTGAACTTCGGGGATCTCCGCAGCGACGATCGGGTACCGGCGGCCCGTGTCCACGTGGGTGACATCGAGGCATGGAGGCCGACTCCGGAGGCCCTCCACGCCGACGTGGTGGTCGGCGGTCCACCGTGCCAGGGTTTTTCCGCCCTGAACCGTGACAGGAAGGGCAGCGAGCGAAACCGCCTGTGGGAGGAATACGTTCGGATCGTCGCCGAAGTTCGCCCCAAGGTCTTCGTCATCGAGAATGTCGATCGCTTCCTCAAGTCGGACGAGTTCAAGAACCTTTTGAAGGAGGTGCGAACGGGGGGAAAGCTTGCGGACTACCGTCTGGTCGACCCGCCGGGTCATCAGCCGACGGACACACCGGAGGAGAGAGCCAAGCGCTACCTTCTCAACTCCGCCGACTACGGCGCCAACCAGGCCCGCCGTAGAGCCATCGTCATCGGCGTTCGGCGCGACATCGAGAACGGGCGCACGATGACTTATCCGGCGAGAACCCACGTCCGACGCCCCAGAAACGTTCATACGCCGCCTGCCCAACCACTGGAAGGAATGGATGCGGACGTCTCGTACTGGAACGCGGTCGATGACATCTTCGCCGAGTCCTCGAAGCGGGCCATAAACGGTACGGACCTTCCGGACACCAAGGAGTTCGTCCCCGAGGTGAACAGAGTGATCTCGGGCATATTCACCACGAACGACCTTCACTTCGGCCGCAACCCCGAGCCACTGTCGATCGCTCGGTACCGCGCCATCCCGCCGGGCGGAAACCGGAAGGACCTGCGCGGCAAGTGGTTCACCGTGGACGACTTCGGTGTGATTCATCTTTTTTCGGAGGAGAAGCCGGCGGGTGTGGGAACGCCGGTCGTCTATCTTTCGACCAGGAGTTGGGACAATCACAACACCGGAACCGGCGACGTCATGGGCCGTCTTCGCACGGGTGAGCCGTCGGTCACCATTCGGACCGAGTTCTACAAGCCCGAGAAGGGTCGATACCTCCACCCCTCCGAGGACCGCCCTATCACTCATTTCGAGGCGGCGCGAATCCAGGGATTCCCCCTCGACTTCCGCTGGTGCGGTTCGAAGACCGAAATTGCCACACAGATCGGCAATGCCGTACCGATCCCGCTCGGCAAGGCAATCGCCGCGGCGATCCATTCGTTCCTTCGCGGCTGACGAGGGACGCGTCGCTCGGAACTGATACTTCTGAGGGGCGCACTCTCAAACAGGGGAATGACGCCACCGCAGGACCGGCACGCTCTCGATCCAGTACGTCTGCGCCCTTGCGCTGACGCGCACCCGCACGGAATCGGTATCGGGCCGCCCTGCCGCGTACCAGTCGTCGACGGCGCCCCGGTCAAGTGCTCGGTGTTCCGGATCGGCGGCCACGACTCCTACCCCCTCGGAGGCCCGGCAGCAGGGCCGGCGGGCCGGGCCCATGAGTTTGCCGGTTGCTGAAGTCTTCCTTGTGGCATTCCCGCCCCGTCGGGGGATCAGGAAACGCCGGATCCCGGTTTCGCGGAGCGAGATGGAGGCCAGGACGGTGGAAACGCTCGCCACCACCCTGGAAACGCTGACCGAAGCCGGCCTGGGGACCGAACTTCTCCAGTACCCGGGCGACCCTCACGGCCCGAAGACGTCATGGCTCACGGACCCGGATGGTTACCGGATCGAGTGATGGAGCGACCCTCCGGACATCCCGACGGCATCACCGCAGCAAACTTCGCCTGAGGCGGCCACGGCACGGGTCTGTCGAGTGATGACGAAGCTCCCCTCGACGCGACCACGGCGCGACGCGAGACGACATCCCGCCCCATCCACAGGTCTTGACGATTACTCTCGCTAGGCGGCGTTCGCCTCCGCTTCGTAGTGCATCTGGGCGCGGTCGAGCATGGCATCCGGGTCGTGTCCGCGAGCGGCAGACCAGTGCAGCAGGTCCGCGATCAGTTCCACGGCTGATTCCCGAAGCCCCGCGTCCCCCGCGGGCCCGCGCAAAGCAATACCGCCATTGGCTGCCTGGTAGCCCTCAAGAGCATCGGCAGCCCGTTCGACTCGCCGGCAGGCCCGCCCCTCGCTGATCGCGATTTCGCACCACACAGCCTTGCCTGCCGCAGTCAGGACGGTTCCCCAGTCCGCGGCCAGCGAGGCGATCAAGTGAAGGCCACGGCCGCACTCGTGGTCGCAGCAGACTACTTTGATGGATGGTGTCTCCTGGCTCTTGTCGTGGACTTCGAGCCGGAGTCGCGGGCCTCGCCGTTCGAGGATTAGTGTTGCTGCCGCTCCTTCGCCCACGTGCTTCACGACGTTCGTGGCCAACTCGGTTACCAGGAGCTCCGCTTCGTCCGTTGCCCTGGGCATGCCCCACCGACGGAGCTGCTTCGCCGCGGCTCTCCGCAGCAGGCCGACTTCTGCCGGCACCGCCTCGAAAGGCAGCACGCAGCGGAGCCGGGGTTCGGTGACGTCGTAGCCGGTCAAAGACCGTTCCTCCCTCCCAGGCCACGCTTCTGTTGTGCGCCGCCGTGTCCATACGACTGCGCTGCGTAGCCATCCGTGAGAGCAGCATGACACAGAGAAATCTCACTGTGTAACTTCTCACGCGAATCCATCGAGTGAATCCGATAGAGGGCTGACTGGGCGGGCGCCTAGCCTGATCACGGTCTGCCGGGTACCTGCCGCCCGGCGTACGGCGAAGGAGTCCCATGTCCGAGCGCACCACCACCCGCCGCCGTCAACTGGGCGCGACAATGCGCAAGTTGCGCGCTCGCAAAGGGTTGACTCTTGAGGAGGCGGGCCGGCTGGTCGGCGTGTCCAAGGCGACCGTCAGCAGGTACGAGACACAGTCAGGGCCGGTCAAGTGGATCGTCGTGGACGCCCTGTGCCGTGAGTACGGAGCAACCGAGGCTGAACGCCAGGCCGTTGTCCGGCTCGCCAAGGACGCCAAGCAGCAGGGCTGGTGGAGTTCCTTCGCCGACTCGATCCCCGAAAGCATGAACCTGCTCCTCACGCTCGAAGACGATGCGGTGCGGGAAAGCCACTTCTCCTGCGTCTACGTACCAGGACTGCTCCAGACCCGTGCCTACAGCACCGCCCTCCAGAAGGCCAACGAGGTGCCGCTGGAAGCGGAGGAGATCGAGCGGCTGGTCGACATCCGCATGAAACGGCAGGAGATCCTGAACCGCCCGAAGCCCTTGCGGCTGTGGGCGATCCTCGATGAGTCCGTTATCCGCCGGGTCGTCGGCTCACCGCGGATCATGAAGGAACAGCTCAACCGGCTCCTTGAAGCAAACGAGTCCCCTCACGTAACGCTCCAGGTTCTGCCCTTCTCCCAGGGAGCACACGCCGCCGCTCTCGGAAGCTTCGTCATCATCGGCGGCACGGAGCCGGCCCTGGATGTGGTCTACGTCGACTTTCACACCGGCTCCCTCTTCCTTGAGAAGGAGGAGGAACTGGAGCGGTACAGACTTGCGTTCGAGTACCTCCGCGCACAAGCGTTGGACATGGAGGCTTCATCCGCCGTGATCCACCGTGCATGCAAGGAGCTCTAGATGACCAGCAAAGAGACCAGGGCAGCGTCCGAGCCTGCTTGGTTCAAGTCCTCTTACAGCGGCGCCAACGCGACTGAGTGTGTGGAGTGCGCCCGCCACGACACCGGCGTCTGGGTCCGCGACTCAAAGTGCAGAGACGGTGCGACGCTGGCTGTCACAGGCAAGGCCTGGGCGGCGCTGATAGATGGCTTGGGGCGCAGTGCGGCTGGTCACCCCAAGCACTAGCCACTTGCCCTCCTAGCACACGTGGCCACGTGAAACTGCTGCCCTCGCCGACAGGCAGTGCAGCGAGGGACGCCGTTCGCGTTCTCGGCGATGTTGCCGACGTGTGCGGCACTGGGCCTGGCGCTGGTGGCAGGTCCGGTCCCGCTGCAGGAGGCGCCTGCAAGATCGACTACCCCACTTCCGGAATATCTCTTAGATGTCATAGATGCCCTGCGGCCAACCCTCTAGCGTCGTCTCCGAGGCAGGCAGGGCGTCTGCCCGACCTGGAGGGGGAACCATGCCGCGTGAGGAGCTGACCCGGTTGACCGGCAACGGGAACGGCGAATGCGGGGGCGATGACTGCCCCAACGTCTACCGGACGCCGTCCGGTTCATTCGTGATCCAAGGGAGCGCGTCGAGTGCATTCGCCCCGCCCGGCGGAGAAGCGCTCGTGGAGATCCCGGAGGCGACTCTGCGGGAGGCTGTTCGTGCTCTTGGCTGGTGACGCCTGGCGCAGGGCATTCGATGCTATGCAGCTGGAGGCGTGGCGTCTGGAGACCTTGCCTGTGTACCGCGTGCCTCAGGAGTCAGAGGCCATAGCCCGTTTCCTGGCTGGGGAGGCGGTCACGCGTGAGGCAACGCAGCCTTGGTTTGACCGAGTCAAGGCATACGTGGCTGGCGGGCGACATGTGGGCCGCGTGCACATCGTTACTCAGCCTCTGTCGGATTATCTCCGCTTCGAGTTCGAGCACTACCGCCACAACGTCGAGGCTGGGGAATCCGTCCGAATCCTTGACGTGACCAACCGGCCCAATCCCCTTCGGGGCGTTGAGGACTTCTGGATGTTCGATCGCTCCCGCATCGTGCTCATGCGCTATGAACCGGACGGGACTCAGATCGGCCGGGAGGTATACACCGGCGATCCCGAACCGTTCCGGAAATACCAGCGTATCGCCTTGGCTGAATCAGTGCCCTTCGAGGAGTACGTGAAGGGCCTTGACCTTTGACCCTCAGCAGCTAGGGCACTCCAAAGCAGACCTGGCTGAGACGTTGAGAACACTGCGCAAGCGAGCCGGACTATCCCAAGTCCGGCTCGCTGGACGTTGCAATGTGTCTCAATCGAAAATCAGTAAAATCGAAACTGCGGAGATCACGCCAAGCCTGGTCGATGTCGAACTCATCTTGCGGGCACTCAATGCTCCTCAGCAACTGGTGGCCGAAGTTACGGCTCTGGCAAGGGCAGCCAACACCGAATGGCAGCCCATCCGTGCGTCATGGCGCCGTGGCCTGGAGAAGCGCCAGGCAGAGCTGGCAGGTCTAGAGGCCGAGGCCAACGAGCTGCGGTACTTCCTGCCTGCGATGATCACAGGCTTGTTGGCCACTCCTGAGTACATCCGCGCAAGCCTTGAATACTCGCCTGGAGATGTAACGCAGGCAGTGACGCGGAAGCTGGAACGGCAGGCGGTGCTATACGACGCGACGAAGAAATTCACGTTCCTGATCACGGAACAGGCCGCTAGATGGGCCGTGGTCCCTCCGCCAGCGATGGCCGTGCAGATTGACCGTCTAGTCTCCCTTTCACACCTGTCCAACGTGCGAATAGGGGTCGTACCGATCGGCACGGCCATAAGCCGCGGCCCCATGAACACCTTCACTGTCTACGATAAAAGGCTAGTAACTGTGGAGACGTTCACCGGGCGCACAGTCTTTAGCGATGCCCGCGACATCGCTGAGCATCTAGATGTTTTCGAGCAGTACGAGCTAAAGGCCCAGTTCGAGGGTGAGGGAAGGATTCTCCTTCAGGAATGGGCAAGCTTCTATCGTGATCTTTAGTAATCAACAGGAATAATCTTCTGCGGCACCTTCAAAGCGGTAGATCATGGGTGCGGAAGCAAGGCGGCAAGGATAAATGCCGGGCTGGGCAGATCCTTCCGCAGTGATGGCCGCGTTAGCTGAACAGAAGGGTGCAGCAATGCTGGATGGATCCAACCTGTACGGACTCGACATCTCCGAGGCCTCATTCGTGAAGGCCTGCGGAGGCCCCTGCACCGAAGGTTGCGTGACCCTTGCGCGTATCGGCGAGGACGCCTGGGCGCTCGGTGACAGCAAACGGCCCGAAGCGGAGCCGCTGCGGTTCACCACGGAGGAGCTGATGGTGGCCGGTATCGAACCAGCGCGGTTCGGGCTATCGGTCTGACATTCCCCGCCCTCAGTCGGTCCCGGCCACCTGTGCTGGGCCGGGGCCGACTGGTCCTTCCAGGTGCGACACAAAGGCGAAAGCGGTGCACCACCACGGCTATCTGTGGGTCGGTCCCAAGGAACGCTTCGACGACGAAGCCCTACGACGACCGCCGCATCCCGAGCCACCCCCGGCCGGGAGCAAACCTGAGTTGATCCAGCGCTACCGGGAGGTCGCTGCGGCGTTCGTCACCGCCGACCTTCCGCCGCTGGAAACGGCGTACTGGCTCGTCAAGCCACGGTCTCTGGTACGCGACACCTGGGACCAGACCAGGGAAGCGGCGACCTGGCTGCGGGCGCAGCTGGCCGAGTACGCACCTCGGTTTGCTTCGAGTTGGGGGCGCGGCACAACTGAGTTGACGACCCTCGTGGATTCTGCCCTTGACAGGCTGAATTCGGGTGGCGACGTATCCGTTGGTTTCTATCTTGAACGTCCCGCATACCTGTCAGTGGCGGTGGTGACGTGTTCTCCCAACCGCTCTAAGCCTGATCTCCCCTGCCCTGCCCCGCTCAATGAGCAGCTTCCTCTTGGGCGTCATTCTTCCCGGAGCAAAGTTTGAGTCGATCGCCGCACGTCAGTCGGGGCTGTTCCCCGACCAAGGGTCCGCCCTCCGCACCACCGTCCGTGCTCGCCGGCGCACCCCCGGTGGGAGACGCTTCAGGGTGTCGCGTGCTGCCGTGCGGACCCGGGGGGAGGACGTGGCGTGCAGGAGGGCTCGTCTGGCGAAGGTCGTTCGGCCCGGTGGGGACACCGCCAGGCGGAGTTGGGCTTCGCGGGTCGTCCAGGCCGGGACGACGAGGCGCGGCGGGGTGCCCGGTGTCGCCGCGGGGATGTGCGGGCGGGCCGGGGCCATCAGGCGGGGTCTGCGGCCCACGCCGAGGAGCTGGGCGTAGCACCACAGCAGGTGGGTGCCGGGGGGCATGGGGGTGCCGCCCCGCAGCGCCTGCGGGTCCAGCGTCGTCCGCCCGGTGACGAACACCCGGTGGCGGCCCCCGCCCAGGGATTCCACGCGCGGCGTCAGGTCGCCGGGCGGGAACCACCACTCGTCGCGGGCCGTGTCGTGGGCGACCAGTTCTCCGTGGGCGTAGGCCAGGGGGTGCGGGGCCTCCCAGTCCTCGGCGCCCTTGATGCCGGCCAGCAGGTCGGGGTCGAGGAGCAGGCGGCCGTAGTGGTCCACGAGGGTCAGCGGGCCGCCGTCGGGGCGGAGCATGCCGACCTTGGTGGTGATCAGGAGTCTGCCCTCGTGCCAGCGGGCGTCCTCGACCGTCACCTCGGGCTTGATCTGCCGCACCCTGGTGGCCAGTTCGAGGAGGGAGTCCAGGTTGCCCTCCTCCAGGAGCTTGGCCCGCAGCCGTGTGATCGCCGGGAGGCCCTCCCGCACGCCCGGCGGGTACGCCTCCAGGGCCATGCGGCGCACCGTCTCGAAGTAGCGCAGCAGGGATGCGCCCGTGCGCTGGAGGATGCGCGGCTCGCTGACCGGGCGCAGGAGCTCGACGCGGTACGAGCGGCGCAGCAGGTGGTCCTGGAGGGGCCCCGGGTCCGTGCCCTCCTTGATGGCGTCCACCACGGCGCGCAGATGGCCGTAGTACGTCTCCGGCGGGGTCGCGCCCGCGCTGCTGTTGCCGCCGTCCTCGCGGCGGTTCCACACGTAGCAGGGGTGGTCGCCGAGGATCGACACGCACTTGGCCCGTACGTACGCCCTGGCCATGAACAGCTGGTCCTCCAGGCGCACCCGGCCCTCGGGGAACTCGATGCCGTGGGAGAGGAGGAACTCACGGCGGAACATCTTGTGCGGGGTCAGCGATTCCATGAGCGGGGCGTCCGCCACCGTGCAGCGGTCCACCGTGCGCTTGAAGACGCTGCTCGGGCCCTGCATCGTGCCGGTCACCTTGCCGAGGACCACGTCCGAGTCGTTGCGGACGGCCAGGTCGTAGAGGCGTTGCAGGGCCTCGGGGGTCAACTCGTCGTCCTGGTCCACGAACTGGACGTACTCGCCGCGGGCCGCGCGGATGCCGACGTTGCGGGGCTTGCCCGGCCAGCCGGAGTTCTCCTGGCGGATCACGCGGACGTGCGGGTGACGGGACGCCAGGCGGGCCAGGCGCTCGGGTGAGTCGTCGGTCGAGCCGTCGTCGACGTAGATCACCTCGTACGCGTCCCGGCCCAGGGTCTGGTCGAGGAGGGACGGGGCGCAGCGGTCCAGGTAGCTGCCCGCGTTGTAGACGGGCACGACAACGCTGACCTTGAGCATCCGTACCCCCGACGTGTTCGGCATTCCGGATCTGTCGGGAAATACGGTACGCCTCATCGCCGGTCCGCGACGGGGCGGCGGCCCATCACCGTGTCACCGTGGCACCGGGGCCATGGGGCCGCGGTACGGGCGACAGGGCGATGGGCCGCAGCGTCCTTGGGGAGCGTGGGTGCGCGGGCTCGCCGGTCTCCTGCCCGGCGGCCCGTGCCGGCGCGTTACGCCGTTGGGCTGAGGTCCGCCCTGCCGAACAGCAGCGCGTAGCCCGGCGGGAGCTGGGCGAGGATCCGGGTGGTGAGGGAGTCACCCACCAGGGGCGGCAGGACGCTCAGGACGGAGCTGACGTCCCAGCGGGCCGTGGCCGGGGTCGCTCCCTCGATGCGCGCGGCCACCGAGTCCACGAACTCCGCCGCCGTCAGCCGGCGCGTGGCCGGGATCTGGGACGCGATCACCCGCGCCGCCTCCTCCGGGAGGGCGCGGGCGAGGTCGACGCGTTCGTCTCCCACGACGTGACCGCCGAGGGCCGACAGCACGATACGGGTGACGCGTTCCGCCTCCGCCGCCGTCGGGTACTGGCCGGCCTCCTGGACCTCGGCGATCAGGTCCGACCATCTGAAGGCCTCGGCCTCGGTCTTGGCCTCGGAGGCGGGGCGGGGGGCCGGCGTTCTCATTGCCGTGACGGTCGCCGTGGCGATCGGAGTGGCCGTCGCGGTCGGGCTCACCGTCGCGGTCGCCGTCGCGGTGTGCTCGGCCGGCGTGCGCGGGGGTGAGGGGCGTGTGGTGGGCGTTCCCGCCGAGGTGACCGGTTTCGTCAGCGTCTCCGTCGTCGTCCTGTGGCTCACCATGCTGGTCGGCACCGTCACGCTCGGCACCGTCGTGGCACTCATGACCGGGTTCCTCCTGGGGCCGGAAGGGGGCTCGCGTCCGCGGGCCGGGCACCGGGTACCTGGCCCGCGGAACATCACTCACACGAGTCGGACACTCAACCGCTCGGCGACTCGGGCGGCGCTCGGCGACTTCGGCGTTCGGCGAGTCGGACGCTCGGCGCCGCGGTTGCTCATCCGCTCAGCTGCTTGGGGCTGCTGCCGCCGCTGATCCGGATGCGGCGCGGCTTGGCCTGCTCGGCCACGGGGATGCGCAGCGTCAGTACGCCCGCGTCGTACGAGGCGTCGATGCGTTCCGTGTCGAGGGTGTCGCCGAGGAACAGCTGGCGGGTGAACGTGCCCGTGGGCCGCTCGGCGGCGATCGTCTCCGCGCCCTCGGGGGCGGGCCACGTGCGCTCGGCACGGACGTTCAGGACGTTGCGCTCGACGTCCAGCTCGATCGACTCGGGGTCGACGCCCGGGAGGTCGAAGTGGACGACGAAGTCGTCCCCGGAACGGTAGGCGTCCATGGCCATCGCGGCCGGACGTGCCGAGTCGAAGACCTGCTGCGCGAGTCGGTCGAGTTCGCGGAAGGGGTCGGTGCGCATGAGCATCACAGTCTCACTCCCTTCTTGAGGCGTCCTGTGCGATGCCCTCGGCTTCTGCCTTATTTATATAGCTCGGAGCGAGGAAAATTGACAAGAGGCGACTCAAGTCGGGGGCCGGTCAATCCCGGTCGGCAGGACTTCGAGAGACTTGTGCAGACTCCCCTCACCGCAACAGCAGTCCCAGGAGGCAGACATGGCGAAGGTTCCCAGCGCGGTGGTCGCCGCGGGCGGTCTCGTCGGCGGGTACGGCGTGGCCCGCTGGACCGGGAAGCGGCAGCTCGGCGGGGTCGTGCTCGCCGCCGCCGGGACGGCAGCCGCGCGGCAGTGGCGGCAGCGGGCGGGCGGCCCGGCCGCGGGTGCGCTGTCGGCGGCGTACGTCGCCGCGTTCGCCGGGTCGCACCCGCTCGCCAAGAAGGTCGGCGCCTGGCCCGCCGTCTTCTCGGTCGCGGGCGCCGTGGCACTCGCCTCGTGGGCGGTCGCCGACCGGCACGGCTGAGGCATCCCTTCGGGACGCCGGCCCTCGCGTGCCCTAAGCACCGCCCCGCCGCGCCGACCGGCGCGACTGAAGCGAGGCCTCGGGGCCTCGGGGCCGCCCAATCGGTGAGGTCCCAGGCCCGCCTCCGCCTCGCCGGCCCACGCGGCTGAGGCACGGCCTCCGTCCTGTCGGCCGACACGGCTGAGACATCCCTACGGGACGCCGACCGTCACGCCCGAAGCACCGCCCCGCCGCGCCGACCGGCGCGACTGACGCACGGCCTCCGGGCCGCCGACCGGCGGGACCCCAGGCGCGCCTCCCGCCGCCGACCAGCGAGGCCCTACGCCCGCCTCCGACCGCCGACCAGCGAGACCCCAGGCCCGCCTCCGGACCACCGGCCGGCCAGGCCACACGCGCACCTCCGGTCCGCCGACCGGCGTGCCCGGCGCACCACCCCGTCTCGCCGGACGAGGTCCCCGGCGCACCGCCCCGGGACGCCGGTCGGTGAAGCCGAGGCACCGCCTCCGTCTCGCCGGCCGACGCGCCCGGCGTACCGCCTCCCGCGCGCGATACGGGCGTACGGCCCGGCCGCCCCGCCGGAGAGGGGTCCGGCCGCCCCACCCGGAAGGGCGGCCTGGGGATCAGGCCGTCGCGTGGCGCGAGCCCGTGGACGCCGTCTGCTTCGCCGTCGCGGTCAGGGGCATGGCGATGTCCTCCAGCGACCGGCGTTCCGCCTTCACCGCCAGCGCCGCCGCCATCAGACCGGCCGCGCACATCAGCGCCGCGCCGATCTGGAACGCGAGCACCGTGTCGCCGACCTTGCCCGTACCGGTGAGGTCGGCGAACAGCAGGGGCCCGCTGATGCCGCCCGCCGCGGTGCCGAGGGCGTAGAAGAAGGCGATCGACATGGCGCGCGTCTCCATCGGGAACACCTCGGAGACCGTGAGGTACGCGCTGGACGCGCCGGCCGACGCGAAGAACAGCACCGCGCACCAGCACGCCGTCAGGGTCGCGGCGCTCAGCGAGCCGCGGTCGAACAGCCAGGCCGTGCCGAACAGCAGCAGCCCGGACAGCAGGTACGTCGAGGAGATCATCACCCGGCGGCCCACCGTGTCGAACAGCTTGCCCAGCAGCAGCGGGCCGCAGAAGTTGCCGAGGGCGATGACGGCGAAGTAGTAGCCGGTGCTGCCGGTCGGCACGTCGAAGAACTTGGTCAGGATCGCGCCGAAGCCGAAGGTGATGGCGTTGTAGAGGAACGCCTGGCCGATGAAGAGGGCGAAGCCGAGGATCGCGCGCCTGCGGTACTTGGAGAACACCGTGCGGCCGATCTCCAGGAACGTCACGCTCTTGCGCTGGTGGATCGTGATCTCGCCCTGCGGGCGCGGCAGCGGCTCGCCCCGCTCCGCCTCGACCTGCCGTTCGATGGTGGACACGATCCGTTCCGCCTCGTCGTCGCGGCCGTGGATCAGCAGCCAGCGCGGGCTCTCCGGGACGTGCCGCCGTACGAGCAGGATGACCAGCGCGAGGACGGCACCCAGGGCAAACGTCAGCCGCCAGCCCACGTCCTTGGGCAGCACGGACTCGTTCAGCGCGACGATCGACAGCAGCGAACCGCCGACCGCGCCCAGCCAGAAGCTGCCGTTGATCATCAGGTCGACGCGACCCCGGTACTCGGCCGGGATCAGCTCGTCGATCGCGGAGTTGATCGCCGCGTACTCGCCGCCGATGCCGAAGCCGGTGAGGAAGCGGCAGAGAAAGAACCACCAGGTGTCGAAGGACAGGGCGGTCAGGGCGGTGGCCGCGAGGTACACCGCCAGCGTGATCATGAACAGGTTCTTGCGGCCGAACTTGTCGGTCAGCCGGCCCCAGAACAGGGCGCCCAGGCAGGCGCCGCCCACATAGAGCGCGGCGGCCAGGCCGGTGACCTGGCCCGAGGTGATCGGCAGTCCGCTGCCGGGCTCGGACAGGCGGCCCGCGATGTTGCCGACGACCGTGACCTCCAGGCCGTCCAGGATCCATACGGTGCCCAGGCCGATGACGACCGACCAGTGCCAGCGGGACCAGGGCAGGCGGTCGAGGCGGGCGGGGATGGCGGTGGTGATCGTGCGGCCTGGTTCTGCGGGGGCGGCTGCGGCCGAACTGCTCATGGGCTCCCTCCTCAGCGGGCGAAAGTGGGGGACGGGTGCCCTTGAGGTGGACGTGTCATGCCCTTGCCGGCGCCCGGCACGTTCCGGCACCGGCGCGGTCCGGTCGCCCGGCGCCGCGGTGGCCGAACGGGGGTGCGCGGCCCGGCACTTGGGGGGTGCCGCCCGCGCCGCCCCGGGCGGCAGGCGTGCCCGCGGTCCGCTGTCCTACGCCCCCAGCATCCGCGCCACCGTGTAGATCGCCAGCCCCGCCAGCGACCCCACCACCGTGCCGTTGATCCTGATGAACTGCAGGTCGCGGCCGATGTGGGCCTCGATCTTGCGCGTCGTGTGTTCCGCGTCCCAGCCGGCCACCGTGTCCGTGATCAGGGACGTGATCTCCTGGCGGTAGGTGGTCACCACGTACACCGCGGCGCCCTCCACCCAGCCGTCGACCTTGCCCTGTACCCCGGCGTCGGAGGACATGCGCGCGCCGAGGGACAGCAGGGAGGCCCGGACGCGCAGGCGCAGTTCGCTGCGCTCGTCCTCGGCCGCCGCGACGATCATGGAGCGTACGGCGGTCCAGGCGGACGCGATGAGGTCCTGGACCTCGCCGCGGCCCAGCACGTCGCCCTTGAGCCGTTCGACACGCGCGCGGGTGTCCGTGTCGGACTGGAGGTCGGCGGCGAAGTCCGCGAGGAAGCGGTCCAGGGCGCCGCGCGCCGGGTGGGTGGGCATGTCGCGCATCTCGGTGACGAAGCGCAGGAGTTCCTTGTAGACGCGCTCGCCGACCTTCTTGTCGACGAACCTCGGGGTCCAGCCGGGCGCGCCTCCCTGCACGGCGTCCATCACGGAGTCGCTGTGCACGACGAGCCAGTCGTGGGCGCGGGAGACGATCAGGTCGACGGCGCGTTTGTGGCCGCCGTCGGCGACGATCTTCTCCAGCATCTTGCCGATGCCGGGTGCGATCTCCTGGGCGCCCGCGCGGCGCGTGACGGCCTCGCCGACCACCGCCTGGACGTCGGCGTCGCGCAGCACGGTCAGCGCGCCCCGCAGCGCGGTGGACAGCTCGGCGGTGACGCGGTCGGCGTGCTCGGGCCGGGCGAGCCAGGCGCCGAGGCGGCTGCCGATGCCGACGGCGCGCAGCCGCTGCCGTACGACGTCCTGGGAGAGGAAGTTCTCGCCGACGAACTCGCCGAGGGAGACGCCGAGCTGGTCCTTCTTGGTGGGGATGATGGCGGTGTGCGGGATGGGCAGGCCGAGGGGCCTGCGGAACAGCGCGGTGACGGCGAACCAGTCGGCGAGCGCGCCGACCATGCCCGCCTCGGCCGCCGCCGCGGCATAGCCCGCCCAGGGGCCGGCGCCCGCGTGCGAGGCCCATTCGGCGAGGACGTAGACGACGGCGACCAGCAGCAGCAGGCCGGTCGCGGTGAGTTTCATGCGGCGCACGCCGCGCTGTTTCTCCTCGTCGGCCGGGCTGAACGCGGTCATCGCGCGTGCGGCCGAAGCGGGGACGCCACGACTGCCCGCCCCGTCCGCTGTTTCCCGTTTTGTCCGATCCATCCGCTCCACCCATCCGGTGATCCCGCACACATTGTCCCTTCCTGACCGACTCCTGGAACGGAACAGGAGTTCCCAGCGTCTGTTCGGAGGGGGAATCGGGCGGGGCCCGTCAGCTCCCGGCACGCCCCATGACGCATCATGGGCACATCAGATCGGAGCCCCGGGCTCCCATCGCCCGAGGAGAACAGCACCAGCATGACCCGGCGTCACGGATACGCCCTGCTCGCCGCGATCGTCTCTTTGATCGTGGCTCTTTCCGCCGCACTGTACGTCGGGGTCGCGTCCGACGAGAGCGGCGACCACACCACCACCGTCGTCGGCCGAGGCGCCCCGCGCGGCTCGGCGCAACCCGCCTCGACCGGCACCTGGGTCGGCACCTGGTCCGCCTCGCCGGCCGCCGCCGAACCCGGCACGGAGACCACGGGCCTCGCGGGCCGCTCGGTGCGCAACGTCGTCCACACGACCGTCGGCGGCACCAGCGCCCGCATCACCCTGTCCAACCTCTACGGCCAGGCGCCCCTCACCATCACGCACGCCTCCATCGCCGTCGCCGCCGGGCCCAACACCCCGGCCGCGGCGGCCGGCACCATGCGCCGGCTCACCTTCGCGGGCGGCGCCCCCACGGTCGTCGTCCCGGCCGGCGGGCAGGTGATGAGCGACGCCGTCCGCCTCACCGTTCCGCACGACGGCGACATCCTCGTCACCACCTACTCGCCGACCCCGGCCGGGCCGGTCACCTACCACCCGCACGCGCGGCAGACCTCCTACGCCGCCCCGGGCGACCGCACCGAGGACGTGACGGCCGCCGCGTACACCGAGCAGTCGCCGTCCTGGCGGTACCTCACGGCGCTGGACGTGCTGAGCAACGAGGCCGACGGGACGGTCGTCGTCCTCGGCGACTCCCTCACCGACGGGATCACGTCCACCCCGAACGCCAACGCGCGCTGGACGGACGTCCTCGCCGACCGGCTGCGCGAGGCCGCCGCGTCCGGCGCGGACGTGCCCCGCTACGGCGTCGTCAACCAGGGCATCAGCGGCAACCGCGTCCTCACGGACGGGCTCGGCCGCCCCGCCGACAACCCCAGCGGGCTGAACCGCTTCGCCCGTGACGTCCTCGGCCGCACCAACGTCAAGGCCGTCGTGATCGTCCTCGGCGTCAACGACATCCTGCGCAACCCGCGGCTCGCCGACCCGCACGCGATCCTCGACGGGCTGCGCACGCTGGTCGGGCAGGCCCACGCGCGCGGCATCAAGGTCGTCGGGGCGACGCTGATGCCGTTCAAGGGGCACCGCGGCTTCACGCCCGAGCGGGAGGCGGTGCGGCAGCAGATCAACGCCGAGATCCGCGCGGGCCGCGTGTTCGACGCGGTTGTGGACTTCGACAGGGCGCTGCGCGACCCGTACGACCCGCGGCGGCTGCGCGCCGACTACGACTCGGGCGACCACCTCCACCCGAGCGACAAGGGCTACGCGCGGATGGGCGAGTACTTCGACCTGGACGACCTGAAGGGGGCGGCTCCGGCGGAGCTGTGAGTCGGGCCGCGCGGCTGCGGCGCAATGGTGCATCCGGGCGGCGCCGCTCCGACGCACCTGTGGGCAAAGGGGGGTGCCGCTCGGCGGCGCCCCCCTTTCCGTGGTCTAGCGCTCCTCGGAGCGCCGCCGGTGGCCGTGACCGTGCCTGCCCAGCAGGTCCTCGTGCGCGTCCAGCATCCGGCGGTGGCCGTCCGCCGCGTCCTCACGCACCGGCTCCCGCAGCTCGCGCCGGGCCTGCCTGCGCTCCAGCCGGTCCTGCCGCCGCTCCTCCTTCAGCCGTTGCCGCTCCGCCCGCGTGTGCTTGCGCTCCACGCCGACGCCGCCCCAGAAGGCCAAGCCCTTGATGATCACGCGCGGCGCCCCGGGGTCGCCCGGCACGCCCTCCTCACGCTGGTCGAAGCCGCCCATGATGCCGATGCCGCGCACGGCGACCTCCACCCCGGGCGGCACGGTCACCTGCACGCCGCCCATCACGGCGACGCAGTTGATCTCGACCTCTCGGTCCGCGAAGTACGCCTCGCGCAGGTCGAGCTCGCCGCCGCCCCAGAAGGCGAAGCAGTTCATCCGCTTCGGCACGGTCCAGCGGCCCTTGCGCTGGAAGCCGGACAGCACCCCCACGGCCGTACCGGACGACCCGTCGCCGCCGACGATCCGCTCCGCCCAACTCCCGCCGCCCGCCGCGTCCTTGTGCGGCGCGACGGCGGGCGGTGCGACGCCCGGGGCGGGCAGGTCGCGCGTGAGGGGCGCCAGCTCCCCGTAGGTGCGCGCCCCGTAGGTGGCCTCCAGCCGTTCCTCGAACTCCGCCATGTCGAGGCGGCCCTCCGCAAGGGCGTCCCGCAGGACCTCGGCGACACGTTCACGGTCGGCGTCGGAGGCGCGCAGCTCCGGGGCATCGTCGCTCATGGCAGCAGCCTACGAGGTCCCCGCGCCCGGCACTACGCCGTCCGCACGCCCCGCCTGCTCGACCTGCTCGGCGTCGTCGGCATGCCCCGCCTGCTCTGCGCGCTCTGTGTGCTCTGCGTGCTCCGCGTACATCTTCGCGATCACCGTCTCGATGTCCGGCTCCCGCACGGAGAGGTCGACCAGCGGGTAGCGCGCCGCGATGCCGGCGACCAGCGGCGCCGCCGACTGCGATGCCGGGAACGCCAGCCACTGCCGCGGGCCCTCCACGCGGACGACGCGGGCCGGTGCCGGCGCCTCGACGGGCGGCAGTTCCCGCTCCAGGTCGACGACCAGGGTGCGCTCGCTCCCGCCCGCCTCGTGCAGGCCGGCGAGCGGGCCGTCGTACATCAGGCGGCCGTGGTCGATGACCACCACGCGGGAGCACAACTGCTCGACGTCCTGGAGGTCGTGGGTGGTCAGCAGTACGGTCGTGCCGCGTTCGGCGTTCAGCTCCCGAAGGAAGCCCCGGACCTTCGCCTTGGAGACGACGTCCAGGCCGATGGTCGGCTCGTCCAGGTACAGCACCTCGGGATCGTGCAGCAGCGCCGCCGCGATGTCGCCGCGCATCCGCTGCCCGAGCGACAGCTGCCGCACCGGCACGTCCAGCAGCGCGGCCAGGCCGAGGAGTTCGACGCACCGGTCGAGGTTCTCGCGGTAACGCCCGTCAGGGATGCGGTACATGCGGTGCGCCAGCCGGTAGGAGTCGATGAGCGGCAGGTCCCACCACAGCGTCGTGCGCTGCCCGAACACCACCCCGATCCGGTGCGCGAGCCGCGTCCGCTCCCGGGACGGGTCGACACCGGCGACACGCAGCCGGCCCGCGCTCGGTGTGAGGATGCCCGTCAGCATCTTGATCGTGGTGGACTTCCCGGCGCCGTTCGGGCCGATGCAACCGACCATCTCGCCACGCGCCACCGTGAAGGACAGCGGGCCGACCGCCCGCACCCGCCGCCGCTCCCAGGCGAAAAAGCCCGTCCTGCGCCGTACGGCGAAGACCTTCTCGACCCCGTCGACGTCGACGAAGCCGTCCGCCCCGCCGCCCATGACACCGTCCATGCCCCTCAGCTCCCCGTGCTCCGGTACGACCGCAGCCCCGCCCGCCACGCCAGCCCCGCGAGCGCGCAGCACGCGACGGCGGCCAGCGGCGGCGTGAAGGCCACCCAGTCCGGCAGATCCAGCGGATACGGCCGCCCCAGCAGGTAGGAGGCGGGCAGCCAGTTCACGAACGCCAGCGGCAGCACGAACGTCACCGAACGCACCAGTTCCTGCCCGAACACCGTCGGCGGATACTGCAGCAGCGTCGTCCCGCCGTACGTGAACGCGTTCTGCACCTCGGAGGCGTCCTGCGCCACGAACTGGAACGCCGCGCCCGCCACGAACACCGCCGCGAAGATCCCCGCGCCGCTGGCCAGCGTCACCGGCATCAGCAGCAGCCTGCCCGCCGTCCAGTCGATGCCGGCGGGCGCCAGCGCGTAGCCGAGGACCAGCGCGCCCTGCGCGATCCGGCCGACGCGGCGCAGCGCGAACCGGTCGGCGGCGACCTGCGCGAGCACCGGCACCGGCCGCACCAGCAGCGTGTCCAGCGTGCCGTCCCGCACCCGGCGGCCCAGCCGGTCCATCGAGCCCAGCAGCAGATCGGCGATCCCGAACGACGTCGCCGACAGGCCGTACAGGAACGCCACCTCGGGCAGCGTGTAACCGCCGAGCGCGTCGACCTGCGAGAACATCAGCATGATCCCGACGAAGTCGAGACCGGTCACCAGCAGGCTGCCCAGCACGGTCATGGCGAACGAGGCGCGGTAGGTCATCGTGGAGCGGATCCACATCCCCGCGATCAGCCGGTAGGCGCGCAGCCCGGCCGTCACCCGCCCGTCAGCCACCCTGGACCACCACCCGCCGGGTCGCCGCGGCCTGCACCAGCCGCCCCGCCGCCAGCAGCGCGGCGGCCCACCCGGCCTGGAAGGCGAACGTGCCCAGCGGGTCGGCCTCCCCGAGCAGCACGTCGGCGGGCGCCTGGAGCAGCGACGACCAGGGCAGCGCCCGTACGATCTCGCCGAGCGCGCCCGGGAAGACGTTCAGCGGCAGCAGCATCCCCGAACCGAACAGCCCGATCACCATCAGCATCTGCATCACGCCGGTGCCGTCCAGCAGCCAGAACGCGCTCAGCGCCGCCAGGTAGCGGATGCCGAAGCTGACCAGCATGCCCAGCAGCACCGCGACGGCGAACGCCAGCCAGGTCACCGGCTCGTCCGGCAGCGCGGTCGGGAACAGCAGCGTCCCGGCCAGGAACGGGACCACCCCGCGGCCCAGCAGCTGGAACAGGGAGCGGCCCACGTCGGCCGCCAGCCACCACAGCTGGAGATCGGCGGGCCGGTACAGGTCGATCGCGACGTCGCCGGTGCGGATGCGTTCCGTCAGCTCCGTCTCGAAGCCGCCGCCCTGGACGGCCAGCGCCGCGAACAGCGCCTGCCCGAGCCACACGTAGGTGACCGCCTGGGCCTGGTCGTAGCCGCCGAGGTGCGGCCGCTCGTCCCACAGCGCCAGGTAGGTGTGGACCAGGATCAGCCCGAAGACGGTGTTGGTGAACACCCCGGCCGCCGTGGCCGCCCGATACGTCGCGTATCGTCGGAAACCGCCTGCTGCGACGGCCGTATACAACCGTCCCGAGCCCACACCCGCCACCCTCCTCGCCGACCGGCACACAAGCGGATGAGCCTAGTCACCGCCGACCGGGCCGGCCACGAATTTTCCGGCTGTACCGGTGGCCGGGAACGGAACGCCGGGTGCGAGAGTCTTCACCAGTGGGCGCCCAGTAGCGCACAAAGACGAACGAGGCACAGGAGTCCGTGCACGCGATGAGCGACGAGCCACAGCCACAGCAGCCGAACCCGGGCCGGCCGGCGGAGCCAGACCCGCAGGCGGCCACCCCCGAAGGGGACGGGCCCGTCCGGCCCCGGCGCACCGGCTGGCGCCGGCTGATGCCGACCTGGCGGACGGTCCTCGGCACCTTCCTCGTCGTCCTGCTGCTGCTCATCGGCGGATTCTTCCTCGGCTACTCCCTGGTGAAGATCCCGCCGGCCAACGCCCTCGCCACCAAGCAGAGCAACGTCTACCTGTACGCCGACGGCAGCCAGCTCGCCCGCGACGGCGAGGTCAACCGTGAGAACGTCTCCCTCGCCCAGGTCTCCAAGGACGCCAAGCACGCCGTACTGGCCGCCGAGGACCGGGACTTCTACTCCCAGTCCGCCGTCGACCCCAAGGCGATGCTGCGCGCCGCCTGGAACACCGCCACCGGCAAGGGCAAGCAGTCCGGCTCGACGATCACCCAGCAGTACGTGAAGAACTACTACCTCGCGCAGGAGCAGACCCTGACCCGCAAGGCGAAGGAGTTCTTCATCGCGATCAAGCTGGACCGCACCGAGACCAAGGACCAGATCCTCGAGGGCTACCTCAACACCAGCTACTTCGGCCGCAACGCCTACGGCATCCAGGCCGCCGCACAGGCCTACTACGGCGTGGACGCCACCGGTCTCGACGCGGCCCGCGGCGCCTACCTCGCCGCACTGCTGAACGCGCCCAGCGAGTACGACGTGGTCGCCCGCCCGGAGAACCGGGCCGCCGCCGAGGCCCGCTGGAACTACGTCCTGGACGGCATGGTCAAGGAGGGCTGGCTCAGCGCCACCGAGCGGGCCGGCCTGACGTTCCCGATGCCGAAGGAGACCACCGTCTCCGCGGGCCTGTCCGGGCAGCGCGGCTACGTCGTCCGCATCGTCCGCGACCACCTCGTCCAGAACAAGATCGTCGAGGAGGCGGCGCTGGACGCGGGCGGCTACCGCATCACCACCACCCTGCACAAGGACAAGCAGGACGCCTTCGTGAAGGCCGTGAACGACAAGCTGATGTCCAAGCTGGACAAGAAGAACAACAAGGTCGACACCTACGTCCGCGCGGGCGGCGCCTCCATCGACCCCAAGACCGGCAAGGTCGTCGCGATGTACAACGGCATCGACTACGTGAAGCAGTACACGCCCAACGCGACCCGCCGGGACTTCCAGGTCGGCTCCACCTTCAAGCCGTTCGTGTTCACCTCCGCCGTCGAGAACGGCTCCGTCACCCAGGACGGCCGCCCCATCACCCCCGAGACGATCTACGACGGCACCGACCGGCGCCCCGTGCAGGGCTGGTCCGGCGGCCACTACGCCCCCGAGAACGAGGACCACGTCGACTACGGCGACATCACCGTCCGCGAGGCCACCGAGAAGTCCGTCAACGCCGTGTACGCGCAGATGGCCGTCGACGTCGGCTCCGAGAAGGTCCGCCAGACCGCCGTCGACCTCGGCCTGCCCGGCACCACACCCGACCTCACGCCGTCCCCGTCCATCGCACTGGGCGTCGCCACCGCCAGCGTCCTCGACATGACGCAGGCCTACGCGACGCTCGCCAACCACGGCAGGCACGGCACGTACACGATGATCGAGAAGGTCACCAAGGACGGCCGGGACATCCTGGACCTGCCGAAGCGGCAGACCCGGCAGGCCGTCAGCCGCGAGGCCGCCGACACCACGACGGCCGTGCTGCGGAGCGTCGTGCAGAACGGCACCGCCAGCGCCGCCCAAGCCGCGGGCCGCCCCGCCGCCGGCAAGACCGGCACCGCCGAGGAGGACACGGCGGCCTGGTTCGCGGGCTACACGCCCGAACTGGTCACCGTCGTCGCCGTGATGGGCCAGGACCCCGAGACCGCCAAGCACAAGTCGCTGTACGGCGCGATGGGCCTGCCCCGCATCAACGGCGGCGGGGCGCCCACGGAGATCTGGGCGCAGTACACCGCCGACGCGCTGGAGGGCGAGCCGGTCAGGGACTTCGACCTCGAACTCCAGGAGGGCACCGGGGTGACCCGGCCCCCCACCGGCGAGGCCCCCGACCCGGGCACGGGCGACGACGGCGGCGCGGCGACGGGCGGCGAGGACACCGGCGGGCAGACGCCGGACGAGAGCGCGGGCCAGACGGACGGCGGCACCACCGACGGCGGCGCCACGACGGGCTCCCCGGGCTGGGTCGACGGCGGCACGACGGACGGCGGCACCACGACCGGCTCGGGCGGCACGACCGACGGCGGCACGACGACGGACGGCGGTACGACGGGCTCGGGCGGCACCGCCGACGGCGGCACGACGGACGGCGGCACCACGACCGGCTCCGGGGGTACGGCCGACGGCGGCACGACCGGAGACCCGGGGACGGGCGGAACGGGTGGCACGGGGGGACCGGGCTCAGGGGGCGGCGGCGGGAACGATACGGGCTGATACCCCCACAAACACGGCGGGGCATGCGAAAAGGGCCGGTGACGAGGTCACCGGCCCTCCGCACCGGAGGTCCGGGTACGGGTCAGAGGTACAGACCCGTGGAATCCTCGGACCCCTCGAACCGGTCCGCGGCCACGGCGTGCAGGTCCCGCTCGCGCATCAGCACGTACGGGACGCCGCGCACCTCGACCTCGGCCCGGTCCTCCGGGTCGTACAGCACCCGGTCGCCCGGCTCCACGGTCCGCACGTTCTGCCCCACCGCGACGACCTCGGCCCAGGCCAGCCGACGGCCGACCGCCGCGGTCGCGGGGATCAGGATGCCGCCCCCGGAACGCCGCTCGCCCTCGGTGTTGTCCTGCCGCACGAGCACGCGGTCGTGCAGCATCCGGATGGGCAGCTTGTCGTGGGTGTCGTTTCTCTTGGCGCTCACGCCACTGAACCTACCTGCCTCCGCCGCGAGCGCGCGCGGGTGGGTCGGCCGCGCCCCGGCTCAGCGCCGCCGGCGCCGGCCGCTCCGGCCGCGCCGCTGGGAGCCCACGGCGACGAGCCCGACGACACCGACGACGAGCAGCGCGACGGGCACGACCCGCTCCAGCCGGGGCGCGCCCTCCTCGTCCGTGAACCGCGACGTGATGCCGCTGACGGCGCGGTTCACGCCGACGTACGCGCGCCCGAGGGTGTTGTCGACGCTCGCGGCGACCTTCGCCTTGGCATCGCCCATGATCGTCCTGGGGTGTACGCGCACCCCGAGCTCGTCGAGGGTCTCGGCCAGCACCTCGCGGCGGCGCCTGATGTCCGCCTCGATCTGCGCCGGGGTTCTGGTGTCCGACGTGTCCGCCACCGTACGGCCTCCGAAGTCTGCTGACGCTGTTGTGGACAGTCTGTCAGCTCCGGGCCCGGCCGCGCTGTCGGCAGCCCCGGTTAGGCTCGGACCGGCACCACCCCTTCACGTACGCAAGAGGAGTCGAGACCGATGACCGAGCGCCTGGAGCCCGGGGACGTGGCCCCCGCCTTCACCCTGCCCGACGCCGACGGCAACGAGGTGTCGCTGGCCGACTACAAGGGCCGCAAGGTCATCGTCTACTTCTACCCGGCCGCGCTGACGCCGGGCTGCACGAAGCAGGCGTGCGACTTCACGGACAACCTCGACGTCCTGGGGGGCGCGGGCTACGACGTGATCGGGATCTCCCCCGACCCGCCGGAGAAGCTGGCGAAGTTCCGCGACAAGGAGTCCCTGAGGATCACCCTCCTCGCCGACCCCGACAAGAAGGTCACCGAGGCGTACGCGGCGTTCGGCGAGAAGAAGAACTACGGCAGGACGTACCTGGGCGTCATCCGCTCCACGGTCGTCGTCGACGAGGAGGGCAAGGTGGAACGGGCCCTCTACAACGTCCGCGCGACGGGCCACGTGGCCAAGATCATCAAGGATTTGGGCCTCTGAGTGCCCTGCCCGGCCAGTAGCATGGCCGGGCAGCAGCAGGCGGCCGTGGTGGAACTGGCAGTCACGCTGGGTTTAGGTCCCAGTGGGGTAACTCCCGTGAGGGTTCGAGTCCCTCCGGCCGCACCATGCTCTATCCGAGCAGCTCCCGCACCACCGGTACCAGTTCCCTGAACGCCTTGCCCCGGTGGCTGATCGCGTTCTTCTCGTCGGGGGTCAGCTGGGCGCAGGTCCGGGTGTGGCCCTCCGGCTGGAGGACGGGGTCGTAGCCGAAGCCGCCCGTGCCCTCCGGTTCCCGGCGCAGGGTGCCGCGCAGCCGGCCCTCGACCACGCGTTCCGTGCCGTCGGGCAGGGCCAGGGCCGCCGCGCAGGTGAAGTGGGCCGCGCGGTGTTCGTCGGCGATGTCGGCGAGCTGGGCCAGGAGCAGGTCCAGGTTGGCCTTGTCGTCGCCGTGGCGGCCCGACCAGCGGGCGGAGAAGATGCCGGGGGCGCCGCCGAGGACGTCGACGCAGAGGCCGGAGTCGTCGGCCACGGCCGGCAGTCCCGTGGCCTGGGCCAGGGCGTGTGCCTTGAGGAGGGCGTTCTCGGCGAAGGTGACGCCGGTTTCCTTGACGTCCGGGATGTCCGGGTAGGCGTCGGCGCCGACGAGTTCGTGCGGGAGGCCGGCGTCGGCGAGGATCGCCCGGAGTTCGATGATCTTCCCGGCGTTGCGGGTGGCGAGGATCAAGCGGGTCATGGGGTTCAGTATCCCGGCTCCGTCCCCGGCCCTGTTCCCTGCCCCGCCACCCGTGCGGTGCCCGGTGGTGTTACGGCGTGCAGACCTTCGTCAGTTCGCCCGCCGCGTCCGTGACGGGGCTGATGTCGGGGGTCTCGTCGCCGTTCTCCACGGACGTGCGGACGTTCGCCACGGCCTTGCCGAGGTCGTCGACGGCCTTGTTGACGTCGGCGTTGTCCGTGGTGTCGCCGATCTTGTCGAGGTTCTTCTCGATGGAGGCGAGGGATTCCTCGAGCTGGGTGGGGTCGTTGGAGGCGTTCTCCACGGCCTGCTGGAGTTCCGTGACGCTGTCGGCGATGGCGTCGGCGGTCTGCACGCAGCCCAGCGCCTTGTCGACGGCGTCGCAGCCGGTGGTCAGGCCGGCCGTCAGCGCGGCGGCGGCCATCGCTGCGGCGGCGACGGTGATACGGCTACGGCGGCGTCGGCTCGCGGCCATGGATGCGATCCCTCCCCTTGGGTCCGGGCCGGGCGGCCCGCTGGCCGGGCGTACGGCGGTGAGCCGCACGCCCGTGTCGGTAAGGACGCCGCGGCGGGCGGGCCGGTTGCCTGCCGCCGCGGTGCGCCTTGGGGCGCCCTTTACTTTCCGGCGACCGTATCAAGTGCCTTGCTCTGCAGCGCCGCCAGCTCCGCGCAGCCGGAGACGGCCAGGTCCAGCAGGGCGTTCAGTTCGTCCCGGGCGAAGGGCTCGGCCTCGGCGGTGCCCTGGACCTCGACGAAGCGGCCGTCGCCCGTGCAGACGACGTTCATGTCGGTGTCCGCCTTGACGTCCTCCTCGTAGCAGAGGTCGAGGAGGGGGACGCCGGCGACGATGCCCACGGAGACGGCGCTGACCGTGCCGGTGATGGGGCGGCGGCCGGCGCGGATCAGCTTCTTGGCCTGGGCCCAGGCGACGGCGTCGGCGAGGGCGACGTACGCGCCGGTGATGGCGGCGGTGCGGGTGCCGCCGTCGGCCTGGAGGACGTCGCAGTCGAGGACGACGGTGTTCTCGCCGAGTGCCTTGTAGTCGACGACGGCGCGCAGCGAGCGGCCGATGAGGCGGCTGATCTCGTGGGTGCGTCCGCCGATCTTGCCGCGGACGGATTCGCGGTCGCCGCGGGTGTTGGTGGCGCGGGGCAGCATGGCGTACTCCGCGGTGACCCAGCCCTCGCCGCTGCCCTTGCGCCAGCGGGGGACGCCTTCGGTGACGGAGGCGGTGCACAGGACCTTGGTGTCGCCGAAGGAGACGAGGACGGAGCCCTCGGCGTGCTTGCTCCAGCCGCGTTCGATGGTGATCGGGCGGAGTTGTTCGGGGGTGCGGCCGTCGATGCGTGACATGCGGACGAGCCTATCCGCACGTGCGGAAGGGGCCCTTCCCGCACCGGGAAAGGGCCCCTCGGGGGTGAAGCGGCGGGCGGGGAGGCGCCCGGGCGTCACATCATGTCTTCGATCTCCGCGGCGATCGGGTCGGCGTCGGTGCCGATGACGACCTGGACGGCGCTGCCCATCTTGACGACGCCGTGGGCTCCGGCGGCCTTGAGGGCGGTTTCGTCGACCTTGGCGGGGTCCACGACCTCGGTCCGCAGGCGGGTGATGCAGCCCTCGACCTCTTCGATGTTGTCGATGCCGCCGAGCCCGGCAACGATCTTCTCAGCCTTGCTGGCCATGTTCCTTCTCCCTGATCCGAACCGCTTTGTCGCAGTAACCCACAGTCGGCCCGTCTTCGCGAGCGGCCGACCGGTAACTGGAATCGCGGGTTCCTTATGTCGCCTTCATCGTGCTACAACAGGTCTACACCACCAAGTGGTGTAGACCTCAGACGCTGCTGGAGGAACCTGTGACCACGGCCGACGCCGCTCCCGCGGCCGAGAAGAAGAAGGGCGCCGGCGTGATGGCGGTGCTCCAGCGCATCGGGCGCAGTCTGATGCTGCCGGTGGCCGTGCTGCCCGCCGCCGCCCTGCTGGTGCGCCTCGGCAACACCGACATGCTGGGCCGCCCGGAGTTCCCGGCCGTCCTGACGAAGATCGCGGGCTTCATGGCGGCCGGCGGCAACGCGATCCTGGACAACATGGCGCTGCTGTTCGCCGTGGGCATCGCCATCGGCTTCGCCAAGAAGTCGGACGGCTCGACGGCGCTGGCGGCCGTGGTCGGCTACCTGGTCTTCAAGAACGTGCTGGCCACGTTCACCGACGAGAACCTGCCGCAGGTGGCCAAGGCCGTCGACGGCAAGGTCGTCATGGTCGACGCCCCGGTGGACGCCAAGGTCCTCGGCGGTGTGGTGATGGGCCTCGTCGTCGCCCTGCTCTACCAGCGCTTCCACCGCACCAAGCTGCCCGACTGGGCGGGCTTCTTCGGCGGCCGGCGCCTGGTGCCGATCCTGTCGGCGTTCGCGGGCCTGGTCATCGGCATCGTCTTCGGGTACATCTGGCCGGTGCTCGGCACGGGCCTGCACAATCTCGGCGAGTGGCTGGTGGGTTCGGGCGCCGTCGGCGCGGGCATCTTCGGCGTCGCCAACCGCGCGCTGATCCCGGTCGGCATGCACCACCTGCTGAACTCGTTCCCGTGGTTCCAGGCCGGTGAGTACGAGGGCAAGAGCGGTGACATCGCCCGGTTCCTGGCGGGCGACCCGAGCGCCGGGCAGTTCATGACCGGCTTCTTCCCGATCATGATGTTCGCGCTGCCCGCGGCCTGCCTCGCCATCGTGCACTGCGCGCGGCCGGAGCGCCGCAAGGTGGTCGGCGGCATGATGTTGTCGCTCGCGCTCACCTCGTTCGTCACGGGCGTCACCGAGCCGATCGAGTTCACGTTCATGTTCATCGCGCCGGTCCTGTACGCCGTCCACGCCGTCCTCACCGGCGCCTCGATGGCGCTGACCTGGGCGCTCGGCATGAAGGACGGCTTCGGCTTCTCGGCGGGCGCGGTCGACTTCTTCCTGAACCTGGGCATCGCCACCAACCCGTGGGGCCTGGCCCTGGTCGGCCTGGGCTTCGCGGCGCTCTACTACGCCGTGTTCCGGTTCGCGATCACGAAGTTCAACCTGCCCACGCCGGGCCGCGAGTCCGACGAGGAGCTGGCGGAACTGCAGAAGGCGGAGGGCAAGTAGCCCCTCGCGGCAGCCCTTGCCGTCCACGCCGAGGCCCCCGGAGACGTCAGGCTCCGGGGGCCTTCGCCGCGCCGGTGCGGCAGCGGCAGGGCTCAGATCTCGTACGTCGTCCCGGGCGCCGCCAGTTCCACCGGCCCGCCGAACACCGCGCGGGCGTCCATGAGGTTGACCTCCGGGTCGGTCCACGGCGGGATGTGGGTGAGGACCAGCCGCCGGGCGCCGGCGCGGGCGGCGGTCTCCCCCGCCTCGCGGCCGTTGAGGTGCAGGTCGGGGATGTTCTCCTTGCCGTGCGTGAACGCGGCCTCGCACAGGAACAGGTCGGCGTCGCGGGCGAGTTCGTCCAGCGCGGCGCTCACGCCCGTGTCCCCGGAGTACGTCAGCGTGCGGCCGCCGTGCTCGATGCGGATGCCGTACGCCTCGACGGGGTGGGCGACCCGCTCGGTGTGGACCGTGAAGGGGCCGATCTCGAAGGTGCCCGGCTTCACGGTGTGGAAGTCGAAGACCTCGCTCATCGAGGAGGCGGAGGGGGTGTCGGCGTAGGCGGTGGTCAGCCGGTGCTCGGTGCCCTCGGGTCCGTGGACGGGCAGCGGGGCGCACCGGCCGCCGTCGTGCCGGTAGTAGCGGGCCACGAAGTACGCGCACATGTCGATGCAGTGATCGGCGTGCAGGTGGCTGAGGAAGATCGCGTCGAGGTCGTAGAGACCGCAGTGGCGCTGCAGCTCGCCGAGGGCGCCGTTGCCCATGTCGAGGAGCAGCCGGAAGCCGTCGGCCACGACGAGGTAGCTCGAGCAGGCCGATTCCGCGGAGGGGAACGACCCCGAGCAGCCGACGACGGTGAGCTTCATGAAGCAGAAACCTCCGCTGGCGGGAACGACAGGAAATCCTGGATGGGGGCGACGGGGGTCGTGCGGTGTGCGGTCTGTCGAGCGTAAGACGCAAAACGTCCGGTCGCTCCTCCGCCAAGGGCCGTTGTGGGCGAACTCACCTGTGGTGTCACCGGTTCGGCTGGCAACGGGGCGCTTGAGGCGGGTGGGAGGCGCGCGGGAGCGGCAGGGCGCCGGTACCGTCGTCGGTATGGACACGTCCTGGTGGCCGGTGGCCGCGGTGGTGGCGCTGCTCGCGCTGGTCGCCGCGCTCGCCGACGGGTGGGGTCGGGGGCGGCGCGCGCGGCCGGGACCGGCCCGGCCGCGCCCGGCGGAGATCTGGTGGGCGCGGGTGCCGTCCACCGGGGGCGGCGAGCCGCTGGGCCCGGTGGACGCGGCGGGGACGCGCGGTGAGGACCGGCCGTGCCTGGTGCTGTCGGTGCGCGGGCGGCGCGCGGTGGTCGCGCAGATCACCAGCACGTACCGCGACGAGCTGGCCGGGGTGATCCCGCTGCCGCCGGGCTCGGTCGGCGGGGCGCAGGGCCGGGCGAGCTATCTGGAGACGGACGAGCTGCGGGACGTGCCCGTGCGGGACTTCAGCCGTCGGGTGGGGGTGATGGACCCGGTCCTGTGGGACCAGGTCCGCCACCTCGCCACATAGCTCAGAAAGCTAGGCCCACAGCTGGCCCTGGAGGGTGTCGATGGCCTCTTCGGTGGTGGCCGCCGTGTAGACGCCGGTGGAGAGGTACTTCCAGCCGCCGTCGGCGACGACGAACACGATGTCCGCGCTCTCCCCCGCCTTGAGCGCCTTCCGGCCGACGCCGATCGCGGCGTGCAGGGCGGCGCCGGTGGAGACGCCCGCGAAGATGCCCTCCTGCTGGAGGAGTTCACGGGTGCGGGTGACCGCGTCGGCGGACCCGACGGAGAACCGGGTGGTCAGGACGGAGGCGTCGTACAGCTCGGGGACGAAGCCCTCGTCGAGGTTGCGCAGGCCGTACACCAGGTCGTCGTAGCGCGGTTCGGCGGCGACGATCTTCACGTCCGGCTTCTGCTCGCGCAGGTAGCGGCCGACGCCCATCAGCGTGCCGGTGGTCCCGAGGCCGGCGACGAAGTGCGTGATCGACGGCAGGTCGGCGAGGATCTCGGGGCCGGTCGTGGCGTAGTGGGCGCCCGCGTTGTCCGGGTTGCCGTACTGGTAGAGCATCACCCAGTCGGGGTGCTCGGCCGACAGTTCCTTGGCGACCCGTACGGCGGTGTTGGAGCCGCCCGCGGCCGGGGACGAGATGATCTCCGCGCCCCACATGGTGAGCAGGTCGCGCCGCTCCTGCGAGGTGTTCTCCGGCATGACGCACACGATGCGGTAGCCCTTGAGCCGGGCCGCCATGGCGAGCGAGATGCCGGTGTTGCCGCTGGTGGGCTCCAGGATGGTGCAGCCCGGGGTCAGGCGTCCGTCCTTCTCGGCCTGCTCGATCATGTGCAGGGCCGGGCGGTCCTTGATCGAGCCCGTCGGGTTGCGGTCCTCCAGCTTGGCCCAGATGCGGACCTCGGCGGACGGCGACAGCCGCGGCAGGCGCACCAGGGGGGTGTTGCCCACCGCGGCCAGCGGGGAGTCGTAGCGCATCGGTGATCAGGCCGCGCCGCCGGCGACGGCCGGCAGGATCGTGATGTTGTCCCCGTCGGAGACCTTGGTGTTGATGCCGTCGAGGAAGCGGACGTCCTCGTCGTTCAGGTAGACGTTGACGAACCGGCGCAGCTGGTCGCCCTCCACGATGCGGGCGTGGATGCCCGTGTGCCGGGTTTCGAGGTCGGCGAACAGCTCGGCGAGGGTGTCGCCGTTGCCCTCCACCGCCTTCTGGCCGTCGGTGTACTGGCGGAGGATGGTCGGGATGCGGACCTCGATGGCCATGGCTCAGGGCTCCTGTCGGGAGGTGTGTGATCGGGGCGCGCGGCGGCGCGGGACAGCGTGGTGGTACGCAGGGTGGTGCGCCGCGGCTCACGGCCGTACGGCGGCAGGGAGCAGCGTCAACAGATGGCGCTGGCGAGCCTGCACAGGTCGACGTGCAGCCGCGCCACGAGCAGCGTGCCCGGCGTCTTCTCGCTCACGTCGTGGGAAACCATGGGCTCATCGTATCGATTCCCGGTGCCGGGCCCCGAGTGTGATCTCGCATTCCGGACGTTTTCCGACCGGAGCATGAGACGTGCGTGGTCAGCGGGGCCGAAGAGGTCCCGGAGAGGGCCGACGAGAACTCAGTAGGCCTCGACGACCTTGACCTCTTCCTCCGTCACCTCGCCCGCCACGATCCGGAACGAGCGGAACTGGAAGTCGCCGGCGCCGTCGGTGTCGGCGGTGGAGACCAGGACGTAGTGCGCGCCGGGTTCGTTGGCGTAGGAGATGTCGGTGCGGGAGGGGTAGGCCTCGGTCGCGGTGTGGGAGTGGTAGATGATCACCGGCTCCTCGTCGCGGTCGTCCATCTCGCGGTAGAGCTTGAGGAGGTCCTGCGAGTCGAACTCGTAGAAGGTGGGCGAGCGGGCCGCGTTGAGCATCGGGACGAAGCGCTCGGGGCGGCCGGATCCCACCGGGCCGGCGACGACGCCGCACGCCTCGTCGGGGTGGTCCTCGCGGGCGTGGGCGACGATCCGGTCGTAGAGGGCCTGGGTGATGGTCAGCATGGCGTCAGGATAAGCAGAAGGCGGCCCCGTACCGAGGGGTGGTACGGGGCCGCCCACATGACGGACGGGGCGGGCGGCGGGCGGGGCGGGGGCGCCACGAGTGCTCCCGCCCGGCCGGGCGTCCGGGCCGGAGATCAGACCTTCTCGAACTCCGGCTCCCGGCGCTCGGCGACCTCCGGGTTGCGCCGCTTCAGGACGAACCAGCCGACGGCCAGGGCGAGCGCCCAGCCGGCCATCACGAACAGGCAGATCCGGGAGTCGGCGTCGTAGGCGATCAGGCCGGTCACGAAGAGGAGGAAGACGATGGCGACCCAGCTGAGCTTCGCGCCGCCCGGCGCCGGGAAGGCCGAGGCGGGCAGCCGGCCGGCGTCGACCGCGCGGCGGTACAGGACGTGGCTGATCAGGATCATCAGCCAGGTCCAGATGCCGGCGGCGGTGGCGACGGAGGTGACGTAGCCGAACGCCTTCTCCGGGACGACGTAGTTGAGGACCACGCCGATGCCCATGAAGACCACGGAGGTGGCGATGCCCAGGGCCGGGGTCCTGGTGGACGACAGCCGCTGGAAGACCCGCGGGGCCTCGCCGTTGTCGGCGAGGGTGCGCAGCATGCGGCCGGTGGAGTACATGCCGGAGTTGCAGGACGACAGGGCGGCGGTCAGCACGACGAAGTTGACGATGCCGGCGCCGGCCGGGATGCCGATCTCCGCGAACGCCTTCACGAAGGGGCTCGCGCCGCCCGCGAACTCGGTCCACTTGACGACGCACAGGATGACGGTGAGGGCACCGACGTAGAACAGGGCGATGCGCCAGGGCAGGGTGTTGATCGCCTTGGGGAGGGTCTTCTCCGGGTTCTCCGACTCACCGGCGGTGACGCCGACGAGCTCGACGGCGAGGTAGGCGAACATGACGCCCTGGAGGGTCATCAGGGACGAGCCGATGCCCTTGGGGAAGAAGCCGTCGAAGGCCCACAGGTTGGAGACGGCGGCGGTGTCGCCGGCCTGGCTGAAGCCGAGGGTGAGCACGCCGAGGCCGATGACGATCATGCCGATGATGGCGGTGACCTTGACCATCGAGAACCAGAACTCGATCTCGCCGAACAGCTTCACCGAGATCAGGTTGGCCGCGAACAGCACGATCAGGAAGACCAGGGCCGTGACCCACTGCGGGATCTGCGGGAACCAGTAGTTGATGTAGATCGCGGCGGCGGTCAGCTCGGCCATGCCGGTGACCACCCACATCAGCCAGTACGTCCAGCCGGTGAAGTAGCCGAAGAACGGGCCGAGGAACTCGCGCGAGTACTCGGCGAAGGAGCCCGAGACCGGGCGGTAGAGCAGGAGCTCGCCGAGCGCCCGCATGATGAAGAAGATGATCACGCCCGCGAGGGCGTACATCAGGATCAGGCTGGGACCGGCCTTGGCGATGTTCGCCCCGGCTCCCAGGAAGAGGCCGACGCCGATGGCGCCGCCGATCGCGATCATCTGGACCTGGCGGCTGCCGAGCCCGCGCTCGTACCCCTCTTCGGTGGTGGTGCCCTGGTGTTCCTTGGCGGCCTGCGCCGATGACATGTGTGCGCCTTTCTCCATGCCGATCCGGGCCTCTCGTGGGCCTCCGGATCGGGTCTCGATCCCCCCGGACTGCTGGAGTCGTGCCTGGCCGACGGTGGTCGGCTCGGTGGCGCACCCGGCTTGCGGACAGGGGTGGCGTCCGCCGGGCGATCGTGAAGGTGTATCACGCACGTGGTGTGGTCCCGCCCGCCGCCCGTGACGCGCGCCACGGCCAGATGCGGACATACGGAACCGGGTTCGGCAAAGGTGACGGGCACGGTAACGGGATCGTTATCCGGATCTGAGCGTCCTCTGAGCGAACAACGGCCCGGGCCCGCCGGTACCGGTGACGGTACGGGCGGGCCCGGGCGGGACGCGGCCGGCGGCTGCGGGTCAGCCGGTCTTGACGTCCTCGCGGTCCTGCTCCGCGGCCCCGCCGGTGCGGCGGTCGCGGACGAACTCCAGGAAGGAGTGGAGCTCACGCTTGACCACGGGGGCCAGCAGGTACAGGCCGATGATGTTGATGACGGCGAGCATGAACAGCACGGCGTCGGCCAGGTCGATCAGCGTCTGCAGGGTGAGCAGCGAACCGGCCACCGCGAACAGCGTGTAGAGGGCCTTGTAGACCGTCTCGCTGGTCCGGCTGCGGCCGAAGAGGTACGTCCACGCCTTGAGGCCGTAGTAGCCCCAGGTCAGCACGGTGGAGATGGCGAACAGCAGCACCGCCACGGTCAGGACGTACGGGAACCAGGGCAGTACGGTCTCGAAGGCGTCCGAGGTGATGGTGACGCCGCCGATGTCCCCGCCGCCGGCCTCGCGGGCCGCGGCCCAGCTGGCCGGGTTGGCGACGACGATGGTCAGCGCGGTCATGGTGCAGATGAGGACCGTGTCGATGAACGGCTCCAGCAGGGCGACTAGGCCCTCGCTCGCGGGGTGGTTGGTCTTCACCGCGGAGTGGGCGATCGGCGCGGAGCCCAGACCGGCCTCGTTGGAGAACGCGGCGCGCTTGAAGCCGACGATCAGGGCGCCGATGATGCCGCCCGCGACACCCTCGGGGGCGAAGGCGCCCTCGACGATCTGGGCGACGGCGCCGGGCAGCTCGGTCACGTTGACGGCGAGCACGACGAGGCAGGCGGCGATGTAGATGATCGCCATGGCCGGGACCAGGCGGCTGGTGACGGAGGCGATGGAGCGGATGCCGCCGAGCAGCACGATGCCGACCAGGGCGGCGACCAGGATGCCGAAGAAGAGCGCGCCGGCCGAGGAGCCGAGGGCGCCGTCCTCACCGCCGGCCACGGAGACCAGCTGGGTGTAGCTCTGGTTGACCTGGAAGAGGTTGCCGCCGAAGAGGCCGAAGAACAGGATCATCACCGAGGCGAGGATCGCCAGCACCTTGCCGAGCCTGGCGCCGCGGGCGCCGAAGCGGTCGGCGAGGCCCTTGGGCAGGTAGTGCATCGGGCCGCCGGAGACGGTGCCGTCCTCGTGCACCTGGCGGTACTTCACACCGAGGGTGACCTCGACGAACTTGGTGGCCATGCCGAGCAGGCCGCACAGGATCATCCAGAAGGTGGCGCCCGGTCCGCCGATGGACACGGCGACGGCGACACCGGCGATGTTGCCGAGGCCGACGGTGCCGGAGACGGCCGCGGTCAGCGCCTGGAAGTGGTTGACCTCACCGGCCGAGCCGTGTTCGTCGTGCTTGCCGCGCACCACGTCGACGGCCAGCTTGAACCGGCGGATCTGCACGAGGCCGAACCCGAGCGTGAACACCAGGCCGGCGACGACGAGCCAGGCCACGATCAGCGGCAGCTCGGTTCCCCCGACGGGGACGGAGTAGAAGACGATCTCGCCGAGTGTGGTGGCGACCGGTTCGAAGAATCCACTGACGGCGTCGTCAATGGACGTGGTGACGGAGTCGAGTGACATCGAGCTACCTCGGGGGGCGGGGAGGTGCTGGCGTGGCTCAGCACTACGGGGGTGCGGCAGGGAGGGCGAACACCGTTGTCCGTCGGGCGCGGGGGGAACGTGGTCCGCGGACTCGGACCAGTACGGGTGTCCGCCGGTGAAGACGGCTCCTCCAGCACGGCGAGGGGTGGTGCCGCGCGGGAGTTGCCCGTTCTTACCACGCCGTTTGCCGAGTCTTTAGTGACGGCCGTCACGGAAACCGCTGCCGCCCCGGAAAACCCCAGGGCCGGTGACAGGATCGTTATTCGGATCTGAGCGTCCTCTGAGCGAACACAGGGTGCGCGCTCTCACGGCATGAGCGTCGAGACCAGGGTCTCCTGGAGGCCGCCCAGCCACAGGTACGCCATCACCATCGGCTTGCGCGGGTCCTCGTCCGGGAGCCGGTAGAGCAGGTCGGTGTCGTCCTCGTCGTCGATCTCCAGCCGGGCGCCGATCGCCAGGCGCAGGTCGTTGAGCGCGCCGAGCCACTGCTGCGACTCCCGCTCCGACAGCTTCAGCACGGCCCCGCCGTCCCCGGCCAGCGCGTCCAGGGAGCGGATCACCGCGAGGGCGTTCTCGCGCTTGCCGGCCCGCAGGTCGTTCTCGGTGTAGCGGCGGAACTCGGCGGAGTACTCCCGCCGCTCCTCGGCGTCCCGCGGAGAGGCGGGCGGCTGCTCGGGGTCGACATAGGCGTCCGGGAAGAGCCGGCGCAGCACCGGGTCGGCGGGCGGCTCGCTCGGCCCGTCGGCGAACAGCTCGGCGAGCGGGTCGCCCTGCGCGTCCTCGGCGGGGCCGGGACCGATCAGCTCCAGGAGCTGCACGGCCAGCGACCGGATGATGGAGATCTCGACGTCGTCGAGGGCGACGGCCGCGCCGCCGCCGGGGAGCGGTTCGAATTGTCCGGGCATGGAGTCTTTTCGCTGGTGGGCGGGCGTGCTCGCTACTTGCGGTCCTGCTGGAGGGTGGCCCACAGGCCGTAGCCGTGCATGGCCTGCACGTCGCGTTCCATCTCCTCGCGGCTGCCGCTGGAGACGACCGCCCGGCCCTTGTGGTGGACGTCGAGCATGAGCTTGGTGGCCTTGTCCTTGGAGTAGCCGAAGTACGTCTGGAAGACGTACGTCACGTAGCTCATGAGGTTGACCGGGTCGTTGTGGACGATGGTGACCCAGGGGACGTCCGGCTCGGGTACGGCGAACTGCTCCTCCGCCGACTCGGTGCGTTCGATCTCTAGGGGTGCGGGTGACGTCACATGGCCCATGCTGCCACCGCAGGGGGGTGGGGACACAAATGGACGGCCCGGGGGTACGTGACCGGGACCACGCGCCGCACAAATCGTCAGAGTGACGAGATGGGGGTACGATCCTTGCCATGAACACAGCGGACCTTGGGCTGCCAGACGAAGCAGGACGCGAAGCGCTTCCGCAGATGGGCGGTGGCGGGCGACGGGTGGGTGTCCCGTCCACGGCGCTCTTCACGGACCAGTACGAGCTGACGATGCTCCAGGCCGCGCTCAAGGCGGGCACGGCCGGGCGGCGCAGCGTGTTCGAGGTCTTCACCCGGCGGCTGCCGGAGGGACGGCGCTACGGCGTCGTCGCCGGCACCGGGCGCGTCCTGGACGCCGTGGAGAACTTCCGCTTCGACCCGGGCGTCCTCGGCTTCCTGCGCGAGCGGCACGTCGTGGACGAGCAGACCCTCGACTGGCTCGCCGGCTACCGCTTCTCCGGCGACATCTGGGGCTACCCGGAGGGCGAGGTGTACTTCCCGGGCTCGCCGATCCTGCGGGTCGAGGGCTCCTTCGCCGAGTGCGTGCTGCTGGAGACCGTGATCCTGTCGATCCTCAACCACGACTCGGCGATCGCCGCCGCCGCCTCCCGGATGTCCTCCGCCGCGGGCGGGCGCCCCCTGATCGAGATGGGCGCCCGGCGCACCCACGAACTCGCCGCGGTCGCCGCGTCCCGGGCCGCCTACGTCGGCGGCTTCGCCTCCACCTCCAACCTCGCGGCCGGCTTCCGCTACCACATCCCCACCGTCGGCACCTCCGCCCACGCCTTCACCCTGCTGCACGACAGCGAGCGCGACGCCTTCCGCGCCCAGGTCGACTCCCTCGGCCGGGGCACGACGCTGCTGGTCGACACGTACGACGTCGCCGAGGCCGTCCGTGCGGCCGTCGAGGTCGCCGGGCCCGAGCTGGGCGCCGTGCGGATCGACTCCGGTGACCTGCTGCTGGTCGCGCACCGGGTGCGCCAGCAGCTGGACGAGCTGGGCGCCCGGGACACGAAGATCATCGTGACCTCGGACCTGGACGAGTACGCCATCGCCTCGCTGGCGGCGGCGCCCGTGGACGCGTACGGCGTCGGTACGCAGCTGGTCACCGGCTCCGGGCACCCGACCGCCTCGATGGTCTACAAGCTGGTCGCGCGCGCCGCGTCCGACGACCCCAAGGCCCCGCTGGTGCCGGTGGCGAAGAAGTCCAGCGGCGGCAAGACCTCCGTGGGCGGCCGCAAGTGGGCCGTGCGGCGACTGGACGAGGACGGCATCGCGCAGGCCGAGGTGGTCGGCACCGGTCCGGTGCCCGACGAGCCGGCCGGGCGGCCGCTGCTGGTCGAGCTGGTCCGGGGCGGCGAGGTGGTCCGGCGCGAGCCGCTGGACACCGTCCGGGACCGGCACGCGGCGGCCCGCGCCAACCTCCCGCTGTCCGCGACGCAGCTCTCCCGCGGGGAACCCGTCATTCCCACGGAGTACGCGCACGGACCCTCGGGTAGCTGAGCGGGTGCCGACCCGCCCCCGCCCGCCCCCTCCCCTGCCGGACCCGAAGTCAATAGGCTCGGTACCCCACCGGCCGGGCCCGCTCCCCACGCCGAACCCACAGCCGAAGGACACCGACCATGCGCCGCGCCTTGATCGTCGTAGACGTGCAGAACGACTTCTGCGAGGGGGGCAGCCTCGCGGTGTCCGGCGGTGCCGACGTGGCCGCCGCCATCACCGAGCTGATCGGGCAGGCGCCCGCCGTGTACCGGCACGTGGTGGCCACCCGCGACCACCACATCGCGCCCGGCGGGCACTTCGCCGACAACCCCGACTTCGTGCACTCCTGGCCCGCGCACTGCGTCGCCGGGACGGAGGGCGTGGGCTTCCACCCGAACTTCGCCCCCGCGGTCGCCTCCGGTGCCGTCGACGCCGTGTTCGACAAGGGCGCCTACACGGCCGCGTACAGCGGCTTCGAGGGCACCGACGAGAACGGCGTGCCGCTGGCCGACTGGCTCAGGGCCCGGGAGATCGACGAGGTGGACGTGGTGGGCATCGCCACCGACCACTGCGTGCGGGCCACCGCGCTGGACGCGGCGCGGGAGGGCTTTCGCACCCAGGTCCTGCTGGACCTGACCGCCGCAGTGGCCGCGGAGACCACCGAGCGGGCCCTGGAGGAGCTGCGCGAGGCGGGCGTGGAACTCTCGGGCAAGCCCGTCGTCCAGTAGCCCCCGACCGCCCGGCCACCGGGCTGGTCCGGGGCGCTACACCCGCCCGGCGGCCGGCCGGCCCTGCGGCTGGGGCTGCTGAGCCGGGCGCCTGAGCAGGGCCCGGATCGGCTGCCACAGCTCCTGCGTCAGATCGGCCCCCGGGACGACCCCGCCGTCGGGAGCCGTGCGCCATATCAGGCCGTCCGGATGGTGCAGTACGGCCGTGATCTCGTCCGGGGACGGCGGGGCGGCGTTGCCCCGCAGGTAGACGGCGCGCAGACCCAGGTTGCGCAGCCGGGTCAGGGCCCGCGCCCGGTTCTGGGCGTGGACGAGAACGCGCACGGCGGGGCCGTCGGCGGCGGGGCTCGGCAGGTTCATCGCGACCACCACCGTGCCGTTCGGCAGCTTGCAGAAACCTCCTGCGGCCATGCGGTCACACCCCCGTGCTGTCCGGTGTCAATAAGGGAATCACAGGACGCACCTAAACACGATCGGCGGCAACCCGCCAGGGGGGTGCCGCCGATCATGCCGTGACCTGCAGAAATGCTGTTTACTTCACCGCGGGGCCGACCTGGACCGAGATCGTGGAGCCGTTCCAGGCCTCCTTGACGATCTTGATCTTGGTGTTGGTGTCAGTGATCTTGACGCCCGCCCTCGGGTTCGACGCGTCGTAGTAGGTGTTCGTGTGGTCGTTGAAGACCGGCACGCCCTTCGCCGACGGGATCGTGGTCGGGACGTCCGCCTTGTGCAGCGTGATGCCGTCCGTGGCGTACAGGCTGAACGGCGAGTCGTAGGACTGGATGCGGTTGCGCATCAGCGTGCCGTCCGACCACTTCAGCGGAGCCGGGTGCGCGTCGACCGGCAGCAGCAGACCGGTGCCCGGGTGCTGGCTGGTGTTGTTGTCCGCCTGGGAGGTGTCCCACTTCCAGATCAACAGACCGTTCTGGTACGGGTAGTGCTCCACCCAGTCCGGACGGGTCGTCGAGAAGCCGAAGTTGTACGGGCCGACCTTGAGGGTCTTGTCGTACGAGACGTACTGGCGGTTCTCGGCGATGTAGTACTGCGCGTAGTCGTTGCTGAACGACGCGCCGATCCGGGAGAAGCCGTTGGCCGTCCAGGCCGCGTCCGCGCTCTCGGCGTTGTCCGTGAACAGCGCCGCGCCGTCGGCGGTGACGGTGATGCGGTCGGCCGCGAAGCCCTTCTGCGCGACACCGCCGTCCGTCTGGTAGCGGAAGCGCAGGTCGATCTTCTTGCCCGCGTAGGCGTCCAGCGAGTAGGCGAGCGGCTGGTAGCCGTCGACCGTGCCGGTCAGCGCCGGCTTGCCGCTGCCGTCGCGCGGGACCGGCCGGCCGTCCACCGTGCCGTCGAGGGCGGTCCAGTTGGCGCCGCCGTCGGTCGACACCTCCGCGTAGAGGTAGTCGTAGTCGGCCTCGATGTCGTACCAGCCGTCCAGGGTGAGGGCGGCCGACGCCTTGCCGGTCAGGTCGACCGAACGGGTCAGCGTGTTGCGCAGGTCGTCACCGCTGCCGCTCCACCACTGGGTCTGGCCCTCGGCGGGCACGACCACCTCGGTGGTGACCCGCTTCTCCGGCAGCTCGACGACCAGCGCCTGCTTGTTCTTCGTCTGGTACTCCGCGAGACCCAGCGTGTGGCTGGACCTGGTCGCGGCCTTGGCCACGTCGTAGTCGAGCCAGCCCAGCTGGAGCTTGTCCCAGGCGGTCATGTCGCCCGGCATGTCGCCGATCTCGTTCTTGCCGGTGCCGAGCCAGGAACCGGACGACATCAGCGTCCAGAACCCGGTGGAGTTCTCGCCGCCGTTGGTGTCGTAGTGGTCCGGCAGACCGAGGTCGTGGCCGTACTCGTGGGCGAAGACACCGAGGCCGCCGTTCTCCGGCTGGATGGTGTAGTCGCCGACCCAGACGCCGCTGTCACCGATCTGCGTGCCACCGAGCCTGTTGCCGTCGGGGCCCGTGGCGCCGGCGTCGGTGCCGAAGGCGTACCAGCGGTGCGCCCAGATGGCGTCCTCGCCCTGCGCGCCGCCGCCCGCGGACTCGTCCTCGCCGGCGTGCACGATCTGGAAGTGGTCGATGTAGCCGTCGCGCTCGTTGAAGTCGCCGTCGCCGTCGTGGTCGTAGCGGTCCCACTGGTCGTACTCGGCGAGCTGCGCCTTGATCTCGGCGTCGGTCTCGCCGGCCGCCTTCTGGGCCTCGACCCAGGCGGTGACACCGTCCTGCACCGCGTACCAGGCGCAGTTGTCGGGGTCGCACTTGTTGGAGCCGTAGCGGGCCTCGTTGTAGGGGACCTTCACCCAGTCGGAGACTTCGCCGTCGATGGAGTAGCGGCCCGAGGACTGCTTCTCGTAGTACGTCTTCATCGAGCCGGCGCCGGAGCCGAAGTACAGCTCCTGGAAGTGCTCCCGGTTGTAGTCCGCCTTCCAGGCGGTGCTGTTGTCCTTGGTGCGGTCGGGCTCGGCGATCTGGTTGTGCAGCGGGCCGGGGGTGCCGCCGTAGCGGCTGTCCACCTTGTCGCCGAACTCGACCAGAATGGTGAAGATCTTGTCGGTCTTCTCCCGGCCCAGCTCGACGAACTTGCTGTCACCCTTGCGGCTCGGGAGCTCGACGACCTTCGAGCCGTCACGCTCCTTCACCTGGGCGTCGCCGGATATGACCCGGTTGAGGGCCTCCTGGCGCTGCGCCGCCCGGGTCTTGCTCAGCGGTCCTTCGAGGTCGTGCTCCGCCATCCCCTTGGCCGGCTGCGGGTCGTGCCGGTCCACGTTCGCGGGACGGGCGGCCGAGTCGGCCTGTGCCACGGCGAACACCGAAAGGGTGGTGGACGCCGCCGCGAATGCCACACCGATCGCGGCGGCTCTGAACGTCCAGGTTCTACTGGTCACTTGATGTCCTCCCCCGCGTTCGCGCGCGCGGGAGGGAGGTCCGGGGGTGGAGGTTCCGCGGGCGCGTGATCAACGCGTGTAGTCAAGTGACGACATTTGACTGCAGGTTTCGCAGAAAAGACAGGCCTTGACTTGAACAGTTCAAGTGCACTATGCGAAGCGACTGTCCGGTTTGCGGACACTCGCCCCTGACTCGTATCGGACTCGGCGCGGCGTCGAACGGGCGCGCGAGTCCGTCCACTTCGTGGACGGTGTGACTCCGTGCGCCCCCCATGCTCCGGCACTGTTGGTTAGGTCACGCTTACTGTCGGCCCGCCTCGGGCATGCAGGCGAATAGAGTCGAGAAACGACGCCTCCCCCGCTTCCGAGGACACGATTGCCATGCCTCGTCCGACCGTCGCACAGCTCGCCTACGGTTCCTGCACCGTGATCTTCTCGACGCTCGCCATGCTGCTGCTGTCCCAGGCCGGTTCGGCCCCGGCGATCGCCGTCATCGCCGTCACGGCACTCGCGCTCGGGCTGCTCGTCGCCATGACCGTCCCGCGGCCGAAGCCGGCGTCCAGGGCCGCCCGGCCCCTGACGCAGTCCGGGTCGGCACCGGAGCGGGAGCGGCTCGCCGCCTAGGGCAGCGCCGCCGCGCCGCCTCAATCGGTGCTGACCACTACCGTTTTGGCCGCCTTGTCGTGCAGGCCCTGTTTGTAGGGTTTGTCGAAGTAGCTCCAGCCGCCGGAAATCAGCGTCCAGATGCAGGCGCAGCAGAAGGCGAACGGGATCCACAGCACCAGCGCCCGGATCAGCGCGCTCTGCACGGAGGGCGTGGAGCCGTCGGCCAGGTTGGCCACCCGCATCTTCAGCAGCTTCTTGCCCAGCGTCTGCCCCGTCCTGGCGGTCAGCAGGGTGTCGTACGCGATGTAGAGCACGGCCGCGACGAGGGACTGCCCGAAGGACTTGCCGACCTCGATCTCGTCACCGTTCACGTCGTACTCGTCCACACCGAACGCCAGGGTGAGCAGCCAGACGACGACACCGACGAGGATCATGTCGATGATGCGGGCCAGCGTGCGTCTGCCGCTGTCCGCGAGCGGGGGCATTCCGGCGAGCGGGTCGCCGGGGTGGCCGCCGCCGCCGTAGGGGTCACCGCCGTAAGGACCGGAGCCGCCGCCGTAGGGGCCGCCGCCGCCCGCGCCCGGACCGCCGTACGGTCCGCCGCCTCCGTAGGGGCCGCCGCCCGGCCCCTGGCCGCCGTAAGGGCTTCCGGTGCCCGGGTACGGCGGCGGCCGGCCGCCGGGCGGTGGGGGCTGTTTCCTGAACGGGTCCTCCTCGGGCGGCTGCTGACCGGAGCCGGGGGGCGGTTCGCTGCTCATGGCCCGAGTCGACCGCGAACCCTCCGGCCCCGCATCCGGCGCGCGGCCGTCCGGAGTACCGGATTGTCCGGTACGGCCGCCTTGTGCCGTCAGCCCGCGACGAACGTGTGCGCGGCCTTGTCGTGCCAGCACTGCCGCCACGGCTTGTCGAACAGGCACCACAGCACGCCCACGACCCCCACGACCAGCAGGCCCGGCACCGAGTAGACCAGCCAGCGGCGCAGGGCGGCGCCGAACCCGGGGGCGTCGTGGCCCTCGATGTCCCGCACCTCAAGGCCCAGCAGCCGCTTGCCCAGGGTGCGGCCCCACTTGGCGGTGGGCAGCACCTCCAGGACGACGCCGGCCAGCAGCAGCACCGCGAGGACGATGCCGAGGTGGACCGACGTGGTGCCGTCGAGCAGCCAGACCGTGACGGTCTCGCCGCTCAGTCTGGCCGCTTCGATCTTCCGGTCGACGTGGTCGACGGCCCGCGCTCCGAGCGGCACGGCGGCCACCGCGGTGACGGCGCCGAGCACGACGGTGTCCAGCAGCCGTGCCGCGAGCCGCTTGCCGAGGGGCGCCGGGCGGGCGGCCGTCTGCTGCCGGACCATCGCCTGGAACGGGTCGTCGGCCGGGGGGCGCCAGGGCGTCACGGGCTGCTGCTCGTCACCACCGGCACCCGCGAGCCGGTGCACCTGCTGCGCCCACGACGACTGACCGCCACCGGGGCCGCTGGTCAGCGGAGTCGGGGCGGCGGGGGCCGGGGCGGCTGCGGCGACGGCTGCGGCAGGCGTCACGGGGGCGGCCTGGGCTGCCGGGGCGACTGGCTGGGGTGCGGGGTGGTGTGGCGGGGCCACCTGTTGCGGGAGCGCGGGGGCCACTTGGGGCCTGACCGCGTGAGCCGCCTGCGGTGTGAGCGCCGGGGTCACCTGCTGCGGGCCCGAGGGAGGGACTTGCTGCGGACCCGACGAACCAACCTGCTGCGGGCCCGAAGGAGCGACTTGCTGCGGGCCCGAGGGACCCACCTGCTGCGGGCCGGGGGGAGCCACCGCGGCCGAGCCCTGGGCGGCGGCAGCGTGAGCGGAGGGCGAACCCTGGGCACCGGCCTGCGGGGCGGCGGCTTGAGCGGCGGGCGAGACCTGGCCGGCGGCCTGCCCGTCGGCAGCGCGGCCCGCGGCAGACTGCCCGGCGCCGAAGCCGGGAGCCCCCGAGCCGTCACCGGTCGCCCGTCCCCCCTGCTGTCCCACCCGGGCAGGGGCCGGGCGGAAGGTCATCGTGCCCTCGTCGGCGCGCGTGGGACCAGACGTCTGGCCCCCGGGCGCCGGGCTCACCGCACCGGCGCCGGCCGCACCCGCGACAGCCGGGCCGTCGGGCGTCGCCGCACCCGTACCGCCGCTGCCGCCCGCGGACGCCGCCGTAGGCCTGCGGAAGACGAACGTGCTGCCCGAGTCGCCACCGTCGAAGTCGCCGCCGGACGCGCCCTCGGCAGGCGAGGAGCCCGACGCGGACCCGGCTTCGCCCCCGTGCGCCACCCGCGGGTCCGCCCCCTCCGGGGACCCCCATCTCACCCGGCGTTCCTGGTCCGCGCCGAGGCCGGCCTGGCGGGAGCGGTCGGCGGTCCACGCGGACGCCGGCTCGGGCCCGCCGCCGTGCCGGGCGTCCTCGGCGGCGGCCGGGCCGTCCACCGGGTCCTCGTCGAAGAAGTGCGGGCCGGTCTCCTCCACGGCGGGCGGTGCCGGGCGCACCCCGGGCGGCGGGGCGAGGTGCTCGCCCTCCTTGGGGGCCGGACGGCTGGTGCCCGGTACCCAGGCGGTTCCGTTCCAGTACCGGACATATCCAGGAATGGACGGGTCCGGGTAATACCCTTCGCGGGGCCTGTCGTCGCCGGGTGCCGGGGTTGGGGCGCTCATGTCCGTCGTCCCGTATCTGCTCGGGGTCGTCTGGGGGCCTCCACATCTATCAGACCGGTGCGGCTCCCAGGGCCCGTCCGGCCGTACCCACCCCTTTCCGGGCATCGGCGCACCGGAATGTTCACGGGAGGCGCGGCGCCGGAAAAACTTGCCCCGACCCGCGTAATGCTCCGCGTCCGGCCCGCTCTCTCCTCGTGCGGGCGCACCGACGGCCTCCGCAGCACGTCCTGAGGAACCCTGAGGAGAGAGGAACGCACGCCATGCACCCCACCGTGGTCGAGCGGGAACTGGAGCTCCAGCTCGTACTGTCGCCGGAGCGCAGCATCCCGGTCCCGGCGCTGCTGAGCTACTACAGCGACGACCCGTACGCGGTCCACATCACCTTCCACATCGACTCCGACCACCCCGTGGACTGGACGTTCGCCCGTGAGCTGCTCGTGGAGGGGGTGTTCCGGCCGTGCGGGAGCGGGGACGTGCGGGTGTGGCCGGCCAAGGCGGCCGGCCGCGACGTCGTGCTCCTGGCGCTCGGCTCCCCGGACGGGGACGCCCTGCTCCAGGCCCCGGCGGCGCAGGTGTCGGCCTGGCTGGAGCGCACCCTGCGGGCGGTGCCCCCGGGGTCGGAGGGCGACCGGCTCGGCCTGGACGGCCTCCTGGCGGAGCTGCTCGCCCCGATCCCCGACGACCTGTGGACACACGGCCCGTGGCCGGCGGACGAGTCCCAGGACGGGGAGTGAACCCCACGCCAGGGGTGGACCGCAGGTCAGAAGAGCTTGCCCGGGTTGAGGATGCCGAGCGGGTCGAAGGCGTGTTTCACGGCCCGCTGCATCTCCATGCCCACCGGGCCGAGTTCGCGGGCCAGCCACTCCTTCTTCAGCACGCCGACGCCGTGCTCGCCGGTGATCGTGCCGCCGAGTTCCAGTCCGAGCGCCATGATCTCGTCGAAGGACTCGCGGGCGCGCCGGGACTCGTCGGGGTCCCGGGCGTCGAAGCAGACGGTGGGATGGGTGTTGCCGTCACCGGCGTGGGCGACGACGCCGATGGTCAGCCCGTGCTTGTCGGCGATCCGCTCGACGCCCTCGATGAGGTCGCCGAGCCTCGACCTGGGCACGCACACGTCGTCGATCATCGTCACGCCCCGGACGGCCTCCAGGGCGGGGAGGGACAGCCGCCGCGCCTGGAGCAGCAGCTCGGACTCGGCGGCGTCCTCGGCGGGGACCACCTGGCCGGCTCCGGCGGCCTCGCACAGCGCGCCGAGGGCGGCGAGGTCGGCGGCGGGGTCCGGGGTGTCGAAGGCGGCGAGCAGCAGCGCCTCGGTGGTGTCCGGCAGGCCCATGTGGGCCAGGTCGTTGACGGCCCTGACCGTCGTACGGTCCATCAGTTCGAGGAGTGACGGGACGTGCCCGCCCGCCATGATGCGGCACACCGCGTCGCAGGCCGCGGCGGCCGACGGGAACTCGGCGGCCAGCACCAGCTGCTGGGGCGGCTTCGGCCTGAGCGCGAGCACGGCCCGTACGACGATGCCGAGGGAGCCCTCGGAGCCGACGAACAGCCGGGTCAGGTCGTATCCGGCGACGCCCTTGGCGGTGCGCCTGCCGGTGGACATCAGACGGCCGTCGGCGAGGACGACGTCCAGGCCGAGGACGTACTCGGCGGTGACGCCGTACTTCACGCAGCACAGGCCGCCCGAGGCCGTGCCGATGTTGCCGCCGATGGTGCACATCTCCCAGCTGGAGGGGTCCGGCGGGTAGGAGAGGCCGTGTTCGCCGACGGCGCGGGAGAGGGTGGCGTTGATGACGCCCGGTTCGACGACGGCGACGCGGTCGACCGGGTTGATCTCCAGGATGCGGTCCATCCTGGTCAGGGACAGCACGATGCAGCCGTCGGTGGCGTTGGCCGCGCCGGACAGGCCGGTGCGGGCGCCCTGCGGGACGACCGGGACGCGCAGCTCGGTGGCGGTGCGCATGACGTGCTGGACCTGTTCGACGGTGCGCGGCAGGACGACCACGGCGGGGGCGCCGGCCGGGCAGAAGCTCGCCATGTCGCGGGCGTAGGACGCGGTGACGTCGGGGTCGGTGAGGACCGCCTCGGCGGGCAGGGCGCCGAGCAGCCGGTCGACGAGGCCGCCGGTCGCTGCCGTGCCGCCGTCGGGGGGCGCTTCGATACGGCTCATGATCACAGGTTCGCACCCGTGGCCATCGGTGTGAAGCCCGCCGGCGGCGGCCGTGCCGGGGTGTGGCCGCCGTCCCGTTCCTCACCGCCGGGCGGGGCCGCGACGCGCGGGCCCGCCCGGCCGGCGGGCGGGTGTCAGAGGTTGCCGCGCCGCGCCTGCTCGCGCTCGATCGCCTCGAACAGGGCCTTGAAGTTGCCCTTGCCGAAGCCCATGGAGCCGTGCCGCTCGATGAGTTCGAAGAACACGGTCGGGCGGTCCTGGACCGGCTTGGTGAAGATCTGCAGCAGGTAGCCGTCCTCGTCGCGGTCGGCGAGGATCTTCAGCTCGCGCAGCGTGTCGATCGGCACGCGCGTCTCGCCGACCCACTCGCCGAGCGTGTCGTAGTACGAGTCGGGCGTGTCCAGGAACTGCACGCCGGCCGCGCGCATCTGGCGGACGGTCTGCACGATGTCGTTGGTGTTCAGCGCGATGTGCTGGACGCCGGCGCCGCCGTAGAACTCCAGGTACTCGTCGATCTGGGACTTCTTCTTGGCGATGGCGGGCTCGTTGATCGGGAACTTGACCTTGAGCGTGCCGTCGGCCACCACCTTCGACATCAGCGCGCTGTACTCGGTCGCGATGTCGTCGCCCACGAACTCCTTCATGTTCGTGAAGCCCATGACCTTGTTGTAGAACTCCACCCACTCGTTCATGCGGCCGAGTTCGACGTTGCCGACGCAGTGGTCGATGGCCTGGAAGGAGCGCTGGGCGGGCGGCTCGACCATCGGGGAGGCGGCGACGTAGCCGGGCAGGTAGGGGCCGTCGTAGCCGCTGCGGTCGACCAGGGTGTGCCGGGTCTTGCCGTAGGTGGCGATCGCGGCGAGGACCACGGTGCCGTGCTCGTCCTTCAGCTCGTACGGCTCGGCCACCGAGCGGGCGCCCTGTTCGACGGCGTACGCGTACGCGGCGCGCGCGTCGGGCACCTCGATGGCCAGGTCGATGACGCCGTCGCCGTGCTCGGCCACGTGCTCGGCGAGGAAGTGGCCCCAGGGGGTGGAGGGCTTGATGACCGAGGTGAGGACGAACCGGGCGGAACCGCTCTCCAGCACGTAGGCGGCGGTCTCCCGGTTGCCGTTCTCCGGTCCGGAGTAGGCGACCAGCTTCATGCCGAAGGCGGTGGAGTAGTAGTGCGCGGCCTGCTTGGCGTTGCCCACGGCGAAGACGACCGCGTCCATTCCCTTGACCGGGAAGGGGTCGTCCTGCCGGGCGGTCGTGTCGGGAGTGTGGTGTGTGGTCTGCGTCATAACCGCAGGCTGCCCCGCACCCGCAAGATGCGCAATAGTTCGCTTTTTCACTGGGCAATCCGCCCAGTGCGACCGCCGCTTCGGCGGACTTTCTGTGCAGGGTGACCACCCCGGGAGGCGTACGCGATGGCGATTGATCATCTGGACGGGCGGATCATCGTGCTGCTGGCGCGCGAGCCGCGCATCGGGGTGCTGGAGATGTCCCGGCGGCTGGGGGTCGCCCGCGGCACGGTCCAGGCGCGCCTTGACCGGCTTCAGTCGAACGGAGTCATCCGCGGCTTCGGCCCCGAGGTGGACCCGGCGGCGCTCGGCTACCCGGTCACGGCGTTCGCCACGCTGCAGATCCGGCAGGGCCAAGGCCCGGACGTGCGGGCCCACTTGGCGTCCGTGCCGGAGGTGCTGGAGCTGCTGACCACGACCGGCAGCGGGGACATGCTGTGCCGCCTGGTGGCCCGCTCGAACGCCGATCTTCAGCGGGTGATCGACCTGGTTGTCGGTTTTGATGGCATCGTCCGGGCCTCCACGGCGATCGTCATGGAGAACCCCGTTCCGCTGCGGATCATCCCGCTCGTGGAACAGGCTGCGGAGGACCGGCGGCGGACCTGACGCAGACCGTGTCCCTCGGGCACGGCCCGGAGCCGGGGTGAGCGGATGTGAATTTCTGGGAGTACGTGAGCACCCGGCACCAGCAGCTGCTCGCCGACGCCTACCAGCACGCCGGTGCCGTGTTCCAGTGCATGGTCGTGGCGACACTGCTCGGCGTCCTGATCGGTGTCCTCACCTACCGCAGCGAGTGGGCGGGCAGCCTCGCCACGACGGCCACCGCGACCGTCCTGACCGTCCCGTCCCTCGCCATGATCGGCCTGCTCGTCCCGGTCGTGGGCCTCGGCGTGCCGCCGACGGTGGTGGCGCTGACGCTGTACGGGCTGCTGCCGGTGGTGCGCAACGCGATCGTCGGGCTGCGCGGCGTCGACCCGGCGCTGGTGGACGCGGCCCGCGGCATCGGCATGTCCCGGGCGGCCCGGCTGCTGCGCGTGGAGCTGCCGGTGGCCTGGCCGCCGATCCTGACCGGCATCCGGGTCTCGACGCAGATGCTGATGGGCATCGCGGCCATCGCGGCGTACGCCTCCGGGCCCGGCCTCGGCAACGAGATCTTCCGCGGCATCGGCTCGCTGGGCAGCAAGAACGCGCTCAACCAGGTGCTCGCCGGGACCCTCGGGATCATCGTCCTCGCCCTGCTGTTCGACGCCGCGTACGTCCTCGTCGGGCGGCTGACCATCCCCAGGGGGATCCGTGCCTGACACGAACGGCCACCGCGGCGCGACCGGCGCCACGATCGAGCTGGACAACCTGACCAAGCGCTACAAGGGCAGCGCGCGGCCGGCCGTGGAGAGCGTCACCATGGAGATCCGCGCGGGCGAGACGGTCGTCCTGGTCGGGCCGTCGGGCTGCGGGAAGTCCACCACGCTGAAGATGATCAACCGGCTGATCGAGCCGTCCGGGGGCCGGATCCGCATCGGCGGCGAGGACGTCACCCACATGGACCCGGTGAAGCTGCGCCGCAAGATCGGCTACGCGATCCAGTCGTCCGGCCTCTTCCCGCACATGACCGTCGCCCAGAACATCGCGCTGGTGCCGGGCATGCTCGGCTGGCCCAGGGCCCGCGTCCGCGAGCGCGTGGCGGAGATGCTCGACCTGGTCGGGCTGGACCCCGGCGAGTTCCACGGCCGCTATCCGCGTCAGCTGTCCGGCGGGCAGCAGCAGCGGGTCGGCGTGGCGCGGGCGCTGGCGGCCGATCCGCCGGTGCTGCTGATGGACGAGCCGTTCGGCGCGGTCGACCCGATCACCCGGGACCACCTCCAGGACGAGCTGATCCGGCTCCAGCACGAGCTGCACAAGACGATCGTGTTCGTCACCCACGACTTCGACGAGGCGATCAAGCTCGGCGACCGGATCGCCGTCCTGCGGGAGCGCTCGCACATCGCGCAGTTCGACACCCCGGAGGCGATCCTCACCAACCCCGCCGACGACTTCGTCTCCGGTTTCGTGGGCGCCGGGGCGGCCCTGAAGCGGCTGAACCTGACCCGCGTACGGGACGTGGAGATCACGGACTACCCGACGGTGACCGTCGAGGACCCGCTCCAGGCGATCTTCAACCGGCTGCGGTCCAGCGGCAGCAACGAGATCCTGCTGCTCGACCGGCGCGGCCGGCCCTACAAGTGGCTCAGACGCGGGGACCTGATGCGCGCCAAGGGGTCACTGGCGCGGGCCGGGACACTCGTGCAGGACACGGTGACCCGGGACGCCACCCTGCGGGACGCGCTGGAGGCGGTGCTCACCGACAACGCGGGGCGGGTGGCGGTGACCGGGCGGCGCGGCGAGTACACGGGCGTCGTCGACATGGAGACGCTGATCAACTCCGTGCACGAGATGCTGGAGGCCGACCGCCTGGAGGCCATGGAGGCCCAGCACGAACTGCGGCGGACCAGGGCCCGGCAGACGCACGTCGAGCAGGAAGGCGCGGACAACTGGGACGGCGGGGAGGCGAAGGCGTGAGCACCGCTCTCCGCACCCCGCCCGGCAGTGGGCCCGAGGCGTTCGAGGACGACGACGAGCCGCGCACTCCCCCACCGCGCCGCCCGGCCCGGCGGATCCCCTGGCAGAAGCTGACCTTCCTGCCCGTGGTGCTGATCGCGGTGCTGCTGGCGACCTGGCTGTGGTTCCGGCAGGCGGACCTGGACGCCATCTCGGAGAACGCCCTGTCGGGCGGGCAGGTGTCCAAGGCGCTGTGGCAGCACATCGAACTGACGGTGATCTCCACGTTCTTCGTGCTGGTCATCGCCGTCCCGCTGGGCATCCTGCTGACCCGCCGCGCCTTCCGCAGGGCGACGCCGGTGGCCATGGCGCTCGCCAACACGGGCCAGGCGACCCCGGCGATCGGCCTGCTCGCGCTGCTGGTGATCTGGCTCGGCACGGGCAGAAGGGCGGCCCTCATCGGCATCATCGCGTACGCCGTCCTGCCGGTGCTGTCCAACACGATGGCGGGGCTGCGGGCGAACGACCCGACGCTGCTGGAGGCGGCACGCGGCATCGGCATGTCCCCGCTGGGCGTGCTGACCCGGGTCGAGCTGCCGCTGGCGGTGCCGCTGATCCTGGCGGGCGTCCGTACCGCCCTGGTCCTCAATGTGGGCACGGCGACGCTGGCGACGTTCGGCGGGGGCGGCGGCCTCGGCGTCCTGATCACGACCGGCATCACCAACCAGCGGATGCCGGTGCTGGTGCTGGGCTCGATCCTCACGGTCGTCCTGGCGCTGCTGGTGGACTGGCTGGCGTCGCTGGCCGAGCTGGTACTGCGGCCCCGGGGTCTGGAGGCGGGGACATGAGACGCGGCTGGCCGCTCCTGGCCGGGGCGCTGCTGCTGGCGTCCGGCTGCGGGCTGACGAGCGGCTCCCCGATGGTCGACGACGTCTCCCCCGGCTCGGTCGGCCGGGGCGAGCCGCTGAAGGGCGTCGACCTGACGGTCACCTCCAAGGAGTTCAGCGAGCAGCTGATCCTCGGCGCGATCATGGGCATCGCCTTCGAGGCGGCCGGCGCGAACGTCCTGGACCGCACCGGCATCCAGGGCTCGATCGGCTCGCGCGAGGCGGTGCGGACGGGGGCCGCGGACGCCGACTACGAGTACACCGGCACCGGGTGGATCAACTACCTCGGCAACACCGAGCCGCTGCCCGACCCGCGCGAGCAGTGGGAGGCGGTGCGGGACGCGGACCGCGAGAACGGCGTGACGTGGCTGGAGCCGTCGCCCCTGAACAACACGTACGCCCTGGCGATGAACCAGGACACCTTCAGGAAGTACGGCACGAAGACGCTGTCGGACGTGGCGGCGCTGGCGAAGAGGGACCCGGGCGCGGTGACGCTGTGCGTGGAGAACCAGTTCGCCAACCGCGCGGACGGGCTGCCCGGGATGGCCAGGAAGTACGGCATGGACATCCCGGCGGGGAACGTCACGCAGATGGACACCGGCATCATCTACACGCAGGTCGCGAAGGGCAGTTGCACCTTCGGCGAGGTCTTCACGACCGACGGCCGCATCAAGTCGATGGACCTCGTGGTGATGGAGGACGACAAGAAGTTCTTCCCGAACTACAACGCGGCCCCCATGGTCCACACCAAGACCCTGAAGAAGCACCCGGAGATCGCGGAGATCCTCGCCCCCATCACCAAGAGGCTCGACAACTCGGTGGCCCGGACCCTGAACGCGAAGGTGGACGTCGAGGGCGAGGACCCTCATCAGGTGGCACTGGACTGGCTGGTGGAGGAGGGGTTCGTGAAGGAGGGGTGAGGACGAACGCTGCTTCAACCGCCTCAAGCAGTCCCGCGCTATCGCCACCCGCTTCGGCAAACTCGCCGACCGACACCGGGCCGGAGTCCACCTCGCCTCGCTCGTCCTGCGGCTCCGCGCACCCAGCCAAGATCGTTCGTCGGGCAAGACCCAGGGGCGGGTCTCGTCGCCGCAGAGCGGGCGGACGTCACGGTCGCCCTGACCGTGGGTGTGGGTGGTGAGCCGGCTGTTGAGTGTGCGGATTCGGTTTCCGAGGCCGGTGCCGTGGTACAGAAGGGAGCGCTCTGGCGTGTCGCCTGGTCCTACGATGGCTCGACTGGCGGTGCGTGTCCGGCGGGTCTTCGGATACCGCGTGAGAGTAAGGGCCGGATCCGTATGAGCAGAACTTCACCGAAAGTGATGCGTTGGTGACTCGTCTCGGCGGTCCCGGAGACGACCGGGCGAGTGGACCGGGCGAGGATGTCCTGGCCCTCGCGCGGGAGATCGGCGACGCGGTGGACGGGCTTGCGGACTTGTGGGCGGGCGCCGCGCAGGGGGCGCGGCTGCGGCTGCCGCCGCAGCAGTTGCGGGCGCTGCGCATCCTGGAGTCCGCGCCGGGGATGAATCTGACGGCTCTGGCGGAGAGAATGGAGCTGGGGATGCCGGCGGCGAGCCGGCTGTGTGACCGGCTGGAGGCGGCCGGTCTGCTGGAGCGGATGCTTCACCCGCGCAACCGGCGTGAGGTGCGACTGGAACTCACGGGTCCGGGCCGGCAGATCCTCGAAGAGGTGGCTGCCCGCAGGGCCAAGGCGCTGGCCGCGGTGCTCGCCGCCATGGACCCGAACGCACTGGAGGCGCTGTCCGGGGGCATGCGCGGCTTGGTGCGGGCTCAGAGGGCTGCCGGTCGAGGTCCGGGCCGGCGGCTGTCGCCGTGACCGTGCTCGTCAGCCGTGGTGGCCGTTCCAGTCCAGGCAGACCACGGCGGCATCCGACAGCAGGTCTTTGCTGCCGTAGTGCTCGACCAGCCCGGCGACGACCGCGCGTGCCGCCTCGTGGGGTTTCGTGGTGCGGGTGGCGCTGAGGATCTGACGCAATGCCCGCTCGCCGAACAGATCTCCTGTCGCGGAGCGGGTGCCGTGCACTCCGGTGCTGACCACGATGAGCCGGTCACCGGGCTCGACGTGGAACGTCTGTTGTGTGTAGGGAGTCTCTTCGAACATGCCGAGCGGCAGCTGTGCCTCCAGCTCGATGCGCTCGGTACGGCCGTCGCGCTGGCGGAACAGCTGGGGCGAGCCGGCGTCGACGGCGGCCACCGTGCCGGTGGCCAGGTCGAACTCCAGCAGCAGCGTCGAGGCGTACGCCTTGCCGCCGTACTGGGCGAAGACGGCCTGGTCGGCGAGGACAGCCTGGTCGGCGAGGCCGATGCCGGCCCGGCGGGCGTTGCGCAGGGCGGCCACGGCGAGGCTGGTCAGCAGCGAGGCGTCGATGCCCTGGCCCATCCCGTCGGTGACGGTGAGGACGAGACGGTCCGCGCTGGTGGACCAGTCGTAGTTGTCGCCGCCGATGGCGTAGGCGGGCTCCAGGTGGGCGCCGATGACGTATTCCGCGCGGGAGCAGCCGCGCCCGGGCAGGAGCTGCCACTGCATCTCGGCAGCGAGGGTGAGACGGCGAGTGCGGCGGGCCTGGAGGTAGAGGTCGGTGTCCTGGCCGACGGTGGCGACCTCGTGGCCCAGCGCCGTGGCGAACTCCGCCAGCGCCAGCACGGTGTCCGGGTCGGCCGCCCGCGCCGGCAGACGTACGGTGAGCACGCCCAGGCGGTCGCCGCGCACTGTGATCGGGAGGTGCACCAGGTGGCCGTCGGTCTCGCGGAGGACTTCGACGACGGGGCTCTGGTCGGTGAAGGCACGGCCCGCGGGACCGTCGTGAGCGGAGACCGCGGGGCCGGTGTGGGGCAGGTGGGAGACGGGTTGCAGCACCGTCAGGCCGTAGTCGGCCAGCAGGACGGTCAGCCCTCGGGCCCCGAGGCCCTCGGCCAGCAGCCGGCCCGCAGTGGCGACCAGAGCATGGGGCGGGACGGCCCGCAGCCGGGCCTCGGCAGACGCGAGCAGATCAAGGGCATTCACGGTACTCGCCTTCTCAGCCGGGGGTTTCCACGCTACTGCGCTGCGCGCTGCTGCGGGCGGGGATGTCTGTCGTCAGGAGGCGGTTGGGCTGCGGAGCGTGCCCCTGCCCGGCCGGTGCCGGTGTGTGGCACAGCAGGAGGCATACGTCGTCGTCGTGGTCGGAGTCGTGCAGGAGGGGCGTGAGCAGGGCTTCCGCGGCCGTGTCGAGGTCTTGTTCCATCTCGGGGGTGCGCAGTGCGGCGAAGGCGCGGGTCAGGCGTTGTATGCCGGGGTCGATACCCGCCGTTCGCCGTTCGACCAGGCCGTCGGTGTAGAGCATCAGGGAGGAGCCGGGCGGCAGGTCGATGTCGCGGTCGGCGTAGGTGTGGTCGACGGGGACGCCCAGCATGACTCCCGGGCGGGCGTCCAGGACGCGCACGGTGCCGTCGGCGTCGCGGACGACGGCGGGCGGGTGGCCGGCCGACGCCCATTGCGCCTCGTGGGCGCCCGGCCGGATCCGGACGACGAGCGCTGTGGCGTACAGGTCGGGCTGCAGGTGGCGGAGCATGCGGTGCAGGCGGGTGAGGATCTCGCCCGGGGAGGTGTCGTCGACGGCGTAGGCGCGCAGGGCGGTGCGCAGTTGGCCCATGACGACGGCGGCGTGCAGTCCGTGGCCGGTGACGTCTCCGATGACGGCGAGCAGGCTGCCGTTGGGCTGGAGGAAGGCGTCGTACCAGTCGCCGCCGATGTTGAGCCCTTGGGTGGCGGGGAGGTAGCGCGCGGCCAGGAGCAGGCCGGGTACGGCGGGCAGGTCGGTGAGCTGGGCGTGCTGGAGGGCTTCGGCGGTGTCGCGGGACTGCTCGTAGCGGCGGGCGTTGTCCAGGGCGATGCCGACGCGGCGGGCGAGTTCGATCAGCATGATGCCGGTGTCGGGATCGAAGCGGGGCCCGGGCGCGGTGAGGGTGAGGACGCCCAGCGGGCGGTGTGCGCCGAGCGGGATGGCCAGCAGCGGCCGTTGCGGGGAGAGGGCGGAGGGCGGCAGGTCGCTGGTGCCGGGCAGGCCGGCCGGGTGGGGGCCGGCGTGCTGAGGGCGGCCGGTGCGGGCGGCGACCACCGTGGGAGTGGCATGGCCGCGTGCCGCGTGCCCGGGGGCGTCTTGCTCGTCGAAGAGCCAGACGTCGACGCGCTCCGCGTAGTGGGGCACCAGCAGATCGGTCAGGCGGTGCAGGATCGCGGTGGGGCTGAGGGAGGACGTGATGGCGGCGCTGGTGTCACCGAGGAAGGTGAGCAGGCGCCGGGCCCGCTCGGCTTGGGCGCGCGCGGTTTGTTCTGCTTCCAGCAGTTGGCGTTGGGTGAGGGCGGCGGCCTCGAGCTCGGAGTGCAGTGCCAGGACGCCGTTGTTGGTGTGGTGCAGTTCCTGCCGGTGCATCCGGACGAGGCCTTCCTGCTCCTGGAGCAGGTTCACCACCGCTGCGGTGTCCTCGTCGGCGCGCAGGAGGGCGTCGGGCAGCGGGGTGCCGGCCGGGTCGGGCGTCGTGGCGGGCGGGTGCGGCAGGGGGCAGGTGAGCAGCGGGCCGTCGTCCGGGGTCGCGGCAGTGGGGTCGTCCGGTTGCAGCCGGACGTCGAGCCGGTCCCCCTGGGCGGTTGTGTTGTGCCGCTGGTGGAGGTGCAGTTCCCAGGTGCCGCCGTGGTCCAGGCAGCGGCGCAGCCGCGCGGTGAGCGTGGTGAGGAAGCATGCCCGTTCCCGTAGCGGGGTGTGGGCTTCGGTGGTGATCGTGCCGATGGCGGCGCGGGCGCGGGCCGCGTCGGCGGTCGAGGTGATCTTCCAGACCTGGGGGGCCGGGGTCATGCGTGACCGTCCGCACGGTCGGGGGCGAGGACGGCGACGGTGGCGTCGTCGCGCAGGGGGCGGACGGCGCTTGCGGCGTCCCGGAGGATGACGGCGGCGGTGACGGCCGGGTCGTGGACGAGGAGCCGGGGGTCGTCGGGTGGTGCCCAGCGGCTGGGCAGTCCGTCGCTGTGCAGGACGAGCAGGCTGTCCGGCCGCCAGGGCGCGTGCTGGACGGGCACGGTGGCGGGGAAGTAGGCGCCGACAATGCCGGGGTGGGAGAGCAGGTGCCGCCAGTCGTCGCCGGTGCGCAGGCGGGCGCCGATGTTGCCGACTCCGGCGAAGGAGAGCCGGCCGGTGTCCTGGTCGAGCTGTGCGACGGCGATGGCCGCGCCGCGCGTGGGCCGCAGTGCGGTGTGCAGGTGCCGCAGGAGGTCGGCCGGTGCGAGTGCGGCGTTGTGGCGCAGTTCGTGTACGGCGGTGGTGGAGGCCTGTGCTGCTTTCGTTCCGTGGCCGAGTCCGTCGGCGAGCAGCAGTGTGAGCAGGGAGCCGGACGCCGTCCAGGCGAAGGCGTCACCGGAGTGTTCGGCGTGGGCGAGGGAGGTGGTGATGCCTCCGGCGCGGGCGCCCGTCCGGGGTGGTGCGGGCCGGGAGGAGGACGTGCCGGGCGGTTGGTCGGGCCGTATGTGTGCCACGGCGACGGTGCCCGTGCCGGGCCGGCTGTGCAGGTCGAAGTCGCTGGAGATCCGCAGGCAGGTGCCCAGGCCCGCGCCGAGGGAGGAAGGTGCGGTGGTGGAGCCGTCCCGCAGGGCCGCGGTCACGTCGGTGATGCCGGGGCCGTGGTCGAGTGAGGCGATCTGCACGCAGGGCACGGGGGTCTGGGTGGAGGTGTCGATGGGGGCGGTCAGGTTGATGACGATGTAGCCCCCGTTGGCGTGTCTGACGAGGTTGGTGGCCAGTTCGGTGGCGACCAGTGCCGTGACCGCCGTGGAGTGGGCGTCCAGGCCGAGGTCGGCGCAGGCCGCCTCCGCGGCGACGCGGACGTCGCGGACCCGGGTGGAGTCCTGTACCGGGATGTCCCAGACCCTGCTCATGGCGTGCTCGTGCGTGGGGCGGGCGGGGCGCAGATCCAGTCGGTGATGGTGACGGTGGTGCCCTGTCCGGGGCGGCTGTCGAGGACGAATTCCTCGACGAGCCGCTTGGATCCGCTGAGGCCAAGGCCGAGGCCGCCGCCGGTGGTGTAGCCGTCCGTCATGGCCGCGTCGATGTCGCGGATACCGGGGCCGGAATCGACGAACGACAGCCGCAGGCCGCGGGCGTGTCCGTACTCGAGCGGTGTGATCTCCGCGTGGCCTCCTCCGCCGTGGACCAGGGTGTTGCGGGCCAGTTCGCTGGCGGCGGTGACCAGTTTCGTCTGCGCGACGAGGCCGAAGCCGAGGGCGGCAGCGTCGTGGCGGACCTGTTGGCGCACCCGGGCCAGGTCCGCGTCCGAGCCGATGGGCAGCCGCGTGGTGCGGTCGGGCGGGGCATGCATCACGCGCCCCCCTCCGGGTGGCCGGCCGGGGCCGGTGAGGAAGCGCAGCCCAGCAGGGACAGCGCGCTGTCGGTATCCAGGGCCGTGATCAGGCCGGGCAGGGAGAGCCCCAGCTCGACCAGGGTGATGGCGACGGCCGGACGCATCCCGGCCAGGACGGTCCGGGCGGCCAGCAGGCGGGCGGTATGGGAGATCTCGGCCAGGATCCGGCCGAGGTAGGAGTCGACGATCTCCACCGCGGAGATGTCGATCACCACACCTCGCACCGGGATCGGGCTGTGGGCGATGCGGTCGGCGATGTCGTGCTGGAGTTGCTCGGCCGTCCGGTCGTGCAGTTCTCCCTGCAGGGTGACCAGCAGGACGTCTCCGAGGGCCAGGACGGGAACCGTGCTCGCCGGAGGGGGCGGGAAGGAGGTCACCGGGGACTTGCCCCTGGGACGGGGCGTGGTGAGACGACGATGCCCTCCTGGGTCAGCGCGTAGGCCAGGGCGTCGGCCAGCCCTGTCCGGGTGAGGATCGTTCCCAGGTCGATACCGAGGTGGACGATGGTCTGCGCGATCGCCGGCCGGATCCCGGAGACGATGCACTCGGCGCCCATCAGCCGGGCCGCGGCCACTGTCTTCATCAGGTGCTGGGCCACGAGCGAGTCGACCGTGGGCACGCCGGTGATGTCGAGAATGGCGTAACGGGCGTGCTGGGCGACGATCGCCTCCAGCAGGTTCTCCATGACGACCTGGCTGCGGGCACTGTCCAGGGTGCCGACCAGCGGTACGGCGACGATGCCGTCCCACAGTTTGATGACGGGGGTGGCCACCTCCATGAGCTGCTCGCGCTGTCGGCCGATCAGTTCCTCGCCCGCGTTCACGGTCGTCTCCATCACCACCAGGCGCAGCGTTCCCAGCAGGATGGTCAGGGCGAGGGCGCAGGCGTGCGCCCGCTCGCCGGCCGCCTCCTCGAACTCGGCCCGCAGCAGGGCCGCGGCCGGTTCGCGCAGGACGGCGACCTCGCCGGCGATCTGGGCAGGGCTGGAGCCGGCCCGGGTGCGTGAGGCGGCCATCCGGCCCAGCTGGTCGCGGACGGTGTCGAAGCCCGGCGCCCGGACGTCTTCCAGGCGCCCGGAGCGGGCGACCTCGGCGAGGGCGTCCACCACGGCCTTGCACGCTTCGACGGCCTCGTCGCGGGAGACGGTGAAGACGGTGCGGAACAGGGCGGTATCGGCCCACCGCTGAGCTATCTGCTCACGCCGCTGTTCCAGGAAGCCGCCCAGCTCCCGCGCGTCCTCGGGGCCCAAATCGCGCTGTTCCGCCACGTGCATCGTCTCCCTGTTGCCGGCTCGGCGGCCCACCGGACGGCAAGCCATCAGGCAATTATTGCCACATGGCAAATATTAGCGCGAGGAATGTGAGCCGAACAACACACGATTGTCACGTGCGCACGGCGATCACTGGCCCCGGGTCCTCCCCCGCCAGTCCAGACACACGATCAGCGCGTCGTCCTCGGGCCTGGCCCCGGCCCGGTGGCCGGTCAGCTCCCGCAGGATGGCACCCGGCACCTCCGCGGCCGGCAGCAGGCGGGTGGAGTGGATCGCCCGCGCCAGGGCCGCCTGCCCGTACGCCTCTCCCCTGGGCGAGGCCACCGCGTGGACCCCATCGCTGACGAAGACCAGCCGGTCACCGGGCTCGACCTGGAAGTGCTGCTCCACGTAGTCCGTCTCCTCGAACATGCCCAGCGGGAGCTGGTCGTCGAAGGCGACCTGTTCCACCGTGCCGCCGCGCAGCCGCAGCAGCTGGGGGGAGCCCGCGTCCACCACGCTCGCCCGGCCGGTCGCCAGGTCGAAGTCGAACATCAGGACGGACAGGTAGCAGCGTCCCCGGTAATGGGCGTAGACGGCCTGGTCGGCCAGGGCCGCCTGGTCGGCGAGACCGATGCCGGCCCGCCGGGCGTTGCGCAGCGCGTTGATGGCCAGGTTCGTCAGCAACGACGCCTCGATCCCCTCGCCCATGCCGTTGGTGACGTAGAGCATCAGGTGATCGGCCGTGGACGACCAGTCGAAGTTGTCACCGAAGATCGCGTAAGCGGGTTCCAGCTGGGCCCCGAGGTCGTATTCGGGGCGCGAGCAGGAGCGCCCGGGCAGCAGCTGCCACTGCATCTCGGCGGCCAGGGTGAGCCGGTCCTTGCGCCGGGCCTGCAGGAACACGTCCGTGTCGCGCTCGGCCACGACGACCTCGTGCCCCAGCACATCGGCGATCTCAGCCAGCTCGGACTCGTACCCGCGCGCGGCCTCGGCCGCAGGCAGGGTGACGGCCAGGACGCCCAGCCGGTCGCCGCGCACGCTGACCGGCAGATACAGGCATACCCGGCCGTCCCGCAGCTCCTCGCGGTACGGCTGCTGGGAGCCGAAGGCCCGGCCGGCCGGGCTGTTGTGCACCGGCACCGGCTCCACGGTGTGCGGCAGCACCGTCACCGGCTGGAGCACGCTCAGCCCGTAGTCGGCCATGAACAGCTCGACACGGTCCGCGCCGTACTGGTCCGCCAGCACGGTACGGGCGGCGTCGAGCAACGCGTGGGGAGCCGCCGTCCGCAAAGCGCGTTCAGCGGCTTTGAATCTCTTCACTATGGGGATACCAATCTTCCGCCGGACCGAGCGCCGCCCGCGGAGCCGAAGCGCCCGCTCGAGCCGCGTCCCCTGCCCGTGCCATCCTTAGCCGACGCCTGCGCCTAGTACGCTGACGGCCATCCCAGTGCCTGCGAGAGTGTGAATGTGACTGCCTTCCGCCGCGGCCCTGAGCCCGAAGAGGTCGCACGTGTGACCACCATGGCCGCTGAACTGCTGGAGGTCGTGTGGGGCCGGGCCACCACCGCCCCCGCCTCAGCATCGCAGCTGCGCGTCCTGCACGTGCTGGAACACCACGACGGCATCAACCTGCGCACCCTCGCCGAAACCCTCGCCTCCACCCCGCCGTCCACCAGCCGGCTGTGCGACCGTCTGCAGGCCGCCGGCCTGGTCGAGCGGGCGACCAGCCCCTCGGACCGGCGGGAGGTGCGCCTGCGCCTCAGCAGCCGGGGCCGCGCCTTCCTCGCCGACCTGCGCACCCGCCGGGAGCAGGAACTGCAGAAGCTGGTGGCGGCCATGCCCGTCGCCCAGCGGACCGCGCTGCTCGAGGGACTGGAGGCCTTCCGCGCCGCGGCGGCGACGCAGATCCACGTCGAGGCACCGGGCTCGGAGAGCCGGACCGCCTGAACCGCCCTCGGACCGCCGGGACCAGAACTCGGCGTGGCCTGCGCCCATCGGAGCATTCCACGTCCTTCCCCGCACAACCGACACGGGAAACTCTGTTGCCTCGCGGCCATAGTTGTCAAATGGCAACTGTCCGGCGTTGTGCCGGAACGAGGCAGCCCCGAGACGGCCGCACGGCGGGACACGGCCCTGGCAGCCGACAGGCGGACAAAAAGGCAGAGGACACCTGCCTGCCCTCTTCTCACGAGCCCTCCGCAGCGGGGGGTGCCACGACCGGGAAGAGTGCGCACAGTTGCCCCAGAGCGTCGTGGAGGACGGCCTGGTCGGTGCCGATCGAGGCCAGAGCCTGCCGCAACAGCACGCGGCGGTGCTCGCGCGTAGCGTGCAGCAGCTTCTCACCGGCGGGAGTGAGCCGGATCGTCACCTGCCGGCCGGCACTGACACGCTCGATCAGGCCCCGCTGGCCGAGCCGGTCGCACAGGCGCGTGGCGGAGGACGGCCCCACACCCATTTGCTGCGCGAGAGCGGTGAGATGGCGCGGCCCCGTCTCCAGCACCAGCAGCGTACGCATCTGCTGATCGGACACCTCCGGTGCGATCTCCAGGTGAGCCTGCCGCCACAGCTGGATCATGGCCTCTGCCACACACTCGGCGGCCTGCACGGCATCCGCCGGCTCGGGCGTGCGGGACATCCGTGTCCTCCCTTCCCTGACGCGGTGGCAATTCCCCCTACCCGGCCAACCGTCGGCTATCCAGAGCGCCAGACGGAGCCACACCCCTCCGCACAGGCGTCCAGACGCCACGGGGAGGCCCAACAGTCCTCCCGGACCGGCCGCACGCGGGCCCAGCCCGCCACCCGAGTCGCCGACCGGAGCAAAAGCCGACGACGAGCCAGGCCCCGCATCGACCGAACACAGCTCGACAGGTGACGTGATGGAGATCAGGGAGGCGGAATGCACCGGTCGCCGCCTGAGAGCTCGGACGGACAGATGCGTAGCCGTCCCGCTCGAGCGAATACGGCCGCTGTCGCCTGCTTCCCCAGCGGTCCTCTTTCACAGTGGGCCAGGTCTTGTCTGACAAACGATCCTGGCTGGGTGGCCCCGGCCGTCACAGGCGGGATGGACCTTCGTCGTCAGCCCGCCGCGGGACCGGCCGAGCGCCCGGTGAGCCGCCGCACGTGCCGGATCGTCCAGTTCGTCCCCTGTCTCCGCCCCCTTTTGCGGGCACCGGCGGCGTGCTGGTGAGCCCGGCTGACCAAGGAACTGTCCGCCCCCACGCCGCATCCGTCAGCTCACCACGACCCACTACAAGATCAATTATCAGACAGGTCCTAGCAGCTGGGGACCCTGCCCCGGCCCGTCTCCAGGGCCTTCAGCGACTCGACCGCGCCCTTGAGCGTGGTGACCGGGATCAGGCGCAGGCCCTCGGGCAGCTCCGACTTCGCGTCGCCGCACTCCGCCTTCGGGACCAGGAAGACCGTCGCCCCGTCGCGGCGGGCCGCCTGCGTCTTCAGGGCCACGCCGCCCACCGCGCCGACCCGGCCGGCCGCGTCGATCGTGCCCGTGCCGGCGATCACCCGGCCGCCCGTGAGGTCGCCGCCGCTGCCGTCGCCCTCCAGCTTCTCGACGATGCCGAGGGAGAACAGCAGGCCGGCGCTCGGGCCGCCGACGTCGGCGAGCTTCAGCGACACCTTCACCGTGCCGTCGGCGATCCTCAGATACCGCAGCGCCGCCCGCGTCGCCGTGCTCTGGGACTGCCGCATCTGCTGCTCGTTGTGCCGCTCGATCTCCTTGACGTCGCCGCCGCTCGGGTAGACCGAGTCGCGCGGCATGACCGCCCTGTCCGTCGCGAACCAGCTGTCCAGTACGTCGCCGAGAGACACGCGCGTGTCCGGGCTGGTCGCCTCGATCGTCGTCATGCGCAGCTCGCCGCCGGTCTCGCGGACCGGGGCGCCCGAGATCGTGATCACGGGCGCGCCCTTGTTCTCCCCGAGCACGTCCGCCGTCATCCCGGGCTGCGCCACGGAGAACGGCAGCGGCGCGAACGCCGCCGTGGCGAGCAGGGCCACGACGGGCAGGGCACAGACGGCGACGGCCTGGGGGCGCGTGAGACGAGAGAACACGGGATCAATCTAACGTGACGCGAACTGACGCCCGGGTGCGCGTCAGCGCAGGGCCTCCGCGACCTCCTTGGCCGCCTCCACGACCCGCAGGCCCACCCGCTGCGGTACGGCGTCCGCCAGCATCACCACGCCGACGCTGCCCTCGACGCCCGTGACACCGATCAGCGGCGCGGCGGCCCCGCTCGCGCCGGCCTCCAGTTCCCCGTGGGTCAGCGCGTACGCGGGGTCGGGCGCGGGCTGCCGGCGGGCCAGGAGGATCGCCTTGCCCGCGGCACCGCGGTCCAGCGGATGCCGGAAACCCGCGCGGTAGGCCACGTGGTAGTCGGTCCACGTCGGCTCGACCACGGCCACGGCCAGCGCCTCGGCCCCGTCGACCAGGGTCAGGTGGGCCGTCGCGCCGATGTCCTCGGCCAGCGACCGCAGCGCCGGCATCGCGGCCTCCCGCACCAGCGGATGCACCTGGCGGCCCAGCCGCAGCACCCCGAGCCCGACCCGGGCACGGCCGCCGAGGTCGCGGCGTACGAGGGCGTGCTGTTCCAGCGTGGCGAGCAGCCGGTACACCACGGTCCGGTTCACGCCCAGCTTGTGGGAGAGCTCGGTGACGGTCAGCCCGTGGTCGGTGTCGGCGAGCAGTTTGAGGACGCGCAGTCCCCGGTCGAGCGTCTGGGAGGTCTCCGCGGTCACGACGCCCACTCCTTTGGTGGTGAGGTCGGCGGCACCTGTCGGCGGGGCGTCACCGAGTCCCGTCAGTGACGCGCTTCAGAGGCCGCCGATCGGCTGACGGCCCGGCCTTGTCCCGGGCCCAGTCGCTTCACGGCTGCGCTCCGCGGCGGCGCTGCCACGGGGCGTGTGCGTAGCGGGACAGTAGCGAGCCGGTCCGCTGAGCGGAAGGCTCCGTCCAGAATCCGGTCAGCGCACGGTACGGACTCACTCCGTTTATCCCGAAACATCCGGCGCACCACCGCGCCCGCACGCCCCGCGGCGCTTCCGCGCCACCAGCACACCCGTACGCCCACAGCGCCCCGGCGCCACCACCGCATCCGAAGGCCCCGCGGCTGCTCCCCGACGCGCGGGCGTCACTTCATGCGCGTGGCCCACTCCTGGACCTTGGCGATGCGCTGGCGCAGCTGGCCGGCGGTCGCCTCGGCGCTGGGCGGGCCGCCGCACACGCGCCGCAGCTCGGTGTGGATCACGCCGTGCGGCTTGCCGCTCTGGTGGACGTACGCGCCGACCATCGTGTTGAGCCGCTTGCGCAGCTCCATCAGCTCCTTGTGCGTGACCACCGGCCGCCGCTCGGCGGGCAGTTCCAGCAGGTCGGCCTCCTCGGCCGGCTTCTTGCGGCTGTGCGCGATCTGCCGGGCCTGCCGCTTCTGGAGCAGCAGCTGCACCTGGTCGGGCTCCAGCAGCCCCGGGATGCCGAGGTAGTCCTGCTCCTCCTCGCTGCCGGGGTGGGCCTGCATGCCGAAGTCGGCGCCGTTGTAGGTGACCCGGTCGAAGACGGCGTCGGACTCCAGCGCCTCGAAGGGCAGCATGTCCTGCTCGCCGGTGTCCTCGTCCTGCTCCCGGTTCGCCTCCTCCATCTCCTTCTCGGACTCGGCGTACGGGTCCTCCTCGCCCTCCTTCTTGGGCTTGTCGAGGACGTGGTCGCGCTCGCGCTCCATCTCGTTGGCGAAGGAGAGCAGGTCGGGGATGGTCGGCAGGAAGACGGACGCGGTCTCGCCGCGCCGCCGGGACCGTACGAAACGGCCGACCGCCTGGGCGAAGAACAGCGGCGTCGAGATCGTCGTGGCGTACACGCCGACCGCCAGGCGCGGCACGTCGACGCCCTCGGACACCATGCGGACGGCGACCATCCAGCGGTCGGTGCCGGCACTGAAGTCGTCGATCCGCTTCGAGGCGCCGGTGTCGTCGGACAGGACGAGGGTGGCCTTGTGGCCCGTGATGTCCCGGATGAGCTTGGCGTAGGCGCGCGCGGATTCCTGGTCGGAGGCGATGACGAGGGCGCCCGCGTCCGGGACGGCCTTCCTGACCTCGGTGAGCCGCTGGTCCGCGGCGCGCAGCACGGCCGGCATCCAGTCGCCGCGCGGGTCGAGGGCGGTGCGCCAGGCCTGGCTGACGGCGTCCTTGGTCATCGGCTCGCCGAGCCGGGCCTCGATCTCGTCGCCGGCCTTGGTCCGCCAGCGCATGTTGCCGCTGTAGGAGAGGAAGATGACCGGCCGCACGACACCGTCCGCGAGGGCGGAGCCGTACCCGTAGGTGTAGTCGGCGGCGGACCGCCGGATCCCGTCGTCGCCCTCCTCGTACGTGACGAAGGGGATGGGGTTGGTGTCCGAGCGGAACGGCGTACCGGTCAGGGCGAGTCTGCGGGTGGCGGGCTCGAAGGCCTCCAGGCAGGCCTCGCCCCAGGACTTGGAGTCACCGGCGTGGTGGATCTCGTCCAGGATGACCAGGGTCTTGCGCTGCTCGACGCGGTTGCGGTGCAGCATCGGGCGCACGCCGACACCCGCGTACGTGACGGCGATCCCGTCGTACTCCTTGCCGAGCGGCCCCGCGCTGTACTCCGGGTCCAGCTTGATCCCTATCCGCGCCGCCGCCTCGGCCCACTGCTTCTTCAGGTGCTCGGTCGGCGCGACCACGGTCACCTGCTGCACGACGTGGTGGTGCAGCAGCCAGGACGCCAGCGTCAGCGCGAAGGTCGTCTTTCCGGCGCCGGGGGTGGCGACCGCGAGGAAGTCGCGGGGCTGCTCCTGGATGTACTTCTCCATCGCCCCCTGCTGCCAGGCACGCAGCTTGCTGGCGGTGCCCCACGGCGCACGGCCGGGGAAGGCCGGTGACAGGTGGTGCGAGTGGGAGGCGGTGCTGGAGCTGGCGGTGGTAGTCACGGTCTCCGTGGAGGGGTCGACGGCTCGGCTACGTATGACGACCGGGCCACCCTACCGGCGGCACGATCGTCCGACCGGCGGACGCCACCGGGGCGACGGCGGGTGGGACCGAGGTCACAGTCGGCGCGCGTACCTCGGCGGCTGCGCTGCGATCGGTGTCGTCCCTACTGCGCGCGTACGCGCCTCGTCACCCACGCCCCCACCAGCGCCACCGCCGCCATCGGCAGGAACACCGCCGCGAAGGCCGCCGGGTGGGAGGTGGAGGCCTCCGTCGCCCCGTGGCTGACCCTGCCGCCGCCCAGCGCCGCGAACGCCGCGCCGCCCGTGGACAGCAGGACCACGTTGGACAGCCCGTCGGAGATCTGGAGGGCGGCGGAGTTCGTGCCGGCCTCCTCCGGGGCGGACAGCTTGAGCAGCAGCACACTGGTGGAGGAGATCACCAGGCCCATGCCGAAGCAGCCGAACGCCCAGGCGACCGCCACCGTCCACACCGGCACCGCGTCGATCAGCACGCTGGGTGCCGCCGCGATGGCCGCCGCCACCAGCAGCATGCCCAGCGTCATCAGCCGCTCCCGGTACGGCTCCACCCGCGCGCGGGACTGCAGCCACGAGCCCAGCGCCCACGTCGCGCCGCCCGCCGCCAGCGAGAACCCGGCCAGCGTCGGACTGAGCCCGCGCTGGGTGACCAGCATCAGCGGCACGAACGACTCGGCCGCGATGAACGACCCCGCCGCGATCCCGCGCAGCAGCACCACCGACGGCAGCCCGCGCGCCGCCCGGTACGTGCCGCGCGGCAGCAGCCCGAGGACCGCCGGGACCAGCAGCGCGGCCCCCGCCACGCCGGGCAGCAGCGACACCCACCGCAGGTCCTGCGCCGCGTACTGGAGCAGTCCGGCGCCCAGCGAGATGCCGAGGGCGAGACGGATGCGGCGGGCGCCGACGGAGGTCCCCCTGCCGGTGCCCGGCTCCTCCACCGGGCCCGCCGCCCGGCGCCGTATCTGCGGCAGCGCGAGCGCCAGCGGGAACACGACCAGCACCGGGATGCCGAGGAACACCCAGCGCCAGCCGAGGTGTTCGGTCACCGCGCCCGACGCCAGCGGGCCGACGATGGACGGCACGATCCAGCCCGCCGCGAACGCCGCCATGATCGCCGGCCGCAGCCGCTCCGGATACGCCCGCCCGACCACGACGTACAGCGCGACGATCACCAGCCCGCCGCCCAGGCCCTGTACCGCCCGGCCGAGGATGAACAGCCACATCGCCGTCGCCGTGCCCGACATCAGCAGCCCCGCGGCGAACGAGGCGATGCCCGCGGTCAACGGCCCGAGCGGCCCGCGGCGGTCGGCCCACTGGCCGGCGAGCACCATCCCGAACAGGCTCGTGGTGAAGTACCCCGAGAACGCGAACGCGTACAGCGACACCCCGTCCAGCTCCCGCGCCGCGACCGGCATCGCCGTACCGACGGCGGTCGCCTCGAAGGCGATCAGCAGGACGACGGAGACGATACCGATGCTCAGCGCCCGGTAGGAGCGGCTCAGCACGGTCCCGGCCCGGCCGGGGTCGGGTTCGGTGGCGTCGGCGACATCGCTGTCGCGCGGTTCGAGGGCACTCATGGTCGCCAGGGTAAGGGCCAAGGCACGCGTTGACCCCTGTCGAAAGACGGTACGCGCCTCCACCGTCGGACCTACGCCCACCGGTCCCGGCCACCGCCCGCCCTTCATGAACGGCGGGTGGCGGTCCTACGGCAGCACCCCCGGATTCCTTGAACCCCGCACCCCCCGGGCCATGCGGTCAGGTCGTCAACACGGCCGCGTGCCCGAGTGGTTCAGGGGCCCGCCCGCGCCGCGTCCCTCAGCGACCTCCGCCCGCGGTCTCCGCGACCGCTCTGTGCAGCAGCCACAGGGTGAAGGCCAAGGTGGAGACGTCCGTGCTCAGGGGGTGGAGGGCGGCGTCCGGCTCGCTCCACTTCAGGAGTGTGCCCGTCGTGCCGTCGAGGACCAGGCTGGAGCCCTGCTCGGCGAGGCCTCCGACGCGTATCAGGCGCTCGGCGTCCGCCGGGAGCAGGGCCGGGCCCGCCGGGGCGTCCTCCGCGTACTCCTCCAGCGTCGGCAGCGGCGCGTCCGTGTCCAGGGTGAGCGGGAACGCCTGCTCGGGCAGGCCCGTCTCCCGCAGGAAGCGGCGCGTCGGCTCGTGGGTGAGCACGGCGGGGAAGTCGATGTCCTCGAAGTGCACGACACGGCCCCGGCCGAACTGGCGGTCCAGCAGCCCCACCGGCAGGTCGAGGGTGAGCCCCGACTCCGCGTCGGTGCCCGCCGCCAGCGCCAGGAGCCGGACCAGCGCCGTCATCCTCCGGTACGGCGACCGCTCCACCAGCGTGCGTATGTCGGCGCGCTCCCCGCACGGGACGAAGGCGCCCCGCCCGCCGGCCGACTGGTCCGTCGCCGTCGCAAGACGCACCAGCGTCACCAGCGACGGCGCGGCCCCGCGCAGTCCCGGCAGCCGGACCAGCCGCCCCTGTGCGGCACAGCGCTCCAGGTCCGTCCCCGCCGTCGTGATCGCCACCCCGCTCATCGCTCCCCCGTGCATACCTGCCCCCCGCCTGTTCACAGGCCGGCCGCCCACCCCCGACGGGCGGCCGTCCCACTGCCAGAACAGTAGCCGCCACCACTGACAACGGCCTCGGAATTCCGCCCGGCCGGAGCGCCGCGCCCGCCAGGACGGCACGGAGGGGCGGCGGGCGCCCCGGCCGTCACCGGCCTGCCGCGCCCGTCCCCGCCCCGGGCCTCACTGGCCCGTGACCACCGCCGCCTGCGGGCGGATCGGGAGGCGGTTGACCGGGCGGCCCGTCGCCGCGCGCACCGCCGACGCGATGGCCGCCGGCGACGTCACGACCGGCACCGCGCTGACCGCCTTCGCGCCGAACGGCGCGACCACGTCCCGCTCCTCGACCAGCTTGACGATCCGGATGTCGGGCGCGTCCAGGGCGGTCGGCAGGGCGTACCCGGTCAGGTCGGGGTGACGGACCAGGCCACGCGGCGCGCGGAGGTTCTCGGTGAGCGCGATGCCCACGCCCTGCGTGACGCCGCCCTCGATGCGCGCGGCCAGCTGGGCCGGGTTCAGCACCCGCCCCACGTCCTGCGCGACGGCCAGTTCCACGACGCGGACGGAGCCGATCTCGACGTCGACGTCCACGACCGCGCGGATCGCGCAGAAGGACAGGCCGACGAACGCGTCGCCCTGCCCGGAGTCGTCCAGCGGCTCGGTCGGATGCGGGCGGCACTGGGCCGTCGCCCACAGCTCCTTGCCGTCCATCGCCTCGGTGACCGTGGTCGACAGCACCCCGTCGTACGAGGTGATCTTGCCGTCGGTGATCTGCAGCAGCTCCGTGGACATGCCGAACTTGTGGGCCAGCGGCTGCAGGAGCTGCGTGCGCACCATCTTCGCCGCGCGCTCCACGGCGCCGCCGGACACCCACGTGTGACGGCCGCGGCAGCCCGCGCCGGCCGGCGGCTGGTCGGTGTCGACCGGCGCCACGTGCACCTCGTCGATGCCGAGCGTCTCCTGCACGATCTGCCGCGCGAGCGTGCCGAAGCCCTGGCCGGTCTCGACCGCCGAGCACAGCACCGTCGCCACGCCGTCGTGCACCTTCACGGTCGCCGTGGACACCTCGTCCGCGCCCTCCGCGCCGAGCATGTGCACCATGCCGAGCCCGTAGCCCACGCCCCGGCGCACCGCGCCCGGTTCACCGGCGCCCTCGGGGCCGCCGGGCAGCAGCCACTCGTCCTGGTCGGTGTCCTTGGGCAGCGGCGGCAGCGGCTGGTCCCGTACGGCCTGGAGCAGTTCGGCGACCGGCGCCGGGCAGGTCACCGTCTGCCCGGTCGGCAGCACGTCGCCGGTGGCCATCACGTTGCGCAGGCGCAGCTCCGCCGGGTCGACGCCGAGCTTCTTGGCCAGCTTGTCCATCTGCGCCTCGTAGGCGGCGCACACCTGCATCGCGCCCTCGCCGCGCACATGGCCGGACGGCGGGTTGTTGGTGCGGACGGCCCAGCCCTCGATGAAGGCGTTCGGCACGACGTACGGGCCGCAGGCGAACGCGACGGCGGCGGCCAGCGCGTCCGACGACGTGTCGGCGTACGCGCCCGCGTCGAGCAGGATCTGCGCCTCGACCTTCACCAGCTTGCCCTCGGCGTCCGCGTGGTGGCGGTAGCGCAGCAGGGTGGGGTGCCGGTGGACGTGGCCCAGGAAGGACTCCTCGCGCGTGGCGGCGAGTTTCACCGGGCAGCCGGTCTTCAGCGCGAGCAGGCCGAGTGCGAGCTGGAAGCCCCGGTCCTCGCGGTCGGAGGTGGCGCCGGGCACGCCGGTGACGACGACCTTCACGCGCTCGGGTTCGAGGGCGAACGCGGCGGCGGCCGTGTCGCGGTCGGCGTGCGGGTCGGTGGAGGCGAGGTACAGCTCCACGCCCCCGTCGGGACGCGGTACGGCGAGACCCGCCTCGGCGCCGATGGGGGCGGGGTCCTGGCGGCCTATGCGGTACAGGCCCTCGACGACGACCTCGCCCGCGGCCTGCGGGTCGCCGTGCCGCAGCGGGATGTGCCGGATCAGGTTGCCGTCGGGGTGCAGCGGCTCGGCCTCGAAGGCCTGCTCCGGGTCGGTCACCGGGACGAGCACCTCGTACTCGACGGTGACGGCCGCGGCGGCCATCCGCGCGGTGTCCGGGTGGTCGGCGGCGACGGCCGCGATGGGTTCGCCGTGGTGCCGTACCACCTCGGAGGCGAACACCGGGCGGTCGGCCTTGCCGCGGCCGTACAGCGGGGCGCCGGGCACGTCCTCGTGCGTGACGACGGCCCGCACGCCGGGCATCTCACGCGCGTGCGTGGTGTCGATGGACACGATGCGCGCGTGCGCGTGCGGCGAGCGGAGCACCGCGCCCCACAGCAGGCCCTCGGCCCACAGGTCGGCGGCGTACGGGAAGGTGCCCTCCGTCTTGGCGCGCGCGTCGGACGCCGGGAGCGAGGCGCCGAGGCCGTGCGGGATCGGCTCGGGCGCGTCGGTCGCCTCCGGGGCCTGCGCGGCCTGCGCGGTGGCGGTCTCGTTGCTCACGCGTGGCCTCCGTCCTGGCCGTGGGACTGGTCGTGCGGTCCGCCCCGGCCCGGCTGGGGGCCGTCGAACGCCGCGGAGTGGATGCCGCCCGCGCCCGGGCCCGCCTGGTGCGGGATGCGGGCCTCGCCGGCGTCGGTGTCGGCGCCGTCGGACGCGCGGTGCGCCTCGCGCTCGGCGACGACCTCCTTGACGGCCTCCACGACGCCCCGGTAGCCGGAGCAGCGGCACAGGTTGCCGCACAGGGCCTGGCGGGTCTCCAGTTCGCTCGGGGCGGGGTTGCCCTCCAGCAGGTCGTGCACGGTCATCGCCATGCCGGGCACGCAGAAGCCGCACTGCACGGCGCCGCACCGGGCGAGCGCCCGCTGCACGTCCGAGGGCTGTCCGTCGGAGGCCAGGCCCTCGACCGTGCGCACCTCGCTGCCGGCCGCGGTCACGGCCGGGACCAGGCAGGAGGCCACGAGCCTGCCGTCGACCTGCACGTTGCAGGCGCCGCACTCGCCCTGCGAGCAGCCGTCCTTGGCGCCCGCGAGGCCGAGCCGTTCGCGCAGTACGTACAGCAGCGACTCGCCGATCCAGGCGTCGGCGACGGGCCGGTCGGTGCCGTTGACGCGCAGCACGTAGGAGGCGAGGGGGTGGTCCTCGTTCGGCGCGGCGGCGGGCCCCGGGGCGTCTGTCGCCTCGGCCTCCGCCGCGGTCTCGGCCTGGGGCGCCGGCTCGTCGGGCGTCTCCGGTCCGGCGGCCGTGGCGGCCTCTTCGGCGGCCTCGGGGCTGCTCTCGGCCTCCGCCTCCCCGGAGGGCTCCGCGGAAGCCTCAGCGGGGCTCTCAGCGGCCTCGCCGGGGCCGCCCTGCGCGTCCTCGGCGACCTCACCGGCATCAGGAGCCTGCTGTGAGGCCTGCGGCTCGGGCTGCTCGCCGGACGGCTCGGCCGGGTACGCGTCGGCGGGGTGCGGGGGCGCCTGCTCGGCGGAGGCGGGCGCGGCGTGGTGCTCGGCGGCGGGGTCACTCGCGTGCGGCTCGGCTGCGTGGTGCTCACCGGCGTGCTGCTCGGCGGCGTGCTCGCCGAGGTGGTGCTCGGCGCCGTGCTGCTCGGCGGGGCCGCCCGCCTGCTCGGCGGCGTGGCCGCCCGCGTGACGCCCGCCCGCGTGGTGGTCAACTGCGTGATGCCCGCCCGCGTGGTGCCCATCGCCGTGCTGCTCGGCGGCGGGATCGCCGGCGTGCTGCCCACCCGTGTGCTGCCCGGCGGCGTGCTGCTGAGCCCCGTAGTCACCCGCGTGCTCGGCGGGCGCGGGCTGCTGCACGGGCGCGTGCTCGTGCTCGTACCCCGGCACCGGCTGCTGACCGAGCCCGCCCTCGTCCTGCCGGTACGGCTCGCCGCCGTACGGCTGTCCCTGCGCCGCTTCCGGCCGGTGCGGCGGCAGATGCTGTCCGGCCGGGTCCGGCTGGCCGTACGGCTGCTCGCCCACCGGGTGCCCGTGCCCGTGCTCATGCTCGGCCACCGGGCCCTGCCCGTAGTCCGCCGGCTGCCCAACCGCCCCCGGCTCCTGGCCCTGTCCGTAATCCGCGGGCCCCTCCCCCGCCCCCCACGGCTCGCCCATCGGCTGCGTGGCCCACGGGGCGGCTGCGCCGCCCGGCAGGGTCGGCGGTGGGGTGCCGCCCCACTGTTCGACCAGTGCGGACGCGGTGAACTCGCCCGATTCGTCCGGCAGGTCGCCCCCGGCGACGGGGATCGACCACTGGCCGGTGACGTCGTGCCCGGGAGCGGGCGGGTGCTGCTCCTCCGGGGACGCGGCCCCGCCGTCCTGGAACTGCCACTGCCCGCTCGCGTCGGGCCGGTAGGTGAACCGGTCGCCGCCCGCCGTGTCCTGGCCGGTGGCGTTCGGGTCGTGCCACTGGGCGCCGTCGACGGGCGCGCCGGCGACCGGCCAGGTGGCCGCGGGGTCGGTGCCGGCGGTCGTGGCGGGCGTGACCGTTATCTGCGGCGGAACATAGCCGTGGCCGGGTGCGGCGAGCGGGCTGTCCTGGGAGGCCAGGAGGGCGTCGATGCCGCCCTCAGGGAGGTGCACGAAGGCGGTGGCGCCGTCGTCGTAGTCGCCCTGGGGCAGCGGGTCCCAGCGGCTCCCGCCCCGGGGCGTGCTCTCTCCGTGCTGGTCGTCGGTCACGACAGCGCCCTCCCCAGTGCTCGTCGGGCCAGCGCGGCGACGGTGCGCCGCAGGTGCAGTACGGCGGGCGGCAGCTGCGGCACGGAACCGTCCTCGGCGGGGCCCGGGTCGGGGATGCAGGCCGCGGCGACGTACTCGCCGAAGGCTCCGAGGGCCTCCGGGACGATCGCGCGGTTGTTGTCCCAGTCGATGAGCTGGGCGACCCAGTTCTCGGCCTCCAGGGGCCGCAGCGGCATCGGCGCGATGGCGCCGACGGCGCAGCGCACGCCGCGCCGGGCCGGGTCGAGGACCAGGGCGACGGACGCGAGGGCGCGTCCGGGGCCGGTGCGGCCGGTGGCCTTGAGGAAGACCTGCGGGGCGTGCAGCAGCGGCACGCGCACGTACCCGATGAGTTCGCCGGAGCGCAGCATCTCCATGCCGGCCAGCAGGTGCGACACGGGGATCTCGCGGCGGGCGCCGCCCGGGCCCGCGATGACCACGGTCGCCTCGAGCGCGGCGAGGACCGGCAGCGCGTCGCCGGTGGGGGCGGCCGAGGCGATGTTGCCGCCGAGGGTGCCCGCGTTGCGGATCTGCGGGGGGCCCGCGGCGCGCGCGGCGGCGGCGAGCGCCGGGATGAGCGCGGCGAAGTCGGGCCGGCCCATGCGCGCGTGGGTGAGTCCGGCGCCGAGCAGCGCGTGCCCGTCCTGGTACTGCCAGCCGCGGATCTCGCTGATGCGGCCGAGGCCGACCAGGGCGGCGGGCCTGAGCTGCCCGGAGTTCACCGCGGTCATGAGGTCGGTGCCGCCCGCGACGGGCACGGCGGCGGGCACGGCGGTGAGGGCCGCCACGGCCTCGTCCAGCGTCGTGGGCAGCGTGACGGCCTGCGCCGTCTGCGGTGCGTGCGTGGTCAAACCGGCTGCCCCTTCCCGCTGCCCTGATCCCACCTTTGCTGGCCGTACGGTACGTGCCGACAGGGCGGACGTGGCAACTCTGGCACATCTTCGCAGGGCGGGAACGCGGGGGTCCGCTAGGAGACGTTCGCCCACCTCACTGCGGGCATCGCCCGTTTTGTACGAGCACTGCCGGTGCGCTCGAATTGGCACTCTTCAGTGACACTTGCACAATTTTTCCCTTACTTTTCTCCCTCGTGTGTTCGGGACTCCCCCCCGCCTGTTCGGACGGGACCGGCCATGCGCGGCGCGACCGGAACCCGTCACTTGTCCGGAGGCGGTCCCTCGATCGGGCGGCCGAGCACGCCGGGCCGCCGCTGCCACGGGCGGGGCCCGGTGGGTGGCCGGTATGCGACGCCGAGCGCGTCAAGTCGCCGGTAGTGGGCTGCCATCCGGCGCTCGAAGCCGGCGAAGTCCCGCCGTTCCGGGGCGGGCAGGTCGCTCCAGGCGACCTCGGCGAAGGCGGCGAGCCGGGGGAACACCTGGTAGTCGACGCGCCCCTGGTCCTCCATCACCTCGGTCCACACGTTGGCCTGGGTGCCCAGCACATGCCGTGCCTCGTCCGCGGTGAGCTGCGGCGGGACCGGCTCGAAGCGGTACACGTCGGCCAGGGTGCGGACGTAGCCGATGGGGACCGGCTCGTCCGGGCCCGCGTCCTGGCGGTGGTCCAGGTACACCTGCTGTTCGGGGCACATCACGACGTCGTGCCCGGCGCGCGCGGCCTCGATGCCGCCCCGGTAGCCGCGCCAGGACGACACCGCCGCGCCGGGCGCGAGGCCGCCCTCGAGGATCTCGTCCCAGCCGATGAGCCTGCGTCCGCGCGCGGTGAGCCAGGTGTCGAAGTGGCCGATGAACCACGCCTGGAGGGCGTTTTCGTCGGCGAGGGACAGTTCCCGCATGCGGGCCTGCGCGACGGCCGAGCGGCGCCACTGGTCCTTGGGGCATTCGTCGCCGCCGACGTGGATGAACCGCGACGGGAACAGGTCCAGGACTTCCTCGAAGACCCCTTCGTAGAACCGCAGGGTGTGGTCGGTGGGTGCGAGGACGTTCGGGCAGATGCCCCAGGTGTCCCAGACGGTGAGGGCGGTGGTGTCGACGACGTCGGTGTTGCCGAGTTCCGGATACGCGGCGATGGCGGCCTGCGAGTGCCCGGGTACGTCGATTTCGGGGACGACGGTGATGTGCCGTTCGGCCGCGTACGCGACGATCTCGCGGATGTCGTCCTGGGTGTAGTGACCGCCGTGCGGTTTGTCCTCCCACAGGGGTGAGGCGCTGTGGCCGAATTTCGTGCGGGTCCGCCAGGAACCGGTCTCGGTGAGCTTCGGGTACCGCTCGATCTCGATGCGCCAGCCCTGGTCGTCCGTCAGGTGGAAGTGGAGGACGTTGAGTTTGTGCGCGGCCATGAGGTCCAGGTAGCGCAGGACGCCGTCCTTGGGCATGAAGTGCCGGGCCACGTCGAGCATGAGGCCGCGCCAGCCGAACCGGGGCGCGTCCTGAACGCGCGTCAGGGGCAGCCGCCAGGTCCGGCCCGGCAGCGGGGCGCGCCGGAAGGCGTCCGGGCCGAGCAGCTGACGCAGCGTCTGCGCTCCCCAGAACAGCCCGGCGGGGCCGCCGCCCGCGAGGTCGACGCCGTCCGCCGTGACGGCGAGCCGGTAGCCCTCCTCGCCGAGGTCCGCGGTGACCGACGGGTCGGTGCGCAGGCGGACGGTGTCCGCCCTGGCCGGGTCCCCGGGGGCCAGGGGCAGGCCGGTGGCCGCCGTGAGGGTGGCGCGCAGCCAGCGCTCGGTGCGTTCGGTGCCGGGGCCCGCCGCCAGCGTGGTGTGCGGGCCGAGTTCGAGGAAGTGCGGCCCGCCGTCCGTCACGGCGCGGGGCCGGGGAATCAGATCCATCACGTCAGTCCTTCACCGCTCCGCCGAGTCCCGACACCAGCCGCCGCTGGACGAGAACGAAGAACACCAGTACCGGAATCGTCATGACCGTCGAGGCCGCCATCACCCCGCCCCAGTCCGGCTCGTCCGGCTTGTAGAACACCAGCAGCGCCATCGGAAGCGTCGACTGGGACGTGTCGCTGATGATGAACGACTTGGCGAACAGGAAGTCGTTCCAGGTGGAGATGAACGAGAACACGCTGGTGGCCACAAGTCCCGGGAAGACGAGCGGGAAAAGGATCTGCCAGAGGAATCTGGCCCGGCTCGCCCCGTCGATGCAGGCGGCTTCTTCCAGCGCCTCGGGCACGGCTTTCACAAAGCCCCGCAGCATCCAGATCGCGAACGGCAGCGAGAACGCGATGTGCGGCAGGATCAGCGCGCCCAGCGTGTTCAGCTGGCCGAAGTCCCGCATGAGGAAGAACAGCGGGATCGTGAGCGCCTCCACGGGCACCATCTGCGCCACCAGGAACATGATCAGCAGGGTGGTCCGGAAACGGAACCGGAAGCGCGTCACGGCGGTGGCGGCGAGAAACGCGATCAGCGCCGAGACGATCACCACAGTGCCCGCGACGACCAGGCTGTTGAGGAAGTAACGGCCGAATTCCTGCTGCCCGAAGACCCGCCGGAAGGAGTCCAGTGTGGGCGCCAGGGTCCACGGCCGGGGCGCGGACGACTCGATCTCGCCGGCCGGTTTGAAGGCGCCGAGCACCATCCAGTACAGGGGGAAGGCGACCGCCGCGGCGACGAGCAGCGCCGTCGCCTCGGCCGCCGAACGGCCCGGCCTGCGGACCCATCCACGCACAAGATTCACAGGCCGTGCGGCAGTGTGTTTCACGAGGTTCACAGCTCCTCCCCCTGGCGGCGCAGCAGCCGCAGGTACCCGAGCGTCACGGCGAGCAGGATCAGCAGCATCACGACGCCGATCGCGGCGCCGAGGCTGTACTGCGAGGACGCGAACGCCTTCTGGTAGGCGTACACGTTCAGCACCAGGTTCTGGCCCGCGATGCCGCCGCCGCCCGTCATGACGTAGATCTGCGTGAAGACCTTGAAGTCCCAGATGACCGACTGGATGGTGACGATCGTCAGGATCGGCCGGAGCATCGGTGTGAGCACCGAGCGCCAGATGCGCCACTGGGAGGCGCCGTCCAGCGCGGCGGCCTCCAGCACCTCGGCCGGTACGGCACGGATGCCGGCGTACACGGTGACCATGACGAACGGGAAGGAGCACCAGACCACTTCGAGCAGGACCAGGGCGAAGGCGCTGATCCGGCCGTACGTCCAGGAGTGGTCGCCGAGGCCGAGGACCCGGTTGACGGGGCCGAAGTCGGGGTCGAACAGGAACAGCCAGACCGTGGACCCGGTGACCGCGGGGGTGGCCCACGCGCCCAGCGCCGCCATCATCAGCGCGAGCCGCGGCAGGGCACGCACGCGTGTCAGCAGCACGGCGAGGGCGCAGCCCACCGCGAGCGTGGCGACGACGCACGCGGCGGCGAACAGCACGGTCGCCAGCAGCACCTGCCAGAACTGGCCGTCGCGGAAGAGTTCGGCGTAGTTGCCGAAGCCCCGGAAGGTGGTCGGCTGGCCGCCGCTGACCTGGGCCTGGGTGTACTCCAGGAACGAGATCAGGCCGAGTTGGTAGACGGGGTAGACGAGCAGGCCGGCGAGGACGACGAGCGCGGGGGCGAGATACAGCCAAGGGGTGCCGGAGCCGCGCCCCGAGGGGCGCGGGGAACTGCGCGACAAGCCACGGCCGTCCCGCAGCCGCCGACGCGTCCAGGCCCCCGTGCTGCCGGGCGAGACCGTCATCCGGCGGAACCGAACGCGTCGTTCATCTTGCGGGCCGCGTCCTTCGAGGCCGCCGCGACGTCCTTCTTGCCGCTGACGATCTCCTGGAACATCGTCGGCAGCACCAGCGAGGAGTCGATCTGCGCCCAGGCGGCCGACGCGGGCACGAACCTGGTGCCGGCGGCGAGCGTCTCGACGAACGGCTTCACGAACGGCTCCTTCTGCGCCACCTCCTGCCGCACGTCGGTGAAGGTCGGCAGGAAGCCCATCGCGTCGAAGAGTTCGCCTTGCGTCTTCTTCGCGGCGAGCCGCTTCATCAGGTCGACGGCGAGGGTGCGGTGCGAGGTGCTCTTGAGGACGCCGAGGTTGTTGCCGCCCGCGAACGCCGGGGCGATCTCGCCCTCCTTGACGCCCGGCAGCGGCACGACCGCGTACTTGCCCTTCACCTTCCCGGCCTCCACGGCCTGGTGGCTGAAGTCACCGCCGATCGCCATGCCCGCCTTGCCGGAGGCGAACGCGGTGACGGTGTCGTTGCCGCCCATGCCCGCGCACTTGGCGGCGGGGCAGTTGTCGTCGCCGAACAGGGAGGTGTAGGCCTCGATGCCCCTGCGGGCGGCGGCGCTGTCGATGGCGGCGGCGTACGAGCCGCCCTTGCCGGTGGCGAGTTCGCCGCCGTGCGCCCATACGAAGGGCAGCGCGCCGTAGGTGTAGGCGCCGCCGACCGCGAGTCCGTACAGGCCGGGTTCGGCGGCGCGGATCTTCCTGGCGGTGGAGAGGAGTTCGGCCTGCGTCCTGGGGACGTCGAGGCCGAGCCTGTCGAACAGGTCGGTGCGGTAGTAGAGGGCGCGCACGCCGACGAAGTACGGGACGCCGTAGACCTTGCCGTCGACGGTGACCGACTGGCGGGCGGTCGGGTCGGTGTCCTCGGCCTCGTCCCAGGCGGTGAAGTCGGCGGTGACGTCGGCGAGTCCGCCGTCCTTCACATAGCCGGCGGTGTCGGTGTTGCCGTACTCGATGAGGTCGGGGGCGCTCCGGGGGTCGTTGAAGGCGGCCTTGATGCGCTGGGCGCGGGTTTCGACGGGGATGTACTCGACGCTGACGTCGATGCCCTCGTGCGCCTTCTCGAAGCCGGCGAGGACCCGGTCGACGACCTGTTCCTTCGGCTTGTTGTTGACCTCCTGGAAGAGCCAGACGCGCAGGGTGCCGGTCTTCTCGTCCTTGCCGGAGGAGGAGTTTCCGGAGGTCCCGGGGGCGCAGGCGGTGGCCAGGAGGGCCGCGAGGGCGGCGGCCCCGGCGAAACGGACGGAGAGCTTCATGCGGTGTTCCTCCGATAAGGCGTTGCAACATGCGCAATGATGGTTTCGCTGTGCACAACACCCCGGAGGCTAAGTACGCGCACACACGCCCACAAGAGGTCTCAACCACTCTGTGACCGGCGGACGCATCCCGTGCAACGCCCGGACAGCACAAAGGCCCCCAGGGCGCGCAAAACGCACCCGGGGGCCCAGCAGGCCGGGCGTCGGCTACTTGTCGCCGCCGCCCTTGCCCTTGTCGTCGCCGCCGGCGCCCATGGACTCGTAGATCTCCTTGCACATGGGACACACGGGGTACTTCTTCGGGTCGCGGCCCGGCACCCACACCTTGCCGCACAGCGCCACGACGGGGGTGCCGTCGAGGGCGCTCGCCATGATCTTGTCCTTCTGGACGTAATGGGCGAAGCGCTCGTGGTCACCGTCACCGTGCGAGGTCTGCGGCGTCGGCTCGACGAGGGTCCCCGTACCAGTCCCGCGCTCGGGCTCAAGAGTGCTCATGCAAGCAAGAGTACTGAAAGTCACACCCGTCAGTTGAGTGAAGGGTCGTCGGGATACGTCGCCACCATCGCCAGCTCGTTGCGCTGGCGGCGCAGCACCTCGCGCCAGAGCCTCTCCGGGGCGGGCGAGGAGACGTCACCGGGCTCGGACTCCACGACGTACCAGGCGCCGTCCACCAGCTCGCCCTCCAGCTGGCCCGGGCCCCAGCCGGCGTACCCGGCGAAGATCCGCAGCGAACCGAGGGCGGAGGCCAGCAGTTCCGGCGGGGCCTCCAGGTCGACCAGGCCGATCGCGCCGTGCACCCGGCGCCAGCCCAGCGGTGCGGCCTCCCCCGTCGCCCCGCCGGGCACGACGGCGACCCCCAGGGCCGAGTCCAGCGACACCGGGCCGCCCTGGAAGACGACGCCGGGCTCGCCGGCGAGGTCGGCCCAGCCCTCCAGGATGTCGCCCACGTCGACCGGGGTCGGGCGGTTGAGGACCACGCCGAGGGAGCCCTCCTCGTCGTGGTCGAGGAGGAGCACCACCGCGCGGTCGAAGTTCGGGTCCGCCAGGGCGGGCGTTGCCACGAGCAACCGCCCTGTGAGCGAGGACACCTCGGTCATGCCAGACATGATCCCGCATCTTCCCGCCCCGTGGGGAGGCAATGCGGCGTACCGGAGTGAACGCAGCTCAGGGCGCCCGCGCGCACCCCCCGCGCACCCGCAGGCTGGTGACGCACCGTGTCCGCACAGGAACGTTTCGTGTCGGCGTGCGGCCGGGACGGAGCCGGGCCGTCCGCGGGCTTAGTGGAGGGGGGTGCGCGGCCATTAGTCTGTCTCTCCGGCCCCTGCCCGACTCCACGGAACGCGAGATTCATGACCGTCAACGACGATGTCCTGCTTGTCCACGGCGGAACCCCGCTGGAGGGCGAGATCCGGGTCCGCGGTGCGAAGAACCTCGTACCGAAGGCCATGGTCGCCGCCCTGCTCGGCAGTGCTCCGAGCCGGCTGCGCAATGTTCCGGACATCCGTGACGTGCGCGTCGTACGCGGTCTGCTGCAACTGCACGGGGTGTCCGTCCGCCCGGGTGAGGAGCCCGGCGAGCTGGTGCTCGACCCGACGCACGTCGAGAGCGCGAACGTCGCCGACATCGATGCCCACGCCGGTTCCAGCCGCATCCCGATCCTGTTCTGCGGCCCCCTGCTGCATCGGCTCGGCCACGCCTTCATCCCGGGCCTGGGCGGCTGCGACATCGGCGGCCGGCCCATCGACTTCCACTTCGACGTGCTGCGGCAGTTCGGCGCGACCATCGAGAAGCGCGCGGACGGCCAATACCTCGAGGCCCCGCAGCGGCTGCGCGGCACGAAGATCACGCTGCCGTACCCGTCGGTCGGCGCGACCGAGCAGGTGCTGCTGACGGCCGTCCTCGCCGAGGGCGTCACCGAGCTGTCGAACGCGGCCGTCGAGCCGGAGATCGAGGACCTCATCTGCGTCCTGCAGAAGATGGGCGCGATCATCGCGATGGACACCGACCGCACCATCCGCATCACCGGTGTGGACAAACTCGGCGGCTACGCCCACCGCGCCCTCCCGGACCGCCTGGAGGCCGCCTCCTGGGCGTCCGCCGCGCTCGCCACCGAGGGCAACATCTACGTCCACGGCGCCCAGCAGCGCTCGATGATGACGTTCCTGAACACCTACCGGAAGGTGGGCGGCGCCTTCGAGATCGACGACGAGGGCATCCGCTTCTGGCACCCCGGAGGCCAGCTGAAGTCGATCGCGCTGGAGACGGACGTCCACCCGGGCTTCCAGACCGACTGGCAGCAGCCGCTCGTCGTGGCGCTCACCCAGGCGACCGGCCTGTCGATCATCCACGAGACGGTGTACGAGTCCCGGCTGGGCTTCACCTCGGCGCTGAACCAGATGGGCGCGCACATCCAGCTCTACCGCGAGTGCCTCGGCGGCTCGCACTGCCGCTTCGGGCAGCGGAACTTCCTGCACTCGGCCGTGGTGTCGGGCCCGACCCGCCTACAGGGCTCGGACCTGGTCATCCCCGACCTGCGCGGCGGCTTCTCGTACCTGATCGCCGCCCTCGCGGCCCAGGGCACGTCCCGCGTCCACGGCATCGACCTGATCAACCGCGGCTACGAGAACTTCATGGAGAAGCTCGTGCAGCTGGGGGCGAAGGTCGAACTGCCGGGCAAGGCCCTCGGCTGACCGAACCGCCTGACCCCGGCCAGGGACGCCGCCCCGGCCGGGGGTCCGGGGGTTGTCCCCCGGGCAGACACAGCATGGAGAAGCTCGTGCAGCTGGGGGCGAAGGTCGAACTGCCGGGCAAGGCCCTCGGCTGACCGAACGGCCGGCAGGGCGCTCGCGCTGGGCGGCGGATGTCGACTGACGCCGATGGGGCGGTCACCCGGTCTCGGGTGACCGCCCCATCGGCGTTGTGGTGCCCCTGCGAGGGGCGCGGGGAACTGCGCGACCGGCCACGAGCGGCCCGCGGGCCACGGGGCGGCCCGCAGTCACCCGGCGCTCGAAGCGGAGCGCTTACTTGCCCTTGGCGGCTTCCTTGAGCTTGGAGCCCGCGGAGACCTTCACGCTGTAGCCGGCCGGGATCTGGATCGGCTCACCGGTCTGCGGGTTGCGCGCGGTGCGAGCGGCACGGTGGGTGCGCTCGAAGGTCAGGAAGCCGGGGATGGTGACCTTCTCGTCGCCCTTGGAGACGATGTCGCCGACGACGTCGGCGAACGCGGCCAGCACGGCGTCGGCGTCCTTGCGGGTCACCTCGGCGCGGTCGGCCAGCGCGGCCACCAGCTCACTGCGGTTCATGTTGTTACTCCCGTGTTCTTCTTGCCGTTGCGGCGTGCCAGCGGCGGAGCCGCATGTTGGGCCAGCGAAGCCGATGCTGCCAGGGTCCTCGGTGAGTCCCCGGACCCGGGTCCGTCGTCAGACCCTCGCGCCCAGAGACGCATCCTGCCTCCACCAACAGGGGGAAAGCCAATCCGGCACCCGCAGGAGTCGTGAGAACACCCATGGGAGTCACGAAACGGGGTGGAGGCCCCGAGCATGGCCGCCACCATAGAGCGCGGCCGGTGCCTCAGGGTTCCACGACGCGCCGGTACGAAACACAGCCGTGGCGATCCTCACAGCGGTCCCGGCGGGTCCCTACGGCGCCGACGCCGCCGCCCCGACCGCCTTCGCGGCATCCCGCACCGCGCCGGCGACCGCACCGGCGACCTTGTCGTTGAAGACGCTGGGCACGATGTAGTTCGGGTTCAGCTCGTCCTCGGTCACCACGTCGGCGAGGGCCTTGGCGGCAGCCAGCATCATGTCCGTGTTGACGGTACGCGACTGCGCGTCGAGCAAACCGCGGAACACACCCGGGAAGACCAGGACGTTGTTGATCTGGTTCGGGAAGTCCGAGCGGCCGGTGGCGACGACCGCGGCCGTCAGGCGGGCGATCGCCGGGTCCACCTCCGGGTCGGGGTTCGCGAGCGCGAACACGATCGCGTCGTCGGCCATCGCGGCCACGTCGCCGCCGTCGAGGACGTTCGGGGCGGAGACGCCGATGAAGACGTCGGCGCCGCGCACGGCCTCCTTGAGGGTGCCGGTGAGGGCCTCGGGGTTGGTGTTGTCGGCGATCCAGCGCAGCGGCGAGTCGGCGGCGGCGGCGACCAGGTCCTCGCGGCCGGCGTGCACGACACCGTGGATGTCGGCGACCACGGCGTTCTTCACGCCCGCGGCGAGCAGCAGCTTGAGGATGGCCGTACCGGCGGCGCCGGCGCCGGACATCACGACGCGGACGTTCTCGATGCCCTTGCCGACGACGCGCAGCGCGTTGGTGAGGGCGGCGAGGACGACGATGGCGGTGCCGTGCTGGTCGTCGTGGAAGACGGGGATGTCGAGGGCCTCGCGCAGCCGGGCCTCGATCTCGAAGCAGCGCGGCGCGGAGATGTCCTCCAAGTTGATGCCGGCGAAGCCCGGGGCGATGGCCTTGACGATCTCGACGATGGCGTCGGTGTCCTGCGTGTCGAGGCACAGCGGCCAGGCGTCGATGCCCGCGAACCGCTTGAACAGGGCGGCCTTGCCCTCCATGACCGGCAGCGCGGCCTTCGGGCCGATGTTGCCGAGGCCCAGCACGGCGGAGCCGTCGGTCACGACCGCGACGGAGTTGCGCTTGATGGTGAGGCGGCGGGCGTCCTCGGGGTTCTCGGCGATGGCCATGCAGACGCGGGCCACACCGGGCGTGTAGACCATGGACAGGTCGTCACGGTTGCGGATGGGGTGCTTCGACGCCATCTCGATCTTGCCGCCGAGGTGCATCAGGAACGTACGGTCCGAGACCTTGCCCAGCGTGACGCCCTCGATGCCGCGCAGCTGCTCCACGATCTCGTCGGCGTGCGCGGTCGAGCTGGCCGCGATCGTGACGTCGATGCGGAGCTTCTCGTGGCCGGACGCGGTGACGTCGAGGCCGGTCACCGAGCCTCCGGAGGACTCCACGGCGGTGGTGAGCTGCGAGACGGCCGTTCCGCTCGCGGGCACCTCCAGCCGGATCGTCATCGAGTAGGAGACGCTGGGCGCCGTTGCCATGGCCGACTTCCTCTGCTTTCACCGTGTCACGAGTTGTGCCGTCCGATCGTCGCACCTACCACCGAGTACGTGGTAGCCGCCCCGGATTGCGGTTGTTTTGTTCACAGCGATCCGCGCAATCGGAAAACTTATTCCACCATACGAGATTCGGATCAGGCGGGGAAACAGGCCGGGAGGCACGGGAAACGAAAGAGGTCCACGTCACACAGTGACGTGGACCTCTCACTCGCTCATGACACCGGCCCGCCATGCTCGCCTCGCGGCAAGTGGTCGCTCGAAGCGACGAAGGTTGGGCCCGGGGGCTTGGATCGAGCCGGTGCCGACACCCAGGCTAACAAACCCGTCCGGCAAGGCCATTCCCCTGCCGCGAGTTCATTTCCGGGCCACCCGGGCGGAGCCCGGAACTCTCCCGCCGGTCCCCCGGCGTCAGTCCCTCATCAGGTCGGGCACCCCGTCCGCGTCGGGCTCGTCCCGCTCCGCCGACACCACCGTGAGCTGCTGGGTGGCGCGGGTCAGCGCGACGTACAGCACGCGCAGGCCGGCCGGTGACTCGTCGGCGATCTCGGCCGGGGACACGACGACCGTCGCGTCGTACTCCAGGCCCTTCGCCTCCAGGCTGCCGAGCGCCACCACGCGGTCGCCGAGCCCGGCGAGCCAGCGCCCGGCCTCCTCGCGGCGGTTCATGGCGACGACCACGCCGACCGTGCCGTCGACCCGGTCCAGCAGCCGCGCCGCCTCCTGCCGCACGGTCGCCCCGAGCGAGCCCCCTACGACCGTGAAGCGCGGCTCGACGCCCGTGGAGCGCACCGCCGCCGGGGCCTCGGCGCCCGGCATGGCCAGCGCCAGCACCCGGGCGGCGAGCTCGGCGATCTCCGCCGGGTTGCGGTAGTTCACGGTGAGGGTGAAGCGGCGGCGCGGACGGCTGCCGAGGGCCTCGTCGCGGGCCGCCGCCGCCTCGTCCGGGTCGGACCAGGACGACTGGGCCGGGTCGCCGACCACCGTCCACGTGGCGTGCCGGCCGCGGCGGCCGACCATGCGCCACTGCATCGGCGTGAGGTCCTGCGCCTCGTCCACGATCACGTGCGCGTACTCGGTGCGCTCCTGGGCCAGCCGCTCGGCGCGCTCGCGCTGCGACTCCTCGCGCACCGGCATCAGCTCCTCCAGCCCGGTGAGCTGGTCCAGCGGGTCCAGCTCGCGTCTGCGCCGCGGGCGGGCCGGGGCGCCGAGGATCGCCTGCAGCTCGTCCAGCAGGGCGACGTCGTGCACCGACAGTCCGTCCCGCTTCAGGGAGCGGGCGACCTTGCGGACCTCGCCCGGGTTCAGGACGCGGCGCGACCAGCGGCCCAGGCGCCGCTCGTCCGACATGGCCGTGAGAACCGCCCGCGGGGTCAGCTCCGGCCACCAGGTGTCGAGGAAGGCGAGGAAGTCGTCCTCGGTGCTGACGTCCTCGTCGAAGGAGGAGCGCAGCTCGGCGGCCAGCTCCGGGTCGGTGTGCCGGGACCCGGCGCCGGACTGCTCCCACAGGGCGTCCAGCAGCAGCTTGCGGGCGCGCGGGCGCAGCAGGTTGACCGGCGCGGTGCCGCCGAGGGCGGTGCGCCGGACGCGGTCCAGCTCCTGCGCGTCCAGCTCCAGGCGGCGGCCGAAGGCGACCACCCGCAGCCGGTCCGGCGCGTCGCGCATCTCCAGGGCGCCGCGCGCCGCCTTCCGCACCACCTTGAGCATGCGGTACGAGCCCTTGGCGCGGGCCACGGCCGGGGAGTCGTACACCGTGGCCTCGGCACCGTCGACCAGCGAGCCGATCGCCCGGATGGCGACCTGGCCCTCCTCGCCGAGGGAGGGCAGCACGCCCTCGGTGTACGCCACCAGCAGCGGCGTCGGCGAGACGATCAGGATGCCGCCCGCGTAGCGGCGCCGGTCCTGGTAGAGGAGGTAGGCGGCGCGGTGCAGGGCGACGGCCGTCTTGCCCGTGCCGGGACCGCCCTCCACGTACGTCACGGAGGCGGCGGGGGCGCGGATCACCAGGTCCTGCTCGGCCTGGATGGAGGCGACGATGTCCCGCATGGTGTGGCTGCGGGCCTGGCCGAGCGCCGCCATCAGGGCGCCGTCGCCGATGACGGGCAGCTCGTGGCCGTCGAGGAACGCCGTCAGCTCGGGGCGCATCAGGTCGTCCTCGACGCCCAGCACCCGCCGCCCCTTGGAGCGGATGACGCGCCGCCGGACCACCCGGCCGGGGTCGACCGGGGTCGAGCGGTAGAACGGCGCGGCGGCGGGCGCCCGCCAGTCGATGACCAGCGGGGCGTAGTCCTGGTCGAGGACGCCGATGCGGCCGATGTGCAGGGTCTCGGCGATGTCGGCGGTGTTGTCGGCGCGGACGGCCCCGTCGGCGGGCTCCACGGCGGTGTACGCGCCGTCGGGGCCCTTCTTGCCGTCCTTGCCGGGGAGCAGGTCGATACGGCCGAAGAGGAAGTCCTCGAACTCGTTGTTGAGGCGGTTGAGGTGCACGCCCGCGCGGAACACCTGGGCGTCCCGCTCGGCGAGCGCGCCGGGCGTGCCGACCTGGCCGCGCTGGGCGGCGTCGTTCATGAGGAACTCCGCCTCGTGGATCTTCTCCTCCAGGCGGCGGTACACCCGGTCCAGGTGTTCCTGTTCGACACCGATCTCCCGGTCGCGGACCGAGTCGGCCGCGGGCTCCTGCTGAGCCTGAACCGCGGTTTGCTGTTGAGCCTGAGCGGCCACCGGGCCCCCTTCTGACGTGCTGGGCAGCCGTCAACCGTACGCGAAGGGGGCCCTGCCGGGAAGCTGCGGACTGTCAGGCATCGACCTCGACGAGGCGTTCGCCGTCGAACGTCATGACTTCGAAGTGGTCGATCTGGTTGGGTTCGAAGGCGGCGCCGCCGTGGACGTACAGCGGCTGCTTGGCCCGGTCGGTCCCGGCGCCCGGGATGCCGTAGCCCCAGGCCGGGACGGACCAGGACGTGACGGTCTCGCGCTCGCCGTTCTTGCCGACGGCGACGAGCGAGCACTTCTGCGGGCCCGTGACGTTCTTCAGCCGCAGGACCGCGTGGGTGCCCCAGGCCTTCTCCTCCATCGCCACCGTCGCGGTGACCCTGGTGGCCGGGTCGGTCGCCGTGATCTTCTCGCCCATGGCGTCGAACGCCTCCTGGGCCGGGCTCACGTCCGCCTGGGCCGGACGCCTGCCGCCGTCGTCGCCGCCGGTCGTCGCCACGGCCGCGAACGGGCCGCCGACGATCAGCGCCGCCGCGGCGCCCACCAGGCAGACGTTCCGGCGCCGCTTGGCGGCGCGGCGCTGCGCGACCTCGTCCACGAGCGCCTCCGCCAGCCGCGGACCCGGCTTCGCGGACAGCGACTCCCCGATCGCGGGCGTGCCGGCCCCGGGCAGGTCCGCGAGGGCGGCCAGCATCGGCTCCATCCCGGCGAGCTCGTCGAGCTGCCGCGCGCACCATTCGCAGGTCGCCAGATGCGCCTCGAAAGCGGTTGCTTCGGCGTCGTCCAGGATGCCGAGGGCGTAGGCGCCGACCGTCTCGTGTTCGTTCGGCACCGGAGATCCCTGCATGGGGCCAGACATACCCGCACCACCCGCTCCGTAGCCCCCGTAAGCACTCATCACGCCGTCACCCCCCGCTCCTCCAGGGCCAGCTTCATCGAACGCAGGGCGTAGAACACCCGCGAGCGGACGGTGCCGCTGGGTATGCCCAGCGTCTCGGCCGCCTCGTTGACGGTACGCCCCTTGAAGTACGTCTCGACCAGTACCTCGCGGTGTGCGGGGGTCAGGTCGTCGAGGGCGTCCGAGAGGGTCATCAGCCACAGCGCCTTGTCGATCTCGTCCTCCGCGGGGATGACCTCCAGCGGCGACGGATCGACCTCCTGAGGCCGGGCCTGCCGGCTGCGGTGGCCGTCGATGACGATGCGCCGGGCGACCGTCACCAGCCAGGGGCGAACCGATCCGGTCGCCCGGTTGAGCTGACCGGCGTGCTTCCAGGCACGGATGAGCGTCTCCTGCACGACGTCCTCGGCGCGCTGGCGGTCTCCGGCGACGAGGCGCAGCACGTAGGCGAGCAGGGGTCCGGCGTGCTCGCGGTACAGGGCGCGCATCAGCTCCTCGTCGGGCTCCGACGACGGCTGGGACAGGCGGTGCCGGGCCCTCGCTCCGCGTTCCCCGGCCACGACGGAATCCTTGCGCACGCCCACCTCCGATGTCCGGGGGTTCCCCCAGCCGGTCGCTCGAGGACGGGTACGCAGCGGGGGTGCGGAGTGTTCAAACGGGGCGGCGTTTTCCCGGGGGTGCCGTGACGGGTGGGACACGGGAGGACATTTCCCCCGCCGCTGCGTTCACCCGGGGTGCCGGGGGCGCTCGGGTGCTCCGAGGTGCTCAGGCCCGGGCGAGGGCGGCGCGGCGGCGGTGGCGGGCGACGCGTTCGCGGTTGCCGCACGTCTCGCTGGAGCACCAGCGGCGCCGGCGGCCCCGGGAGGTGTCCAGGTAGACGATCGGGCAGTCGTCGCCCGCGCACTCGCGCAGGCCCGCCCGGGCGACCGGGTCGGTGAGCAGCTCCACGGCGTCCCGGGCGACGGCCCCGAGCAGCGCGGCGCACGCGGGCGGCCCGTCCAGCCGCCGCGACAGCGCCCCCTCGGCGTCGGCCACCGCACGCGGGGCCGGGGGCGCGGCACGGGCGAGGTCGTTGACGCGGGCCAGGGCGAGGCCGTACGGGCGTACTCCCGGAGTCAGCCTGCTGCGGACCAACTGGGCGATGTGACCGCGCAGTTCGCGGAAGGCCGCCGGCCAGGCGGGGTCGGCGTGCGCGAGGGGGGTGCCGGGCGGGACGAGTCCGGAGGCGACGATCCAGGCGCGCAGCACCTCGACGGAGTCGAGCCGTTCGGCGGGGTGGGTGGTGGCGAGGAGGTCCAGGCAGATCCGCCCGGCGTCGAAACGCAGCTCGTGGGGGGCCGTGGCCGTACCCGTTGCCATGCGCCTGTCACCGCCTAGGGGAGGGGGTGGGAGCTGAGGTGGGAGCTGGCTGGGAGGGGGGAATCGAAACCGCTCCCTCTTACAGTGCCTGGCCGTGGCGGTGGCGGGAAGCCCTTGGGGGGTGGGGGGTGGAGGGCTTTAAGGGCGGTGCTGGGCACTGGGCCGGTGGCGGGTGTTGGGCGGTGCCGGGCCTTTGGGGGGTGCTGGGGGTGCTGGACACCGAGCCAGTGTCGGGCACTGGGCGGTGCCGGGCCTTGGGGGGCGGCGCTGGGCCATTCGCCACCGGCGCGCGGCCCTCCGACCGCCCCCGTCCCTCACCCGTCGGCGTACTTCGCGTCCGTCGCCGGGTCCAGGGCGAGGCGGTAGCCGCGTTTGACGACCGTCTGGATCAGCTTCGGGGCACCGAGGGCCGTGCGGAGCCGGGCCATCGCCGTCTCCACCGCGTGCTCGTCGCGCCCGGCGCCGGGCAGTGCGCGCAGCAGGTCGGCGCGGGCGACCACCCAGCCGGGGCGCCGGGCCAGGGTCCGCAGCAGGGACATCCCGGCGGGCGGCACGGGCTTGAGCTCCCCGTCGACCACCACCGCGTGCCCGCGGATCTCCATGCGGTGCCCGGCGACCGGCAACGCCCGTGCCCGGCCGGGCAGTTCCTGGCACAGCAGCTGGACCAGCGGGCCCAGCCGGAAGCGTTCCGGCTGCACCGTGTCGATGCCGCGGGCCTGCAACGGCAGCGCCGTCACGGGCCCCACGCAGGCCGGCAGCACGTCGTGGCGGAGGGCCTCCAGCAGCTCGGGCAGCAGGCCGCGCTCCTCGGCGCGGGACAGCAGCGACGCGGCGGCGGGCGCGCTGGTGAAGGTGACCGCGTCGACCCCGCGGGAGACGGCGGCGTCCAGCAGGCGGTCGACGGGCCCGATGTCCTCGGGCGGCATCCACCGGTACACCGGCACCCCGACGACCTCTCCCCCGCCGGCCCGCAGCGCCTCCACGAACCCGGGCAGCGGCTCGCCGTGGAGCTGTACGGCGAGCCGGCGGCCCTCGACACCCTCCTCCAGGAGCCGGTCCAGCACCTCCGCCATCGACTCGGACGACGGCGACCACTCCTCCGTCAGCCCGGCGGCCCGGATCGCGCCCTTGACCTTGGGCCCGCGGGCCAGGATCCGCACACCACGCAGCCGGGACAGCAGGGCGTCGCCGAGCCCCCAGCCGTCGGCGGCCTCCACCCAGCCGCGGAAGCCGATCGCGGTCGTCGCCACCACGATGTCCGGCGCCTGGTCGATGATCTCCTTCGTCGCCGCGAGCAGTTCACTGTCGTCGGCGAGCTGCACGATCCGCAGGGCCGGGGCATGCAGGACGGCGGCACCACGCCGCTGGAGGAGTGTCCCCAGTTCGTCGGCCCGGCGGGCGGCGGTCACCCCTACGGTGAAGCCGGCCAGGGGGCCGTGGTCGGGTTGCTGCTGTCGGTCGTCCATGGCTCTCGTCCCGCTCTAATCATCACTCTCACGTGCCGGAAGGCGTTCACATCCAGCGTTCACATCCACGTGCCGAACGAGCCTGTCAACGGCTCGTGACAGGCTCGGTTCGGACGCGTGTCGCCAGTGTTACGTCACACCTCGGCATAGCTGAGCTGCGGCTTCTCCTCGCTGGTGGCGGAAGTGGCCCGCACCTTGGCCGACGGGCGGCGAAGGTATACGGCCCAGGTGACCACGAAGCAGGCGGCGTAGAAGGCGAGGAAGGCGAGGAAGGCGCCGGTTCCGGAGCCGTAGGAGAGGAAGGACTGCCGGAAGGCGAGGTTGATGCCGACGCCGCCGAGCGCGCCGACCGCGCCGATCAGGCCCATCGAGGCGCCGGACAGGCGGCGGCCGTAGCGGGCGGCCTCCTCGCCGGTCAGGCCCTTGGCGAGCGCCTTGTTCTGGAAGATGCCCGGGATCATCTTGAAGGTCGAGCCGTTGCCGAGGCCGGAGAGCACGAACAGCACCACGAAGGCCACGGTGAACAGCCCCAGCGACTCCCGCATGCCGGCGGTGATCAGGACGGCGGTGGCGGCGCCCATGGCGACGAAGTTGTAGAGGGTGATCCTGGCGCCGCCGTACTTGTCGGCGAGCGAGCCGCCGAGCGGCCGGATCAGGGAGCCCAGCAGCGGGCCGATGAAGGTGACGTACGCGGCCTCCAGCGGCGTACGGCCGAACTGGTTCTGCAGGACCTGCCCGAAGGCGAAGCTGTAGCCGATGAAGGAGCCGAACGTGCCGACGTAGATGAAGGCCATGATCCAGGTGTGCGGCTCGCGCACGGCGTCCTTGGCGGCGCCGGTGTCGTTCTTCACCGACGCGATGTTGTCCATGAACAGCCAGGCCAGCACCGCGGCGACCAGGATGAGCGGGATGTAGATGCCGAGCAGGACGCGCGGCCCGCCGTTCGCGCCGATGATCGCGAGGGCGGCCAGCTGGATGACGGGGACGCCGATGTTGCCGCCGCCCGCGTTGAGCCCGAGGGCCCAGCCCTTCTTGCGGAGCGGGAAGAAGGCGTTGATGTTCGTCATGGACGAGGCGAAGTTGCCGCCGCCGACGCCGGCCAGCAGGCCGACGAGCAGGAAGGTGGAGAAGGACGTGCCCGGCTCCATCACGGCGAAGGCGGCGACGGTCGGCACGAGGAGGAGGGCGGCGGAGATCACCGTCCAGTTCCGGCCACCGAAGACGGCGATGGCGAAGGTGTAGGGCACCCGGACGACCGCGCCGACCAGCGTGACCACCGAGGTCAGCAGGAACTTGTCGGCCGGGCTCAGGCCGTACTCCGGTCCCATGAACAGCACCAGCACGGACCACATGGTCCAGACGGAGAACCCGATGTGCTCGGAGAGGACGGAGAAGAACAGGTTGCGGCGGGCGACCTTCTCCCCGGTCTCCTTCCAGAACGTCTCGTCCTCGGGATCCCAGTGCTGGATCCAGCGGCCCCTGCTCGGGGGTGCGGGCGCTGTACTCGGGGCTGTCATGACGCCTCCACGGTGCTCCGGGCTCAGTCGTACTGCGAGTGGCTGAGTCCCGAAGGTAGGGAGGGCGCGTTTCCACACTGTGGCACCCGGTGACCGGAAGGGAACGTTGATCTCACCCTCGGGGCGGAGGGGGTGAGAGGTCGCGTCGCGCGGGGGCGGTGACCGGCGGCGCGTGGAGGCCTGGTGACCGGCGCAGGCCCACGGGACGACGAGGAGCCGCGCAGGTCGTGCGGAGGGCCGGTGACCGGCGGCTGCCCTACGGGGCGATCGGGAGCCGCCGCAGGTCACGCGGAGGGCCGGTGACCGGCGGCTGCCCTACGGGGCGATCGGGAGCTGCCGCTTGTGCTCGGTGAGCCGGTAGCGGCGGACAATGGCCTCGAAGGCGGCCTCGGCGACGGGCTTGCCCTCGAGGAAGTCGTCGATGTCGTCGTAGGTGACGCCGAGCGCGTCCTCGTCGGGCTTGCCCGGGTCCAGGGTCTCCAGGTCGGCGGTCGGGGTCTTCCACACCAGGGCGTCCGGTGCGCCCAGCTCCAGCGCCAGGGCGCGCACGCGCCGCTTGGTGAGGCCGGTGAGCGGCACGACGTCGGCCGCGCCGTCGCCGAACTTGGTGAAGAACCCGGAGACCGCCTCGGCGGCGTGGTCCGTGCCGACGACCAGGCCGTCGTGCGCGCCCGCCACCGCGTACTGGGCGATCATGCGCTGCCGGGCCTTGATGTTGCCGTGCACGAAGTCCTGGTGGTGCGCGTCGCGGAACACCGTGCCGCCGGCTACGACCCCCTCCAGCGCGGCGTCGCTGGCGGGCTTCACGTCGACGGTCAGGACCCGGTCGGGCCGGATGAACTCCAGCGCCAGCCGGGCGTCCTTCTCGTCGGCCTGCACGCCGTACGGCAGCCGCATCGCGTAGAACGTCGCGTCCCGCCCGTCGGCACGCACCCGCTCCACGGCCAGCTGGCACAGCCGCCCCGCGGTCGAGGAGTCCACGCCGCCGCTGATGCCGAGCACGAGTGAGCGCAGTCCCGTGCCGGTCAGCCGCCCGGCGAGGAAGGCCACGCGGCGCTCGATCTCCTGCGCCGCGTCGAAGGACTGGCTCACCTGCAGATCCCGGGCGATCTCCTGCTGCACGGCGGTGGCCTGCGGGTCTGTCACGTCTGCTCCTCACTCGTCCCCGGGGTGGGCCACGGGGGGATGTGTGCTGCCCGAACAACTTTACGGGGGTGGGTGGAGGGCCGGGGGGAGCGGGTGAGGGGTGGGCATGGGGCCGCCGGGGGGGGCGGGACGGTGGGGCGGCCGGGGGGCGGGACGGTGGGGCGGCCGGGGCGGTCGCCGGGCAGGTCGGTCGGACCTCCCGCCCTCGAGACCGACTCGACGCGGAATCGAGCGAGGGCGACGGGACTCGGAACCGTCCAGGACAAAAGCGCTGGTGAGACTGTCGAAACCCCGGTGACCGCCGAGGCTACGGGGTCTGCATGGAACTGCACGCCCTCTTGTTCTTCAGGTCCATGTCAAGGGAAAGTCCCTCCTGCGTCACGCTACGCGCATAGCGTCACCCCCACCAAGGAGCCAACTACCGGTCCCCGTACGGCAGTTGCCTCCCCCAGACCACGCACCGCGACCCGGTGCACCTACTTGAGGAGTCCCATGCCCCGCACCGCTCTCAAGGGTCTGGTCGCCGCCGCTGTCACCTCGGCGACCGTCTTCGCCACCGCCTCGTCCGCCACGGCCGTCCCCGCCGACAAGGCCCAGGTCCTCGCCGGCTGGACCCAGACCAGCGCCACGAGCTACAACGCCTGGGCGTCGGCCGAGGCCAACCGCTCCGCCTGGTCGGCCTACGCCTTCAACTGGTCGACCGACTACTGCAGCTCCTCCCCCGACAACCCCTTCGGCTTCCCCTTCCAGAAGGCCTGCCAGCGCCACGACTTCGGCTACCGCAACTACAAGGAGATCGGCACCTTCTCCGCCAACAAGTCCCGCATCGACAGCGCCTTCTACGAGGACCTCAAGCGCGTGTGCAGCCGCTACTCCGGCTCCACGCTGACGTCCTGCAACAGCACGGCCTGGACGTACTACCAGGCAGTCCGCGCCTTCGGCTGAGCGCCGGCGCACACCTGAACGGGCAGCCCCGCCGTCGACCTCCCGACGGCGGGGCTGCTTTCCCGCTGGTCGACCCACGCATCGCCATCGGGTGAGCCCCCTGCCCGCCACGCAATAGGTGAGGGCCGTCGGAACTGCTGTCCGACGGCCCTCCACGGTGTGCGCGCTGTCAGGGCCGCCCGCGCCTCCTGCCCGACGCGGCCTTCGCCGTCGTCGGCCACAACTGCGGCTTCCGCCTGGCCGCCAGGTCCTCCGCCCACCCGAACCAGACGATGCAGCTGCAGATGAGGACCCACGTGCACGCCAGTACGGGCCACTGGCTCTCCAGCAGCCAGGAGACGTGCATCGACAGCACGTCGATGTTCCACAGCTGGTCCCACATCGTCACGACGACGAGGATGCACACGTTGTGCCACAGGTAGATCGTCACCGCCCGGGAATTGAGCAGTTCGATCACGTTGTCCCAACGGCGCAGCCAGCGGGGCCAGTCGGTCCAGGAGGGGCTGACGTGCAGGAGCAGCAGCACCGTCCCGAGGGACCAGAGCGCCTGGGCGAGCGGCATGGAGTCCAGGTCGTGGTCGGTCCCGAAGCCGTGCGCCATGGCGTACCACAGCCCCAGGCAGGCGATCACCGGGGCCGTCGACGGGACGACGTAACTGGGCAGGCGCTTGAGCATGCCCTGTTGGTGGGCCATGCCCAGGATCCAGCAGGCGCCGAAGGTGCTGAAGTCGGTGAGTGCGGAGGGCATCCGCTCGCCGGGAAGGGTGACGTACCCGAACTCCAGGACCGCCGACAGGGCGACGGGGAACAGCAGAGTCGCCCACGGCAGCGCGCGCAGCGCCCGCAGCAGGAACGGGGAGAGCAGGACGAACCAGAGGTAGGCGCGGATGTACCACAGCGGACCGGCCAGGTCCGTCGCCCAGTCCTCACCGAGGATGCCGCGAATGCCCCGCAGCCCTTCGGCGTACGGCGGGTCGCTCAGCGGCAGGATCCAGAAGACGAGGTGCAGCCACCACCAGCCCGGGCGACCGTCGTCGTTCGGGCCCCAGCCCTGCAGCAGCATGCCCGTCACACCCACCGCGCCGAGCAGCCACAGCGGTGGCAGCAGACGGCGCAGCCGGCCCCGGACGACCTGCAGCGGCGGGCGCTTGAGGGAACGCGCCATGAGGTTGCCGGCGAGCGCGAACATCACGCCCATCGACGGGAACACCACCGGCAGCCAGGCCCACCCGGTCAGGTGGTAGAGCACGACGCGGAAGAGGGCGACGGCGCGCAGGAAGTCGAAGTACCGGTCCCGCACCGGTCCCGGCCGGGGCTGCCCGGAGGGCGGCGGCCGGTCGGAGGGGTCCGTCCCGGAGGGTGCGGCGGAGGTGGTCAGGTCCGGCATGTGCTGGCTTTCCTGTGTCTGTGCGGGCCTGCCGGCCGTGGGGGTGCCGCAGGCGTGGTGCTCATGGGACCGGCCGTCCGCCCAGGACGGGAGGCTGTACGTCGGCGGGCGGCGGCGCGCCCACGACCCCGGTCCGCCGCAGCTTCTGCCACCGCAGTCGGCCACCCGTCAGTGCCGTGATCCAGGACTGGAGCAGCACGACGTACATGAGCTGGCGGTAGAGGATTTGCTGGAGCGGGAGGGAGATCAGGTGGGTCATGGGTTCGCGGTCGAGGCGGAAGGCGTAGGCCGCGCAGACCGCCTGGATGGCGAGGACGCCCAGCCAGGCCACGATCGTCTTCTGCGTCGGCCCGAAGACGAGGCCGTAGAGCAGGAAGATGTCGATCAAGGGGGCGAGGAGAGGGGCCAGGACCATGAAGAGGGAGACCAGGGGGAGGCCCACGCGACCGAAGCGGCCCGACGGGCCGGTCTCGATCAGGGCCCTGCGGTGCTTCCAGATGGCCTGCATCGTGCCGTACGACCAGCGGTAGCGCTGGGACCACAGCTGCTGCACGGTCTCCGGGGCCTCGGTCCACGCGCGGGCGTTCTCCGCGTAGACCACGCGCCAGCCGTCGCGGTGCAGGGCCATCGTGATGTCGGTGTCCTCGGCGAGCGTGTCGTCGCTCATGCCGCCGACCCGCTCCAGGGCGCTGCGGCGGAAGGCGCCGACTGCGCCGGGGATGGTCGGCATGCAGCGCAGGACGTCGTACATACGGCGGTCGAGGTTGAAGCCCATCACGTACTCGATGTGCTGCCACGCGCCGATCAGGCTGTCCTTGTTGCCGACCTTCGCGTTGCCCGCGACGGCGCCGACGCGCGGGTCGCCGAAGGGCTGGACGAGTTCGCGGACCGTGGACGGCTCGAAGACCGTGTCGCCGTCCATCATCACGACGATGTCGTAACGCGCGTTGGCGAGGCCGCGGTTGAGGGCCGCCGGTTTGCCCGCGTTCAGCTGGCGGACGACGCGGACGTTCGGCAGGCCCATCGCCTCCACGATGCGGGCCGTGCCGTCCGAGGAGCCGTCGTCCACGACGACGATCTCGATCGGGTGCTCGCCGGCCGTCAGGGAACGGACGGTGTTCTCGATGCACTTCGCCTCGTTGTACGCCGGGACCAGCACCGACACCGGTTCGGTGACCGGCGGCCCCCAGCGGAAGCCGCGGCGGCGCACCCGGCGGGCGTGCGCGCCGGAGAGGACGAGCATCAGCAGGAAGCGGCCGATGACGAGCGAGCCGATGACCGCGAGGCCGGCCACCAGAACGCCGGTGACCTTCTCCGCGGCCTGGACCAGGAGGATCCACACCTTGCCCTTCCACAGCTCGACGCCGCCGACGGCGCTGTGCGCGCTGGGCGCGTCCAGGGCCTCGGTGAGGTTGTCGAACTCGTAGCCGTCGTCCCTGAGGCCGGGCAGCATCCGGTCCAGTGCCGCGACCGTCTGGCTGCGGTCGCCGCCCGAGTCGTGCATCAGGACGATGGCGCCCTCGCCGTCCTTGGGCGTGGCGCGGCGGATGATCTCCTCGACGCCCGGCCGCTGCCAGTCCTCGCTGTCGGTGTCGTTGACGACGGTGATGTAGCCGCGTGAGCCGATGTACTGGGTGACCGGCCACGACTCGTTGTCCATGGCGGCGGAGAACGACGAGTACGGCGGCCGGAAGAGGGAGGTGCGGATGCCGGCGGCGCCGGTGATGGCGAGCTGGTTCTGCGACAGCTCCCAGTCGATGCGCTTCTTCGACTGGTAGGACAGGTCGGGGTGGTTGAAGGTGTGCAGCCCGATCTCGTGGCCCTCGTCGACCATGCGCCTGACGAGGCCGGGATGGCGCGAGGCCATGCTGCCGGTGACGAAGAAGACGGCGTGCGCGTCGTGCTTCTTCAGCACGTCCAGGACCTTCGGGGTCCACACGGGGTCCGGGCCGTCGTCGAAGGTGAGGACGAGCCGGTGGTCGGGCACGCGCAGGGTGTCGGTGCGGCCGCTGCGGGTGTCGATGACCGGACCGCCCTTGAGGATCCGCTCGGGCACCTTGTCGGCGGGCGCGGGCGGGCGGACCCGGTGGTCGGCGAGGATCTCGCTGTGCACGTAGCCGCGGAGCATCAGCATCGCCAGCAGGGCGACGAGGACGAGCGAGGGAAGCAGGAAGCGCATCGGCACACGGCGGCGCCGGGGGCCGCCGCGGGCGCCGGTCGCGGGCCTGCGGCGGTGGGAGCGGGATGCCATCAGAGGACGTACTCCGGGGACGTGGACGAGCGGGCGCCGGGCTCCTGGGGGGAGCCGGGGGCGGGTGTGGAGTCGCCCGGTCCGGCGGCGACGGCGTCGGCCACGGCGGGTTCGCCGCCGCCGGTGGTCCCCGTCGGGCCGACCGTGGTCCCGGTGGGCGTGGGGGTCGGCTCCGGGTCCTTGGTGTCCGGTGAGGGCGTGCCCTTCGTCGGGGCGGGGCCGACGCCGGTGCCCGGCCGGGGGGTGGTCCGCGTCTGGGTCGGCCGCGGGTCGGCGCTCGTGCCCGCTCCGCCGGGGCCGGCCGGCGCGCCGGTGCTCGTGCCGGGCGACGGGGGCGTGCTGTCGTCGGGCGACGGGGAGGTGTCGGGTTCGGGGCTGCCGGTGCCGGTGGGCCGCGTCGAGCCGGTGGGCAGCGGGCTGGTGTCGACCTGTCCGGCGGGCTGCTGGTCCTGCTGGCCCGGGACGGGCAGCCAGGGCGCGTCGGAACTGCCGGACAGCAGCGTCGCCACGATGACGACGGCGTAGACCGCGCAGGTGAGGGCCACGGCCATGCCGAGGCGGCGGAAGCGGCGGCTACGGCGGCCGGACTCGTCCACGAACACCGGCCCGTCCGAGGCGTCCTGGCCGCCGGCGGCGCTCGCGGCCCGGCGTATCAGCCCGTCGCCGAGCTGCACGGCGTCGAGCTGCACGGTGACCTCGTGCGGGTCGACGGTGGGGTCGTGGTGACCGCCGGGATCGGAGCCCTGCTGCCACGGATCGCGGGGGGCGGCGGGACGGCCGGCCTCGGTAGCGGGGCGCACGCCGGGCGCGGCGTGGCGGGCGGCGGTGTGGGTGCGGGCGGTCTCGGCGGTACGGCCGGTGTCGGTACGGCCGGTGTCGGTACGGCCGGTGTCGGTACGGCCGGGGCCGACGGCGGGCGCGGCGGCGTGGCGGCCGGCGGCGGGCCGGTCGAAGACGGACGCGTCAAAGGCAAAGGGGTCGGCGGCAGGGCGCCCGAAGACAGACGGGTCAGGGGCAGACGGGTCGGGAGCAGACCGGTCAGGGGCAGCGGGGGCGGCGGCGGGCCGGTGGCCGGCGGCCCGGGCCGCCCACCCAACACCGGTCCCCTTGACGGATGCGGTCCCCCGGCCGGTCCCACTGCCAGCCTCCCGGCCGGTCCCCGCCCCGCCCGCCTGACCCCCGCCCGCCTGCTGCGGAACCGCCGGAGACGGGAACGCCGGAGACGGGAACCCCTGCTGCGGAAACGCCGGAGGCGGACATCCCTGTCCCGCAGACCCCTGCTGCTCCGAAAACGCCTGTGGCGGAAAGACCCGCGTCGCCTCCGCCCGCGGCAGCAGCTCCGTCTCGTCGGTGTCCGGCGTCAGCCGATACCGGACGTCGCCGCGCAAGGTTTCGGCCCGGGCCGCTCCGGAGGGTGCGCCGGTGTCGCGGCCGGGCGGTCCGGGAAAGGCCCGGGTGGCTGTGGAGCCCGCGCCGTCTTCTCCCGTCCCCGGCAGCTCCTGAGCCGCGGACGCGACCACGGGCCACTCCGGTTGGGCGTCTTCTCGCCAATTGTTCACGCGCGCGCTTCCCCCCACGGGACAGTTCTGGGTGCGCCTACGACTCCGAGCACCCGTCGACCGACCCGGGCCCCCACCCGGTTCGAGCGCCCCCCTTTACCACACCGTGCTCAGGCGAAGAATGTAGCGCACGCGGAGGAACCGTGGTTGCCGCACGTCGCTCGTCGGACCGCGCAACGGCCTCAGGAGGACGCCATGACGCTCTCGTCACCGTCCGGCAGCCATCCCCCCGGTGGTCTGCGCAACCATCCCTCACCTGCACTGACCTGAGCCGCGGCCGTACGCAGGGCGTCGAGCGCGGGGTGGGTCAGTCGCCTTCGCCACACCAGGGACACGGGCGACAGCGGCACGGGGTCGACCAGGGGCCGTACGACCGTCGCCGGCAGGGCCGGGAAGTCCCGCACGGCCAGGATCGGGTTGCGCCTCTTCGCCATGATGCGCTGGAACTCCTCCTCCCCGATGGCCAGCGGCGCGGGTGGCGCGATTCGTATCCCCCGCCCCTCGAACAGCTGTACGGCGAGATCGGTCCATTCGGGGGTACGGGGGTTGCCGGCGCCCGCGTACACGGACTCCCCGGCGAGGGCGGCGAGCGGCACCTCGGGCAGCCCGGCCAGCCGGTGGTCCTCGGGCAGGACGACGGCCATCGGCTCGTAGCGCACCGGCTGGTGGTCCAGGCCGGCCCGCAGCGCCGGGTCCAGTCCGGCGAACCGGCCGAACGACGCGTCCAGGCGGCCGGCGATCAGCTCCCCGGCGGCGTAGGTCAGGCCGCTTTCGTAGCGGGCCATCAGCTCGTGCTCGGGGGCGAGTTCCCGGGCCCGGTGCAGGACGCGGCGGCCGGTGCTCAGGCCCGGGGAGTTCAGGTCGACGAGCAGCGGGCGGGCCTGGCCGAAGGCGGCGAGCAGCTCGTCCTGGGCCTGGAGCGCGCGGCGCGCGTACGGCACGAGGCGCTCGCCGTCGGCGGTCAGCGTGACCTGCCGGGTGGTGCGGACGAAGAGGTCGGCGCCCAGTTCCCGCTCCAGGCGCCGGATGTCCCGGCTGAGCGCCTGCTGGGCGACGTAGAGGCGGACCGCGGCGCGGGTGAAGTGCAGTTCCTCGGCGACGGCGAGGAAGGCCCGCAGCAGGCGCGGGTCGAGGTGGGCGGGCACCGGGCGAACTTACAACGCGGACGCGTGAGTCCGTACCGGTCGTGCCGGGATTCACAACGGGAGTGCGTCAATGGGCGCCGGTCAGGTGTTGGACCGCCCGATCGCCCCGGGGCGACGGTGGGGACATGCCGCACTCCCCTTCCCGCCAGGCCCTTCTGCTCACCGTCACGGGCGACACCCTCGTCGCCGCCGACCTCAGCCCGAGGGGCGGGCCGCCGCGCCGCCCGCCCGGTCCCTACCGGCGCCTGCTGCGCCACTCCGGCGCCCGCGCCTTCACCCTCGGGAACCTGATGGCCCGGCTGCCGATGGGCATGTTCAGCGTCAGCGCCGTGATGATGATCGCCGGGACGCGCGGCTCCTACGCCCTCGCCGGGGCCGTCACCGCGACCGGCCTCGCGGCGACGGCGGTGGTCGCGCCCTGGGTCGCGCGGCTCGTCGACCGGTACGGCCAGGCCCGGGTCGCCGTGCCCGCCACCGCGTTCGCCGTGTGCGGCTCACTCGCCCTGCTGCTGTGCGTGCGCCACGGCACCCCCGACTGGACGCTGTTCGCCGCCTACGCCGCCACCGCCACGACGCCCAATACGGGGGGCATGTCCCGGGCGCGCTGGGCCCACCTGCTCGGCGACGACACGGCGGCGCGGCACACCGCGAACTCCTTCGAGCAGGCGGTGGACGAGCTGTGCTTCATGCTGGGCCCGGTGCTCGCGGCCTTTCTGTGCGGGACGTTCTTCCCGGAGGCGGGCACCCTCGCCGCCGCCGTGCTGCTGCTGACCGGCGTGCTGCTGTTCGCCGCGCAGCGCTCCACCGAGCCGCCCGTGCACCGGCGCACGCCCGCGAAGTCGCCGCTGCGCGCGCCCGGCATGCCGTCGCTGCTGGCGGTGTGCCTGGCGACGGGCGGGGTGTTCGGCGCGATGGAGGTCGTGACGATCGCGTTCGTGGACGCGCAGGGCCACCGCACGGCGGCCGGTGCGGTGCTGGCGCTCCAGGCGGCCGGTTCGTGCGCGGCCGGGCTGCTGTACGGCGCCGTCCGCCCGGCCGGGCCCGCCGGGTCCCGGCTGACGTGGTGCGTCGCGGCGATGGCGGCGCTGCTGACGCTGCCGCTGCTCGCGGCGTCCCTGACCGGCTCGCTGGTGCTGGTGGCGGGCGCGCTGCTGCTCGCCGGGATGGCGACCGCGCCGACCATGGTCACCACGATGACGCTGGTTCAGCGCCGCACCCCCGAGGGCCGCCTGAACGAGGGCATGACGCTCGCGGTCACCGGCCTGCTGGGCGGGATCGCGTGCGGCAGCGCGGCCGGCGGCTGGACCGTGGAGCACGTCTCGGCCACCGCCGGGTACGGCGTCCCGGTCACGGCGGCGACGGCGGCCCTGCTGATCAGCTGCGCGCCGAGGGCGCGTGACTGACACCGCCGGCGCCCGCCCGGCCGCAGGATCACAGGAGTTCGACGGCCGTTCGGAGGCCCGCCTCGGCGCACCGGACGGCACGCTTCGGCGGGACCTCGTCGCGCGGCACCGCTCAGCCGAGGCCCCAGGCCCGCCCGAGCCGGTACGCGGCGCACAGGTTCACGTCGAGGAAGTAGGAGCCGGCCGCGCCGCACTGCTCCACGCCGCTGCCCGGGTCGACGGGCTGCCCGTGCCCCATGCCGGTGATCTCGTACGTCTCGACGACGGCGTTCCCGCCCGGGCCCCGGTAGACCCGGTGCGGGTATCCGGCCACGGTGTCGGCGACGTCGGCGGTCTGGTCGGCGCGGTGCACGTTGGTCCACTGCTCCACCAGGTCGGTCATGTTGACCGGCTTGACCGTGTAGTCGGCGGTGCCGTGCAGCACGGTGAGCGTGGGCCACGGTCCGGTGTGGCCGGGCCGTGCGGCGCGCACCCGGTCGCCCCACTGCTGCGGGGTCTGCGTGGCACCGACGTACATGCACACGTACGGCGACCCGGCGGCCTGCGCGCAGCCGTGGGGCAGCCCGGCGACGACACCGCCCGCGGCGAACTTCTCCGGGTACGTCGCCATCATCACGGAGGTCATGCCGCCGCCCGCGGACAGGCCGGTGACGTAGACGCGGGACGGGGCACCGGAGACGTCGGCGAGCTGGCGGTCCACCATCTGCGCGATGGACGCGGCCTCGCCCTGGCCGCGCTGGATGTCGCCGGTCTGGAACCAGTTGAAGCAGGAGGAGGCGTTGTTGGCGCTCTGCTGCTGGGGCAGCACGACGGAGAAGCCCCAGCGGTCGGCGAGTTGCGTCCAGCCGGTGCCGGTGCCGTAACCGGGCGCGTTCTGCGTGCAGCCGTGCAGGGCGACGACGACGGGCCGCCCGGCGGGCAGTCCGTCGGGCACGTACCGGAACATGCGCAGCGCGCCGGGGTTGGTGCCGAAGCCGGTGACCTCCTGGAGGGAGGCGGCCTGAGCGGTCGTGGGGGTCACAAGGGCCGTGAGGAGGACTACCAGGACGGTCGCCAGGAGGAGGCGGGGGGATGACGCGGCTCTGGTCTGTGTCATGCCGAGGAACGGTAGAAGCGTGAACCACCCGCCGATATGGAGTGGGGCCCCACAACGGCGGGGCCCGCGATGGGCGCCGCCACCAGAGCGCGCCCGCGCCACGCAAGAACCCCCGACCCGGTTTCCCGGGCGGGGGTTCTTCATGGGGTGGTGGAGATGGCGGGAATCGAACCCGCGTCCAACGGTGCGGAACCAGGGCTTCTCCGTGTGCAGTCCGCTGTGCTTTTCTCAGCCCCGGAGATCACGCGGACAAGTCTCCGACGGGCTCAGTCACTGTGTGATTTCCCTCTACGCCCCGTGACCGGGCCTAGAGGTTTAGTTCCCTAGCTGATGCCAGGATCCGGGTCGGGAACAGCCCCGGGCTGACACTCCCTTAGTAGGAGGCTCGCTCTGCTACCTGAGATCAGGCAGCGAGGGCGAAGGCCTGCTGGGAGGAATCGCGCTTGGTGTTGGCGATTATTTTTTTCGGCCTGTGGTTTACGAGATCATGGCCGCTTCCTCGACACGCTTCCCCTGCTTCGACAGCCGCTGTCGAAACCGATCATCCCCATGTTGATTTGACAAGCTGCGCACCCGCTGTGAGGTGCAGATCCCATCGTACGTGACCAACGCACGTCGATGCCAGCGCATTCCCGGCGCTCTCCCGCCCCGTGCCCCGGCCGGGCGGCGTCCGGGCGCGCGCCCCCGGGTCAGGCGCGCTGCTTGCGGCGGATCGCGGAGATCACGCGGTCGGCCTCGCGGCGGTCCTGCTTCTCCCGCAGCGTCTGCCGCTTGTCGTACTCCTTCTTGCCCTTCGCCAGCGCGATCTCGACCTTGGCGCGGCCGTCCTTGAAGTACAGGGCGAGCGGCACGATCGTGTGCCCCGTCTCCTGGGACTTCGACTCCAGCTTCTCGATCTCGGCCCGGTGCAGGAGCAGCTTGCGCTTGCGGCGGGCGCTGTGGTTGGTCCACGTGCCCTGGGTGTACTCCGGCACGTGCACGTTGTGGAGCCACGCCTCGTGCCCGTCGAGCTGCACGAAGCCGTCGACCAGCGACGCCCGGCCCTGGCGCAGCGACTTCACCTCGGTCCCGGTGAGGACGAGACCGGCCTCGTAGGTGTCGATGATGAGGTAGTCGTGCCGCGCCTTCTTGTTCTGCGCGATCAGCTTGCGCCCTTTTTCCTTTGCCATAGTGCCGCCATTTTCGCACTACGAGGGGGGTGGGCGGGAAGCCGTTTCACTCGGCGGCGCCGAGGCCGCCGAGGACCGTCGCGGCGCGGGCCAGCGCCTGCCGGTCCGCCTCCAGGTCGGGGGTGATGCCCCGGCCGTCGACGCCCCGCCCGGAGGGGGTGCGGTAGTGGCCGACGGTCAGCTCGGCGACGGAGCCGTCGGGCAGCCGGCGCGGCATCTGCACGGAGCCCTTGCCGAAGGTCCGGGAGCCGACGACGACCGCGCGCCCGCGGTCCTGGAGCGCCCCGGTGAGCAGCTCGGCGGCGCTCATCGTGCCGCCGTCGACGAGGGCGACCAGGGGCCGGGCGGTGTCGCCGCCGGGGTCGGCGTGCAGGGCGCGCTGGGCGCCGTCGACGTCGTAGGTGGCGACGAGGCCGCCGTCGAGGAAGGCGGACGCGGCGGTCACGGCCTCGGTGACCAGGCCGCCGGAGTTGCCGCGCAGGTCGAGGACGACTCCGGTGCCGGCCGGGGCCCGCCGCACGGCGGTGCGGACCTGTGCGCCGGCGCCCTTGGTGAACGCGGCGACCTTGATCACGGTGACGCCGCCGGGCAGGCGCCGCACGCTCACCGAGTCGGTGGTCAGCCGGGCGCGGCGCAGGGTCTCGGTCCACGCGCGTGTGCCGCGCTCCAGGCCGAGGCGGACGGTGCTGCCGGCGACGGCGTCGGTGGCGTCGCCGCGCAGCAGGGAGACGACCTCGGTGACCGGCCGCCCGTCGACGCGGTGGCCGTCGACGCTGCGCAGCCGGTCGCCCGCGCGGAGCCCGGCGTCCGCGGCGGGCGAGCCGGGCTTGACCTTCGTCACCTCGATACGGCCGTCCCGCTCGAGCCGGGCCCACAGCCCGACGCCGGTGTACTGGCCGTCGAGGGTCTCCTCGAACTCCTCGTACTCGCCCTCGGAGTAGACGGCGGCCCAGCGGTCTCCGCTGCGGCTGACGGCGCGCCGGGCGGCCTCCACGGGCGACTTGCCGTCGGCCATCGCCTCCTCGGCGGCCCTGGTGACGTCGCCGTGGTGAGCGGCGGGGGCGGCCGGGCGGGCCGTGTCGGGCCTGGGCTCCCGCCCGGGTCCCGGCAGTGAGCCGGTGGCCGCGCCGGCGACGAGGACGCTGGTGAACACCAAGGTCAGGGCGGCCCCGCGGCGCCGGCGGCGGGGCTGACAGAACAGGTCACGACCTGACATGCCGGTGAGTCTAGGACAACGCAACAGGCCGTACGGCCGGTTGACCGCACGGCCCGCTTGGCATGTGTCACACCTTCAGATACTTGCGCAGAGCGAAGAAAGCGGCCAGCGCGGGCATCAGGAAGCTGGTGGCGAGGATGAGCGGCAGCTTCGCCAGGACGGCGTCCCAGCCGATGAAGTTGATCAGATTCAGCTTCTCGGAGAGCGCGAGCCCGTGGTCGATGATGAAGTACCGCGCGACCACCAGGAAGGCGCACGCGACACCGCCGCCGATGAGGCCGGCGACCGCCGCCTCCATGATGAACGGCGCCTGGATGTAGAAACCGGAGGCGCCGACCAGGCGCATGATGCCGGTCTCGCGCCGCCTGCTGAACGCCGAGACGCGCACGGTGTTGACGATCAGCATCAGCGCGACGACGAGCATCAGCGCCATCACCGCGCGCGCGGCCCAGTTCATGCCGTTCAGCAGCTCGAAGAGGTTGTCCAGGATGCCCTTCTGGTCCTGCACGGACTGCACGCCGTCCCGCCCGTCGAAGGCGGTCGCGATGACCTGGTACTTCTCCGGGTCCTTCAGCTTGATGCGGTACGACTCCTGCATCTGGTCCGGGGTCAGCGAACTGGCCAGCGGGGAGTCGCCGAACTGCTCCTTGTAGTGCTTGTAGGCCTCGTCCTGCGACTCGTGGACGACGCTGTCGACGACCGACATCTTCTTCAGGTCGGCCTCGATCTCCCGCTTCTGGTCCTCGGTCACCGCGCCCTTGGCGCAGTTGGGGTCGGACTCGGCGTCGCTCTTGTTGCAGAGGAACACCGAGACGTTGACCTTGTCGTACCAGTAGCCCTTCATGGTGTTGACCTGGTCGCTCATCAGCAGTGAGCCGCCGAACAGGGCCAGGGACAGGGCGACGGAGACGACGACGGCGAACGTCATCGTGAGGTTGCGGCGGAGACCGACGCCGATCTCCGACAGGACGAACTGGGCGCGCATGGCGACGGGTTATGCCTTTCCGTGGACGGTCATCGGGCGGCCGGTTACGGCGGTCAGTGCTGGTAGCCGTAGACGCCTCGGGCCTGGTCGCGGACGAGGCGGCCCTGCTCCAGCTCGATGACGCGCTTGCGCATCTGGTCCACGATGTTCTGGTCGTGCGTGGCCATGACCACGGTGGTGCCCGTGCGGTTGATGCGGTCGAGCAGCTTCATGATGCCCACGGAGGTCTGCGGGTCGAGGTTGCCGGTGGGTTCGTCGCAGATGAGCAGTTTGGGCCGGTTGACGAAGGCCCGCGCGATGGCGACGCGCTGCTGCTCACCACCGGACAGCTCGCCCGGCATGCGGTCCTCCTTGCCGCCGAGCCCGACGAGGTCGAGCACCTGCGGCACGGACTTGCGGATCTCGCCGCGGGACTTGCCGATGACCTCCTGCGCGAACGCGACGTTCTCGGCGACGGTCTTGTTCGGCAGCAGCCGGAAGTCCTGGAACACGGTCCCCAGCTGGCGCCGGATGTGCGGCACCTTCCAGTTGGAGACGCGGGCGAGATCCTTGCCCAGGACGTGCACCTGACCGTGGCTGGCCCGCTCCTCGCGGAGCACCAGCCGGAGGAAGGTGGACTTTCCGGAGCCGGAGGAGCCCACGAGGAACACGAACTCGCCCTTCTCGACCTCCAGGGTGACGTCCCTGAGGGCCGGACGGGTCTGCTTGGGGTAGACCTTGGACACGTTGTCGAATCGGATCACGGATGCACCACGGGTCGCCGGGGGTAGATGAGCGTGACCTTACGCGAACCGGGCAGCGCGGCGCAGGCGCCGGATGGGTTGCGGGAGGGTTGTGCACGTTTGCACCGGTTCGGGTTCGCGGCGGCCCGGTGAGCGGGGCGTCACACAGCGTCCGGACCCCCGGCTGCACGGGACCCCGAGCTGAATTCGGCGGGACCTGGCACAGTGGAGGGGAACGTTCGCCAAGCCGCGGGCGTTATGGAGGGTGGAACCGGTGCAAGGAGGGCGAAGCGCATGACGTACGACCGGTTGGTGTGCGCGAACTGCGCGGCGCCCGTGAACGAGGGCCGATGCCCCGTGTGCCGCGCGAACCGCGAGCGGCTGCAGCAGGAGAACTTCTTCGCGGGGCTGAACCCGACGGCGCTCGTCGCGCTGCTCGTGGTGCTCATCGCCGCGGTGGCCCTTCTGGCCCATCAGAGCGCGTAAAGGACGTAAGAGACCTTCAGGGACCCTGCGGGAGTCCTTGAGGAGTCCTTCAGGAGTCACGAGAAGGGCCCGGAGCTGTGCGCTCCGGGCCCTTCTCCGCTGTTCTCGCGCGGGACGGCTGCCGTCAGGCGACAGCTTCGCCGCGGCCCGCCATGAGGCGCGGCAGGATCCGGAAGCCGATGCCGCCGGCGATCATCGTCGCGGCGCCCACCAGCAGGAACGTGGTCTCCGCCGCACCGGTCTCGGCGAGTTCGTCGCCGGTGCCCTGGGCCGAGGTGTCGGAGCCCGTCACCTCGTCGGAGCCGGTGTCGGTGAGGGCGGAGGAACCCTCCTCCTGGGCGGAGTTGTCGTTGCCGCCGCCGTTGGGGTCGGTGTGGTCGGTGCCGCCGACCGAGCCGCCGCCACCGGTGGAACCGGAACCGCCGTCGCCGCCACCGGTGGAGCCGGAACCGCCGCCGCTGGAGCCGGAACCGCCGCCGTTGCCGCCGGTGGAGCCGGAACCGCCGTCGCCGCCACCGGTGGAACCGGAACCGCCACCGGTGGAGCTGGAACCGCCGCCGCTGGAGCCGGAACCGCCCCCGTTGCCGCCGGTGCCGCCACCATTGCCGTTGCCGTTGGTGCCGCCGCCGTTGCCGTTGCCGCCGTTGGAGTCCTCGCCGCCGTTGCCGCCGCCGTTGTTCTCCCCGCCGCCGTTGCCGCCGCCGTTGGCCTCCTCGCCGCCACCGCCGATCAGTCCGCCGATGACACCGCCCGCGGCCTCGCCGCCCTCCGACGTACCGCCTTCGGACGTGCCGCCCCCGGACGTGCCGCCCTCGGAGGTGCCGCCTTCCGACGTACCGCCCTCGGACGTGCCGCCGCTGCTGTCGTCCTCGCACTCAGGGTCGACGACGATGTCGCACGGGCCGTCGCCCGTACCGACGTTGAGGCCGACGCCGACGCCGCTGTCGTCGGCACCGACGTTCACACCGATGTCCAGGGCCGATGCGGCACCCGCGGCGGTCAGCGAGGCACCGGCGGCGATCACGGCGCCGGCCGCTATCCGCGCGACACGGATCCGCGTCTTCTTGGTCATGTGGTTGCTACCCCCAGTAGCTGATCGTCAATGAGGCGGCGCTCGGGGGCCGTGATCGACGGAGGTAGCTGACGTGAAGCCCCCCGGTTCACATGCGCCCCAGAGATACGCATGCCACGTTCACCCTTCCCACTTTTCGAAGCAACGTCAAGGCCGTTGCGCACGCGATGTCCACCTACGGGCGCTTTGCGGGATATCGAAGCTGTGAGTGTGACGTAAAACCCAGACATCCCGGTACGCACAAGGCAACTGCCGCCCGAAAGGCGGCAGTTGCCTTGTCGACAAAACGCTCTTGGCGCGTCGCGTTACTTCTCCTGCTGCTTGCGCCAGCGAATTCCGGCCTCCAGGAAGCCGTCGATCTCGCCGTTGAACACGGCCTCCGGGTTGCCGACCTCGTAGTCCGTGCGCAGGTCCTTGACCATCTGGTACGGGTGCAGCACGTAGGAACGCATCTGGTTGCCCCAGGAGTTGCCGCCGTCGCCCTTGAGGGCGTCCATCTTGGCCTGCTCCTCCTGGCGGCGCCGCTCCAGCAGCTTGGCCTGGAGCACGTTCATGGCGGTGGCGCGGTTCTGGATCTGGGAGCGCTCGTTCTGGCAGGAGACCACGATGCCGGTCGGGATGTGCGTGATGCGCACCGCCGAGTCGGTCGTGTTCACGCCCTGGCCGCCGGGGCCGGAGGACCGGTAGACGTCGATGCGCAGCTCGGACTCGTCGATCTCGACGTGGTCGGACTGCTCGACCACGGGCAGCACCTCGACGCCCGCGAAGGACGTCTGCCGGCGGCCCTGGTTGTCGAACGGCGAGATGCGCACCAGCCGGTGCGTGCCCTGCTCGACGGAGAGCGTCCCGTAGGCGTACGGCGCCTGCACCGCGAAGGTGGTCGACTTGATGCCGGCCTCTTCCGCGTACGACGTCTCGTAGATCTCCGTCTTGTAGCCGCGCTGCTCCGCCCAGCGCAGGTACATTCGCTGGAGCTTCTCGGCGAAGTCGGCGGCGTCGACGCCACCGGCCTCGGCGCGGATGTTGACGAGCGCCTCACGGGAGTCGTACTCACCGCTGAGGAGGGTGCGGACCTCCATCTCGTCCAGCGCCTTCTTGACGGCGACCAGTTCGGACTCGGCCTCGGCGCGGGTGTCCGGGTCGTCCTCCTCCTCGGCCATCTCGAAGAGCACGGCGAGATCGTCGATCCGGCCGCGCAGCGTCTCCGCCTTCCTGACCTCGGCCTGGAGGTGGGAGAGCCGGCTGGTGATCTTCTGCGCCTCGTCCGGGTTGTCCCACAGGGACGGCGCGGCCGCCTGCTCCTCGAGCACGGCGATGTCTGCCCTCAGCTTGTCGAGGTCCAGAACGGCCTCGATCGACTCCATGGTCGAGGAGAGGGACTTGAGCTCTTCGGATACATCGACGACTGCCACGCCTCCAGCGTAACGGCTCCGCCGGCCGGCCCACGCCGGTGCCTGCGGGACGCCCGGCTCAGGGCGACACCGGCGCGGAGTTCTCGGTGTCCCGCGGTGTGGCGTCCGTGTCGTCGCCCGAGGTGGCCAGCCAGGTGCCGAGTCCGACCGCCGCCACCAGGGCCGCCGCGCCCGCGCCGAGCGCGATCCGGCGCCGCCGGGCCATCGCGCGGTTGCGTGCCGAGCCGGGCCGCGGCGACCCCGCCGCCCGTGGCGCCCGTGCCGTGCCCCGGGCCCCGCCCGCCAGCTCGTCCGGCGCCGGGACCCGCATGGACGTGTGGGTGTCGCGGTTGGCGTCCGTGGGCTTGGCGCCCGGCACCAGCGGCACCGCTCCCCGCCGCCGTACCGTCGGCTGCTGCCCGCCCGCTGCAGAGCCGCCCGCGGCGGGCTCCTCGTCGGTTTCCTCCGCCGGGTCCACGTCCGGCTCGTCCACGTCCAGCGGGGGCATCCCGGCCAGCATCGGCAGCAGCTCCCGCAGCCGGCTGCCGAGCTCGGAGGCGCGCAGCCGGGAGGCCGGGGCCTTGGCCAGGCACTGCACCATCAGCTGCCACAGCTCGTCGGGGATGCCGGGCAGCGGCACCACCGTCTCCGTCACGTGCCGGCGCAGCACCGCCCCCGGGTGGCCGCCGCCGAACGGGGTGAAGCCGGCGAGCAGCTCGTACAGCACGGTGGCCAGGGCATAGATGTCGACGGCGGCGCGGGGCGGCAGGCCCTCGACGATCTCCGGGGCCAGGTAGTCCGGCGTGCCGATGATCTTCGTGGCGCGGCTGCGGCGGGGGGTGTCGATGAGTTTGGCCACGCCGAAGTCGGTGAGCAGCGCGCGGTGCGAGCCGCCGGGGCCGAGCGGGCCCTGCATGTCCAGCAGGATGTTCTCGGGTTTGACGTCGCGGTGGACGACGCCCGCGGCGTGCGCGGCGGCCAGCGCGTCCGCGACGTCGGCGACGATCGCGACGGCGGCCTCGGGGGCGAGCCTGCGCTCCCGTTCCAGCCGGGTGCGCAGGTCGGTGCCGCGGACCAGGTCCATGACGAGCGCGAGGTCGTTGCCGTCGACGACCAGGTCGCGCACGGAGACGATGCGGGGGTGCGCCAGGCCGAGCAGCGCCGTCCGCTCCTGGACGAAGCGCCCGACGAGTTCCTGGTCGGAGGCGAGGTCCTCGCGCAGCAGCTTGACGGCGACGGGACCCTCCGGTCCGTCGCCGAGCCACACCGTGCCGGCGCTGCCCCGGCCCAGGATCTGGTTCGCGGTGTACCGGCTGCCGATCTTCCGTGCCAAGGCTGCTCCTACAGACGCGTGTTGTCGCCAAAGCTACGCGTCCTCGGAGCCAACCTTCACCGCCAGGGCGGAAATCACCCGCCAGGTGTCGACAAATCGCCAACCCGGGCAGTGCGGCGGCGCGTGGGTCAGCCGGTCCCGCCGCCCGAGCTGCCGCCCAGGTCCTCGATCCAGCCGGTCACGGTGCCGAACCAGTCGGAGAGCTGGTCCCAGTAGCCCTTGGTGGTGCCGATCCAGTCCTGCAGCGGGCTCAGTTCCCAGATCAGCCAGCCAGCGACGAACAGGATGAGGATCGTGAACAGGCAGCCCTTCAGGCAGCCGAGGCCGGGGATCCGCATCCGGTTGGGGCTGCGCCGGCGCGGCTCGCGCACCGGCCGCTGCCGCTCCGGCGGGGGCGGCGGCGGGGAGTACCGCTGCGGCTGGGGCTGCGGGGTGGGCGGCGGGGCGTAGCGCTGCGGCTGCCCGTAGCCCTGCGGGGGCTGCGGGGTCTGTCGCCGCGCGGGCCGCTGGGGCTGCTGCTGGGGGCGGGCGACCTGCCGCTGGGGGCGGCGGCGCAGCGGGTCCTCGTTCGGGTCGAGGTACTGGACCTGCGTCTGTTCGTTGCGGTCGCGCGCGGCACGGAGCTGGTTCTGCCAGGGGTGCGGGTCCTCGGGGCCGCCGTCGGGCCCGCCCTGCGGCACCGGGGGCATCACAGCCGTGGGGTCGGCGCCGGCCGGGCCGCCGGTGTGCGGCAGGACGCTGGTCGCGGCGTTCGGGTCGTAGGCGCCCGCGTTGTGCGGCAGGACCTGTGTGGGGTCGGCGTCGCCCGTCGCGCCGGGCGTGCCCGGTACGGGGGCGGGGTCCGGGTCGGGTGCGAGGAGCGCGCCGACGTTGTCGGCGGCGGCGATCTGCGCGGAGTTCGCGTGCACGCCGATGCCCTCGGCGACGACGCGCAGGGCGCGCGCGAGGTTCTCGGCGCTGGGGCGCTCGTCGGGGTTCTTGCGCAGGCAGCGCTCGATGACCGTCCACAGCGGGTCGGGGACGGTCGAGGGGCGTCGCGGCTCGGCGCTCAGGTGCTGGTGCAGGACCTCCAGGGCGGAGCTGCCGGCGAACGGCGGGCGGCCGGTGACCAGCTCGTACAGCAGGATGCCGGCGCCGTAGATGTCGACGGCGGAGGTCTGCGGGCGGCCCTCGGCGGACTCGGGCGCCACGTACGCGGGCGTGCCGACGAACTCGTGGGTGCGGGTCAGGCCCGGGGAGTCGGCGAGGCGGGCGATGCCGAAGTCGGTCAGCATCGGGTGCAGCTCGCCGCCGTCCTGCTTGAGCAGGACGTTCGCCGGTTTCAGGTCGCGGTGCACGACGCCGTCGGCGTGACTGGCGGCCAGCGCGTCGGCGATCTGGGCGGTGACCAGGGCCGCGCCGACCGGGGTGAAGGGGCCGTTCTCGCGCAGGTGGCGGTGCAGGTCGGGGCCGTCGACCAGGTCCATGACCAGGGCCAGCAGATCTCCCTCGACGACCAGGTCGCGGACCCGCACGATGTTCGGGTGGGTCAGGCGGAGCAGCACCGAGCGCTCGCGCAGGAACCGCGTCACGATGTCGGCGTCGTGCGCCAGCTCCTCCTTGAGGACCTTGATCGCGACGGTCTCCCCGGGCTGGCCCGGCACGGCCGCCTCGGCGCCCGCCGTCTCCCGCTGGCGGGCACGCCAGACGGTCCCCGTCGCGCCACGTCCGAGCGGCTCCTCGAGGAAGTACTTGCTGCCTACCGGCCGCACGTCATGCGCTCCCTGCTGCTTGCTGGCTGGCCCGGACACCTGGTTCCCACGGTGCGCGGAGGTCTACGGACCAACTGTAGTGCCGTGGCGTCCGGCACCGGGCTTTCCGTACTCCGGTGCCCGCCCGGACCTGTTCGGGGGAGAGACGCGCCGGTCGATCCGTTGGTTGCCGCAGACCGACGCGACCGATCTCAATTGGCCCCCAATTGGTCACCGTCAGGGCGCTGGTCAGTCACTTTTGCGGGCAGAGCCGACCATTCAAGATCATTCGGTGCAGGGTGGCGGGCGCGTTGTCAGTGGCAGGTGCGAGGATGCCTGTCGTACTGGCCGACGTGCGCGTGCGGTGGGGTGGGAAGTCCGCGGTGGGGGACCGCGGACGGTTTCGGCTCCGGTCGCGCGGGCGCCCGTGCAGAGCAGAAGGGACCGCTGACGGCGATGCAGATCCGGCTGACCGTCGTAGACCCGCTGAGCCCGCCCTCCCCCACGGCGCGGACGCGCGCCGCGAGCTGCGACGTGCTGGTCACGGCCCCCGCCGGTACGGCGCTCGCGGCGGTGTCCTCGGCCCTCGCCTCGGCGGTCTCCGGCAGCGACGGCCCCGCCGTGCTGTACGCGGCCTCCCAGCGGCTCGACGGCCGGCGCTGCACGCTCGGGGAGCCCCCGCTGATCGACGGCGCCGTGCTGTCCGTGGGCGCGCCCCTGGAGCCGGAGGCGCATCCCGAGCTGGACGACGCCCCGACCCAGCTGCACGTGGTCGCGGGGCCCGACGCGGGCGGCGTCCACCTGCTGCACGGCGGCGAGATCCGCGTCGGCCGGTCCGCCGACGCGGACGTCGCGCTGGACGACCCGGACGTCTCCCGCATGCACTGCGCGGTGACCGTCGCCGCCGACGGCCGCGTCGCGGTCGCCGACCTCGGCTCCACGAACGGCACGCTGCTGGACGGCACGCGTGTGACCGGCACCCCGGTGCGGTTCCCGCCGGGCGCGCTGCTGCGGGTCGGCGAGTCCACGCTGCGGCTGGCGCCGTCCGGGGGCCCGGAGGCCCGCGCAACGACTACGCCGGACGGGGAGGGGCATGTGCGCGTGCCGGGTGCGGGCGGTGCCGCTACCCACGCACGCGTGACGGATCCGGCCGCGGTGGGAACGCCGGGGCCGGTGGAGCACACGCATCATGCATATGGGACGGCTGCGGCGGGGGCGCTGACGCCGGGGGCGGGGGTGTCCGGTTCGGCGGTGGTGCCGGGGTCGGGCGGGGGCGGCGTGCCCGGTGGCCCTGGCACGCCCGGTGGGGGGCAGAGCGTGCCGGGGCAGGGTGGGGTGCCTTGGGTGGAGAGCCGGGGAGGCGGGGGCGCGGGAGCGGATGGCGGGCCGTCGCAGGAGCGCCCGGTGGTTGACTCCGTGTCCGACTCCGGTGCCGGGTCGCGTGGCGGCGGTGAGGCGGGGCGGATTCCGGCGGCCAGGCCGGGCGGTGGTTCCGGCGGCGCCGACAGCGGCGGCGACGGTGGTGACGCTCACGGCGGCCGGTCGGCGGGTGCCGGAGCGGGTTCGGGTGCGACGCGGGGTGCCTACGGCTCCGGGGGCGCGGGAGCCTCGAACGCCTCCCGTTCCGGGGGCGCGGGTGCGCAAAGGGCGCTCGGGTCCGGTGGCGCGGGCGGGCAGAACGGCTTCGGTTCCGGTGGCGCGGGCGGGCAGGAAGGCTTCGGTCCCGGTGGCACCAACGCGCCGGGCCTCTCCGGTTCCGGTGGGGCGGCTGCCCAGGGTGCCTACGGTCCCGGCGCACCGAACGCCACCCGTTCCGGGGGCGCGGGCCCTCAGGGGGTCCACGGTTCTGGTGGCGCGGGCGCCCAGGGTGCCTACGGGTCCGGGGGCGCGGGCGCGGACGCCGACCTCCGCGCGGGCGCGCAGGACAGCTCGGGTCCCGGTGGCGCGGGCGCGCGGGACGCCTGCGGCCCCGGAGGCGCTGCGCAGGGTGCCTACGGTCCCGGCCGTGCCGGCGCACCGAACGCCTCCCGTTCCCATGACACGGCTGCGCACGGCGCCTACGGTCCCGGTGGGGCAGCTGCGCCGGATGCTGACGGTCCCGGCGACACCGGCGCACCGAACGCCACCCGTTCCCACGGTGCGGCCGTGCACGGCACCTACGACCCCCAGGGCGCGGGCTCTCCGGAGGGCGTGCGGTCTTCCCGTGGCGTGGGCGCGCAGGACGGTTCCGGTCCCAGCGGCACGGCCACCCCCGGCACCCACAGCTCCGCCGACACGCGCGCCCCGAACCCCGCCGGCCCCGCCGACACGGACACCCCCGGCCCCACCCCCGTCGGCACCGGCACCCCGCCCCTCGACACACCCCACGGCACCCCGGACCCGTACGAACTCAACGGCACTGCCGGTCGCAAAGGCACCCCCGTCCGGGGGACGGACGTGCCGCAGGGTGTGCGGCGGCGTGGTGGGCTGTCGGCGTGGGCGCGGCGGCTGGCCGGTGGGCGGGGTGAGCAGCGGACCGCCGACCGCGACGGGTACGACGCCGACGGAGCCGCGGCCGCGCAGGCGCCCTGCGCCGCCACGCGCGTGCCGGAGACCTGGCCGGACCCGGCCGCGCTGCTGCTGACCGCGCTGGGACCCGGCCCCCGACTGTGGGAGCGCGGGCCCGGTCACCCGGAAGCGCTCGCCGTGCGGCTCGGCACGGCCGACCGGACGGCGCCCGACGGCAGCCTGCTGCCCGCGGTGCCGGTCACCGCCGGGTTGCGCGAGGTCGGCGCGCTGGGTCTCGCCGGTCCGCGTGCGCGGCTCGCCGGGCTGGCCCGCACGGTGCTGGCGCAGCTCGCCGCGCTGCACTCCCCCGACACGCTGGAAATCACGCTGATCACGGCCGACCGCTCCCGTTCCGTGGCGGAGCGCACGGCCGAGTGGTCCTGGCTGGGCTGGCTGCCCCACCTGCGTCCGGGCCACGGCCAGGACTGCCGCCTGCTGCTCGCCTACGACCGCGAACAGGCCACGGCCCGCACCGACGAACTCCTCCGTCGCCTGGACGACCATCTGGAGGACCGTCCGGACGGGCAACGCGAGGACCGCCAGAGGGCCCCGCAGGGGGACGGCCCCGCGCGCCCCCGCACTCCGGCCGCCCGAGCCACCATGGCCGCCCCGGACGCCCATGTGCCCCTCCCCGCTCCCCGCCGCCCCTCCTGGGCCCAGCCCGACGAAGGGCCCCGGGGCGGCCCGGAAGCCGTCGCCCACCAGGGCCCGTACACCGTCCTCGTGGTGGACGGCGACCCCGGTGGTGCCGATGTGCGTGAGGCCGTGGTGCGGCTGGCGGTGGAGGGGCCGCGGGCCGGGATTCACGTGGTTTGTCTCGCCGAGACGGCACCGGCGTCGCCCGCGTCGCCGGTGACGGAGACGTACGAGGCGGCCTGCGCGGCCTCGCCGGTGTTCCGCGAGTGCGGCGCGGTCGCGCTGCTCAGCGGTGACGTGGCGACGGCGCTGCGGCTGCTGCGGGTGGCACGCGCGGACGCGGCCGGCGGGCACGCCGGCCCGGTCGGGCACGGCACGGTCGGCACCGTGGACGCCGTGTCCCTGCCCTGGGCGGAGCGGTTCGCGCGGGCGCTGGCGCCGCTGCGCACGGACGGCGGCGTGGCGGAGCGCGCGCGGGTGTCGGCGCCGCTGCCCCAGTCGGCGCGGCTGCTGGACGAGCTGGGCCTGGCCCGGGCGACCCCGGCGTCGCTGATGGCCCGCTGGGCGGCGGCGGCCGACGACCCCGGGGCGCTCGGCGGGCGGGCCTGTGCCGTACTGGGCGCCGGCCCGCGCGGCCCGGTCGGCGTGGACCTCGCGGCCGAGGGGCCGCACCTGCTGGTCGAGGGCCCGCCGGGCAGCGGCCGTACGGAGCTGCTGCGGGCGGTCGTGGCGTCGCTGGCCGCCGCCGAGCGCCCGGACCGGCTCGGCATCGTGCTGGTCGACGGCCGGGGCACCGTGGGCACGGCGGGGGGCCACGGCGAGGGCCTGCGCGCCGCCACGGACGTATCGCACGTGACCACGCACCTGGCCGCCGACGACCCGGTGCGGATGCGGGAGTTCGCGCAGTCGCTGAGCGCGGAGCTGAAGCGGCGTGCCGAGCTGCTGGGCCGTTCCGACTTCACCGAGTGGCACACGGGCCGTGAGCTGTCGGGCCGGCTGGTCGCGCAGCGCACGGCGGCGGCGCGGGGCGCGTCGGGTGCGGGTGCCGGGGAGCACACCGGCGATCTGGAGGGCCCGTCCAGTTCGACGCTGCGGCTGCGGCCGGGCGCGGCCCGCCGGCGCGCGGAGGCGGCGGCGCCGCCGCTGCCCCGGCTGGTGGTCGTCGTGGATGACCTGGACGCGCTGGTCTCGCCCGCGCTCGGCTCGCCGGGCCGCCCGGCGGCGGGCTCGGTGCTGCGGGCACTGGAGGCGGTGGCGCGGGAGGGCGAGCGGCTCGGCGTGCACCTGGTGGCGGCGTCGGCGGCGGACGGCCGTACGGCCCGTACGGAAGCGGTCCGGCGGGCCGGGCTGCGCGTCACGCTCGACGCGCCCGCCGCGGGCCCGGAGGAACCGGCGCCGGGCCGCGGCCGGCTGACCTCGGCGAGCGGCCGGGACACCCCGTTCCAGGGCGGCCGGGTCACCGGCCGCATCCCCCGCACGGCGACGCTCCGCCCGACGGTCGTCCCCCTGGAGTGGCACCGCATGGGCGACCCGCCGGCCCGCCGCCCGGTGCGGGAACTGGGCAACGGCCCGACGGACCTGGCCCTGCTGGCCAGCGCCCTGGAGCGGGCGGCAAGACAGGTGTCGGCGGCGGAAGTCCCCTCGCTGCTCTGACCGGGGCCGGAAAAATTAGCCCGTCCGGCATTTGAGGACTCAGCCGCTCAGGCCGATAAGGGGGGTCTGGGGGCGCCGCCCCCAGCGAGGCCCGCCCGGACGCCGGGAACCGGTCACGACGGGGTCACGATGTCCCGCTTTACAGCGGACGCGCCCTTGCACGCCCCACCAGCCGGGCGTAGACCAGACCGCACGGGACAGCGCTTCGACACGTTCGACGAGGAACGAAGAACGGGGCAGTGATGCGCAGCACGAGCAGCACATTCCGGACAAGCAGGTCTCCCCAGCACTCCACGGCGACCCCCCGCACCCGCAGAACGGCGAAGGCCGCGACGGCCGTGGCCGCGGCGCTGGCGCTCTCGCTCACGGCGTGCGGCGGCGACGACAAGGACAGCGGCGGCGGCACGGGCGACACCGGCAAGGAAACCGGCACCACCGTCACCCTTCCCAAGCTGAACGGCGAGAGCCTGGAGGTCGCCGCCGTCTGGACCGGCGCCGAACAGGCCAACTTCAAGAAGGTCCTCGCGGAGTTCGAGAAACGTACGGGCGCGAAGGTCACCTTCGTCCCGGCGCAGGACCCGATCATCAACTTCCTCGGCTCGAAGATCGCGGGCGGCCAGCCGCCGGACGTGGTGATGCTGCCGCAGCCGGGCGCGATCAAGCAGGCCGTCGACAAGGGCTGGGCCAAGCCGCTGGGCAAGGAGGCGCAGGACCAGCTGGCCAAGAACTACTCGCAGGGCTGGCAGGACATCGGAAAGGTCGGCGGCAAGCCGTACGGCGTCTACTACAAGGCCGCCAACAAGTCGCTGATCTGGTACAACGCGCCGGTCTTCGAGAACGCGGGCGCGAGCGAGCCCAAGACGTGGGACGAGCTGCTGACCACCGCGCAGACCGTCTACGACTCGGGTGTCACGCCGTTCTCGGTCGGCGGCGCCGACGGCTGGACGCTGACGGACTGGTTCGAGAACGTCTATCTGTCGCAGGCGGGCCCGGAGAAGTACGACCAGTTGGCGAAGCACGAGATCAAGTGGACGGACCCGTCCGTGAAGGACGCGCTGACCACGCTGGCGCAGATCTGGGGCAAGAAGGACTACATCGCGGGCGGCGCGGCCGGCGCGCTGCAGACGGAGTTCCCGGCGTCCGTGACGCAGACCTTCACCGGCGGCGACCAGCCGAAGGCGGCGATGGTCTTCGAGGGCGACTTCGTGCAGGTCAACATCGGTGAGACCGACATGAAGGTGGGCACGGACGCGAAGGTGTTCCCGTTCCCGGCGGTCGGTGACACCGCTCCGGTGGTGTCCGGCGGCGACGCGGCGGTGATCCTGGAGGACTCCAAGGCGTCGCAGGCGCTGGCGACGTTCCTGGCCTCCCCGGACGCGGCGACGATCCAGGCGAAGCTGGGCGGCTACCTCTCCCCGAACAAGAACGTCGACGCGGCGTCGTACCCGAACGACGTCCAGCGGAAGATGGCCGAGGCACTCATCGCGGCCGGTGACGACTTCCGCTTCGACATGTCGGACCAGGCCCCGCAGGCCTTCGGCGGGACGCCCGGCAAGGGCGAGTGGAAGATCCTCCAGGACTTCCTGAAGAACCCGAAGGACGTCGCGGGTGCCCAGGCCAAGCTGGAGGCGGAAGCGGCCAAGGCGTACGGGAGCTGATCCGGCGATGACGTCGGACACGGCGGCAGGGGCCCCCCAGGCCCCTGCCGCTCCCAAGTCGCGCAAGAGTGTGATCGGCACCCGGCGGACCGTGGCGGCGCTGTTCCTGCTGCCCGCTCTGCTGCTGCTGGGCGCGCTCGTGGTCTACCCGATCGGGTACTCGGTCGTCCGCAGCTTCTACGACCAGTCCGGCGGCGGCTTCGCCGGTTTCGACAACTACGAGGCCCTGTTCACGGACGAGGGCATCCGCACCGCGCTGCAGAACAACATCGTCTGGGTGGTGTTCGCGCCGACGGTGGCGACCGCGCTCGGCCTGATCTTCGCGGTGCTGACCGAACGGGTCCGCTGGGGCACGGCGTTCAAGCTGGTCGTCTTCATGCCGATGGCGATCTCGATGCTGGCGGCGGGCATCATCTTCCGCCTGGTGTACGACCAGGACCCGGACAAGGGCGTGGCGAACGCGGTGTGGGTGGGCGTGCACGACACGTTCGTCCAGTCGTCGGCGTTCCCGAAGGCGCACCCGGGCCGTGATTCGCCGCTCCGGGCGGCGGGCGGGGGCGCGTTCGCCACCAAGGAGCCGGTGCGGGCCGGCCAGACGGTCGTCCTGCCGCTCGTCGGTGTCGCCCCGGACCTGATGCCGGACGGCGCGGAGAGCGCCGCGCCGCCGAAGGCGGAGCCGGGCAGGATCACCGGCACCACCTGGCAGGACTTCACGCGCGGCAAGGGCGTCGGGCAGCTCAACGGCGTCGACGCGTCCGAGCTGGGCTACGCCGGGATGCGGATCGAGGCGGTCAAGGACGGCAAGGTCGTCGCGTCGACGACGGCGGCCGGCGACGGCACGTTCACGCTGCCCGCGTCGGCGGACGGGGCGCTGCTGCGGCTCCCGGCGGACAACTTCAAGCAGGCGTACAACGGTCTCGACTGGCTCGGCCCGTCGCTGGTCACCCCGGCGATCATCGGCGCGTACATCTGGATGTGGGCCGGTTTCGCGATGGTGCTGATCGCGGCGGGGCTGGCGGGCATCCCGCGGGAGCTGCTGGAGGCGGCCCGGGTCGACGGGGCGACCGAGTGGCAGGTGTTCCGGCGGGTCACGGTGCCGCTGCTGGCGCCGGTCCTCGCGGTCGTCGCCGTCACCCTGATGATCAACGTGCTGAAGATCTTCGACCTGGTCTTCATCATCGCGCCGGGCTCCTCGCAGGACGACGCGAACGTCCTCGCGCTGGAGCTGTACCGCAAGGGCTTCTCCGAGGACCAGCCGGGCATCGCCAGCGCCATCGCGGTGTTCCTGCTGCTGCTGGTCATTCCCGTCATGTGGTTCAACGTCAGGCGGCTCAGGCGGGAGGTGCGGCGATGACCGCGGACACGGGTGTCACCAAGGCGCCGCCGCCCGGCACGTCCGCCAAGCCGGAGCGGTCGCTGGGCGCGCGGCTGGCCGAGGGCGTCAGCGGCGGACTGCTGCGGGTGTTCCTGATCGTCGTCGGCCTGTTCTGGCTGGTGCCGACGATCGGCCTGCTGCTGTCCTCGCTGCGCACCCCGGAGGACATGAACGAGAGCGGCTGGTGGACGGTGTTCACCGAGCCCGCCGAGCTGACCTTCACCAGTTACGAGAAGCTGCTGGAGAACGGCGACATCACCGACTCCCTGGTGAACACCGTGCTGATCACGGTGCCGGCGACGGCGCTGGTGGTGGTGATCGGCTCACTGGCCGGGTACGCGTTCGCGTGGATGGAGTTCCCGGGCCGGGACTGGTGGTTCCTCGCCGTGGTGGGGCTGCTGGTGGTGCCGGTGCAGGTGGCGCTCATCCCGATCGCCGAACTCTTCGGCAAGCTCGGCATCTTCGGCTCCATGATCGGTGCGATCCTCTTCCACGTCGGCTTCGGCCTGCCCTTCGCGGTGTTCCTGCTGCGGAACTTCTTCGCGGAGATCCCGCGGGAGCTGCTGGAGGCGGCCCGGCTGGACGGCGCGGGCGAACTGCGGCTGTTCGTCCGGGTCGTGATGCCGCTGGGCGGTCCGGCGATCGCCTCGCTGGGCATCTTCCAGTTCCTGTGGGTGTGGAACGACATGCTGGTCGCGCTGATCTTCACCGACTCCGGGAGCCAGCCGATCACGGTCGCCCTGCAGACGCAGGTACGGCAGTTCGGCAACAACATCGACGTGCTGGCGCCGGGCGCCTTCATCTCGATGGTGGTCCCGCTGGCGGTGTTCTTCGCGTTCCAGCGGCAGTTCGTGTCCGGCGTGATGGCGGGCGCGGTCAAGTAGCCGTCGCGGCGGCTGTGTCGAGGGGGCGGGCCGTCACCGGGCCGCCCCCTCGGGCATGCCCGCTCGTCGCGGTTGCCGGATCCGTCACTCGATGACGAGGTCGACCGGGATGTTGCCGCGGGTGGCCTGGGAGTAGGGGCAGACCTCGTGGGCCTGCTCGACCAGCTTGCGGCCGGTCGCCTCGTCCACGCCCTCCGGCAGCTCGATGCGCAGGGTGACCGCGAGCCCGAAGCCCGCGCCCTGCCTGCCCAGGCCGACCTCACCCGTGACGGCGGCGTCACCGATGTCCACCTCGGCCTGCCGGCCGACCAGGCCGAGGGCGCTGGCGAAGCAGGCCGCGTACCCGGCGGCGAACAGCTGCTCGGGGTTGGTGCCCTGGCCGTTGCCACCGAACTCCACCGGAGGGGCGAGCCGCACGTCGAGCTTGCCGTCGGAGGTGTAGGCACGGCCGGCGCGGCCGTGGGTGGCGGTGGCGACAGCGGTGTAGAGCGCGTCCATGGATGAACCATCCCTCTCGGTCGTGTTCCGGCGGCCTCGCCGGCCGCCTCACGACCATGAGTAGAGCACACAATATAATTGTGCGCAATCAAATAGCGCGCCAGGGCTACCCTGGAAGGATGACCCCGACCTCCGCCCCCGCCCCCGCCCCCGACCCCGCGACCGCGAGCGCGACCGACGCGGACTGGCTCCGCCTGGACCGCCAGATCTGCTTCTCCCTGCACGCCGCCTCGCGCGCCTTCAACGGCGTCTACCGCGTGGCCCTCAAGGACCTCGGGCTGACGTATCCGCAGTACCTGGTGATGCTGGTGCTGTGGGAGCACGGGGAGCTGCCCGTCAAGAGGCTCGGCGAGCACCTCCGCCTCGACTCGGGCACGCTGTCCCCACTGCTCAAGCGGCTGGAGGCGGCCGGCCTGGTGATCCGGGAGCGCAGCGCGCGCGACGAGCGGTCGGTGCGGGTGCGGCTGACCGGCGAGGGCACCGCGCTGCGGGAACGGGCGGCCCGGGTGCCGCGCCGGATCGCGGAGGCGACCGGCTTCGGCGCCGACGAGATCCGCGCCCTGCGCGCCCACCTGGACCAACTCACGGCCGCGCTGGACGCGGCGGCGGCGACCACCACGTAACACCACGTTCGCCAGCCTTTGTGGCGTTTTGCCCGGGGATGCCGATGATGGACGTGTATGAGCATCCACGGCACCGACCCCACGTTCCTCACCGACCCCGCGGCCCCCTGCGCCCCCGTCGGGGTGGTCGGTGTGGTCGTCATCGGCTACGACGACGCCGCGCACGTCGCCGACGCCGTGCGCTCGGCTCTCGCGCAAGGGCCCGCCGTCCGTGAGGTCGTCGCCGTGGACGACTGCTCGACGGACGGCAGCGCCGAGCTGCTGGCCCGCCTCGCCGGGACCGAGCCGCGGCTCAGGGTCGTGCGGCGGCCGGTCAACAGCGGCGGCTGCGGCAGCCCCCGAAACACCGGCCTCGACGCGGTGACCACGCCGTACGTGATGTTCCTCGACAGCGACGACGTACTGCCGCCCGGCGCCGTGGACGCGCTGCTCACGGCGGCGACCGAGGAGCGCGCGGAGGTCGCGGGCGGGCTGTGCGTGCGCCGAGAGCTGCCCTCGGGGCGCGAAGTGCCGTGGCAGGGGGCGCTGTACGCGGCGCGCGCCGTCGTCACGCGCCCCGCGCGGCGCCCCCGGCTCGTCCACGACACGCTCTGCGTCAACAAGCTCTACCGCACCGCCTTCCTGCGCGAGCACGGCATCCGCTTCCCCGAGGGCCGCTTCCGCTACGAGGACGTCGTCTTCACCGCGCGCGTGCTCGCCGCCGCCCCGCGCATCGTCCTCGTCCCCGACCGGGTGTACGTGTGGCACGTGCGCCGGTCCGCCGAGCGGCTGTCGATCTCCCTGGACCGCGCGGACATCACCAACTGGCAGGCACGCACCCGGGCCTGCCGGACGGCGTACGAGATCCTGCTGGGCGCCGGGCAGAAGAGGCTCGCGCGGGCGGCGCGCGCCAAGTTCCTCGACCACGAGCTGCGCATGTACGTCCGCGAGCTGGGCCTGCGCGACCCGCACTACCGGCGCGCGTGGTGGGAGCACACGCGGGCGCACCTGGCGGAGTACGACGCGGCGGACTGGTCGCGCGGGCCCGGCGCCCCCGGCCGGCTGATCGGCCGGGTGGTGCTGGCCTCCCCCGAGCCGCGCGACCTGCCCCGGCTGCGGGAGCTGGCGGCCCGCCCGGCGCGCCTGTGCCCGCCGTACGCGCGCGCCGCCGACGGCACGCCCGTCTGGTCGGCCGACCTCCCGCAGGTCACGCTGGAGCCCCTGCTGACGCGTCCGGTGCGGTTCCTGCCCGTCGCCGTCGACGCGGAACTGCGCCCGCGGGCCCGCGCCGCCCCGCTGCGGCTGCGCCTGCACGAGCTGTACGGGAGGCTCGCGCCGGCCGGCCCGGCGACCGTCGAGGTGCGGTGGCGGCGTCGCGAGGACGGCGCCGTCGCGGCCCGCCGCACGGCGGCACTCGTCCCCGCCGCGCCCGGCACCTGGACGGCACAGACGACCCTGGACCCGGCCGCGTTCGGCGCGGGCACCTGGGAGTTGCGGCTGCGGCTGCGCTTTCGCGACGGCGCGAGCCGTGAGGTGACGGCGCACGCGCTCACGGGCAACGGCCGGCTGCGCCGACGCGCCGTTGTGAGCCTGCGGCACGGTGTCGTACTCGTCAGGCCGTACGCCACGAACTCCGGCTCGCTCGCCCTGCGGGTGGCGCCCGGCGTGCGCGGCGCGGGGGCCGTCGTACGCGGAAGGCTCCGGCGCCTGCTTCACTGAGGGCGAGCTGCCCGACCGCGCAAGCACCACCCGAACGGGCCAACACACGAGGGGACGGCCGACATGACCTGGCTGATCACCGGCGGCGCCGGTTACATCGGATCGCACGTCGTACGGGCGATGACCGAGGCCGGCGAGCGGACGGTCGTGTACGACGACCTGTCCACCGGCATCGCCGAGCGGGTGCCCGACGGCGTTCCGCTGGTGGTCGGCTCGATCCTGGACGGCGAGCGGATCGCCCGCGTCCTCGCGGACCACGGCGTCACCGGTGTCGTCCACCTGGCGGCGAAGAAGCAGGTCGGCGAGTCGATGGACCTGCCGCTGGAGTACTACCGCACCAACGTGGAGGGCCTCAGGGTCCTGCTGGAGCAGGTCACGGCGGCCGGGGTGGCGTCGTTCGTGTTCTCCTCCTCGGCGGCGGTGTACGGCATGCCGGACGTGGACCTCGTCACGGAGGACACGCCGTGCGCGCCCCTCTCGCCGTACGGCGAGACCAAGCTGGCCGGCGAGTGGCTGCTCCGCGCGACGGGCCGCGCGACCGGCCTGGCCACCGCGTCGCTGCGCTACTTCAACGTGGCGGGCGCGGCGGCACCGGAACTCTCCGACACCGGCGTCCACAACCTCGTCCCGATGGTCTTCGAGCGGCTCACCGAGAAGGCGGCCCCGCGCATTTTCGGCGACGACTACGACACCCCGGACGGCACCTGCGTCCGCGACTACATCCACGTCGTCGACCTGGCGGAGGCCCACCTCGCGGCGGCCCGCGCCCTGCGCGCCACCCCCGGCCGCGACCTCACCCTCAACATCGGGCGCGGCGAGGGCGTCTCGGTGCGCGAGATGATCGACCTCATCAACGCCGTCACCGGCTGCGACCGCCCCCCGGCGGTCACCCCGCGCCGCCCCGGCGACCCACCCCGAGTCGTGGCCTCCGCCGACCGCGCCGCCACCGAACTGGGCTGGAAGGCACGGCACGACGTCCAGGACATGATCACCTCAGCGTGGCAGGGCTGGACCCTCCACCATCCGGAGGCGACCCGGGACTGACTGGGCCACCGACCAGGGCGGCCAGCTCTGGTGACGGACGGTGGTCGCCGACGGGCGGCGGGCGGCGCGATACGGGTCGCCTGCGGGTCGCGGGCGCGCGATACGGATCGCCCGGCCGGGGGGTGGCGGACGGCGCGATACCGGTCACCGCGGCGGCGGGCGACCACGCCCGTCATTCGGCGGCGGCGGGCGGGGCGGCTGCGCCCGTCGGTCCGCGAGCGGCGGGCCGCCCGATCCGTCATTCCGCGGGCGGCGGGCGGCGGGCGGCGGGCGGCGGGCGGCCACGATCCGTCATCCCACGGGCGGCAGGCAGCTGCGCCCGTCATTCCCGGGCGGCAGGCTGCCAGGTCCGTCTTTCTGCGAGCGGCGGGCGGCGGGGAGCTGCACCCGTCGGTCCGCGAGCGACGGGCGGCCGGGTCCGTCTTTCCGCGAGCGGCGGGCGGCCACAGCCGTCATTCCACAGACGGCGGGCAGTTCCGCCCGTCATTCCCGGGCGGCGGGCGGGCGGCGGGGTCCGTCTTTCCGCGGGCGACGGGCGGCCGCGCCCGTCATTCACGGGCGACGGGCGGCCACAACCCGTCATTCCGGGCGGCGGGCGCCCACGCCCCGTCATCCCACGAGCGGCAGGCGGCCCGATCCGTCATCCCACGAGCGGCAAGCGGCGCGATCCGTCATCCCACGGGCGGCGGACAGCTACGCCCGTGAATCCCGGGCGGCGGCGCCCACGACCCGTCATTCCGCGAGCGGCGGGGACGGCCAGGTCCGTCATTCCGCGGGCAATCGTGCCGCTGGGGCGGCACGGGTGGGCGCGGGCGGCAACCCGTCAGCGCCGGGCAGCGCACCCCCGAGACGGCAACCACAACCCCGGCCACCAACCCACTCCGAGACGCCCACCACAACCCCGGCCGCCACCCCACCCCGCGACGCCAACCACAACCCCGGCCACCACCCCACCCCCGAGACCCGCACCCCACCCCGCCCAGCCGACGGCAGTCACAGCGCTCGCAGGGCCCCCGCCGTAGCCCGGGTCAACGCCTCCAGGTACCCCTTCCCGGGCCGCGCCCCCCGCATGACCACCGACCGCCAGTACAGCGGCCCCGAGATCAGATCGAGCGCCAGCTCGTGATCGAGCCCCGCCCGCAGCTCCCCCCGCCGCTCCGCCGCCGTCACAATCCCGCTGGCGACACCGCTCTGCCCCTCCCGCAGCGCCTTCTGCAACGCCTCCGCGATCTCGGGGTTGCGCGCCGCCTCGGCCTGCAGATCGGGGATGACCTGCGAGGCGACGGGATGCCGTAGCGCCCGCGCGGTCACCTCGTAGAGCAGCCGCAGATCCCCCTCCAGGCTGCCGGTGTCCGGCGCGGGCAGCCCCTGCGCGGCGACGGCCGACACCAGGTCCAGCACCAGGTGCAGCTTGGAACGCCACCGGCGGTACACCGCCGTCTTGCCGACCCCCGCGCGCCGCGCGATCCCCTCGATGGACATCCGCGCGTAGCCGACGGCCGCCAGCTCCTCGAAGACGGCCGCCCGGATGGCTTCCGTCACGTCCGCCCGCAGCACGGCCGCCCCCGCGGGGGCCCGGCGGCGCGGACGCGGCTGGGGCTCGTCAGCGTTCGTCTCCATGCGGCCAGCATAGGCCGTAGCGACGATACGGCCCCGTCCTCACGCTCCCCCTCAGCAACGCCCTCGCGCACCCCAACCCCAGCGAGCCCTCGCGTCACGACGAAACGGTTGCGTCCCGACGCCCAAACGGCCTACGCTCCCGTTGCGACGATACGGTCCCGTCCCGACGTAGCGACAAAGCCGACATCCACTCCCGCCCGACCGACCGAAAGCAGCGGATGTGAGCCAGGTTCTCGACACACCGCCCCAGAAACCGGCCCCGGCACCCACCGGCCAGGATCTGGCGGCGCTCGCCGCCCGCCACGGCCTCACCGTCAGCGGCGCCCGCCCCTCCCTGCCGCAGTACGTGCGCCAACTGTGGGCGCGCCGGCACTTCATAGCCGCCTTCGCGACGGCCAAGCTGACCGCGCAGTACAGCCAGGCCAGGCTGGGCCAGGTCTGGCAGGTCATGACCCCGCTGCTGAACGCGGCGGTGTACTACTTCATCTTCGGCGTGCTGCTCCAGACCAAGCAGGGCGTGCCGGACTACGTGCCGTTCCTGGTCACGGGCGTGTTCGTGTGGACCTTCACGCAGAGCTCGATCATGGCGGGCACCCGCGCCATCTCCGGCAACCTCGGCCTCGTGCGTGCCCTGCACTTCCCGCGCGCCGCGCTGCCGGTCTCGTTCTGCCTCCAGCAGCTCCAGCAGCTGATGTTCTCGATGGCCGCCCTCGCCGTGATCCTGCTGGTGTTCGGCGTGCCGGTCGCCGCGTCCTGGCTGCTGGCGGTCCCGGCGCTGACACTCCAGTTCACCTTCAACGCGGGCGTCGCCATGATCATGGCGCGGCTGGGCGCCAAGACACCGGACATCGCCCAGCTCATGCCGTTCGTGCTGCGCACCTGGATGTACGCCTCCGGTGTGATGTGGAGCATCGACCACATGGTCAGCCGCCACACCGACCTGCCGGGCTGGGTCCTGCCGGTGCTCCAGGCCAACCCGGCCGCCGTCTACATCGACCTGATGCGGTTCGCGCTGATCGACAGCTTCCACGCGGACCGGCTGCCCGCGCACGTGTGGCTGACCGCGACCGGCTGGGCGCTGCTGGCCGGCGTCGGCGGCTTCATCTACTTCTGGAAGGCTGAGGAGACCTACGGCCGTGGCTGACAGCACCGAGGACCGCGTTCCCACCGTCATCGCCGACCGCGTCGACATCGTCTACCGCGTCAACGGCACCGGCGCCGGCCGCGGCTCCGCGACCGCCGCCCTCAACCGCATCCTGCGCCGCAGGCAGACCGAGAAGGCCGCCGGCGTACGCCGGGTGCACGCCGTGAAGGACGTGTCGTTCGTCGCGTACAAGGGCGAGGCCATCGGCCTGATCGGCACCAACGGTTCCGGCAAGTCCACCCTGCTGAAGGCGGTCGCGGGCCTGCTGCCCGTGGAGAGCGGCCGCATCTACACGGGCGGCCAGCCCTCCCTGCTCGGCGTCAACGCCGCCCTGATGAACGACCTGACCGGCGAGCGCAACGTCCACCTCGGCGGCCTCGCCATGGGCATGACCCGCGAGCAGATCAAGGAGCGCTACCAGGAGATCGTCGACTTCTCCGGCATCAACGAGAAGGGCGACTTCATCACGCTGCCGATGCGGACGTACTCCTCCGGCATGGCCGCCCGGCTGCGCTTCTCCATCGCCGCCGCCAAGGACCACGACGTCCTGCTGATCGACGAGGCGCTGGCCACCGGCGACCGGTCCTTCCAGAAGCGGTCCGAGGCCCGCATCCGCGAACTGCGCAAGCACGCGGGCACGGTGTTCCTGGTCAGCCACAACAACAAGTCGATCCGGGACACCTGCGACCGGGTGCTGTGGCTGGAGCGCGGCGAGCTGCGCATGGACGGGCCGACGGAGGAGGTCCTGAAGGAGTACGAGGCGTTCACCGGCGGCGCGGACAAGGCACAGCCCAAGCCGAAGTCCAAGCCGAAGCCTGAAGCGAAGCCGGAGCCGGAAGGCAAGCCGCAGCCGCAGCCGCAGCCGCAGCCTGAACCGAAGCCGGAATCGGGACCGCAGCCCAAGACCGCCGCCGTCGGCTCCTGACCCCCACCGTTTCCCTCGCCAGGCCCAATCGGATTAACCCCTTCATCACATTGATGCCAGTATGACCGGACAGGCGCGTCTGGTGAGACGAGACGAAGGAGTCCCCCGATGCCCGAGCTCAGCGTCGTCGTCCACGGGCCCAACACCCAGGGCCACCTGGCCGAACTCCTCGACTCGCTCGCCGCGCGCCCCCTGCCCGGCGCCGAGGTCGTCGTGGCCGCCGTCGGCGACTGGGCGCAGGAGACCGCCGGGCACCACGCCTCCAACATGATGGTGCTGCCCCTGCCCGACGGCACGGGCGACGCGGCGGCCCGGGCGGCGGGCGCGGCGCGGGCCACCGGGCGCTGGCTGCACTTCGTCCACGCCAAGGACGGGCTGCCGGCCGGCGCCTCCCACACCCTCGCCGAGCGTGCCGCCGAACTGCCCGACACGGTGGACGTCATCCTCCTGGACCACGTCCGCAGCACCTGGCGCACCTCCGGCCTGCCCTCCCGGGACGGGCCGCTCCTGGCCCGCGCCGGGCGGGACCCGCTCGCCCTCGACGACTGCCCGCACCTGCTGTGCGTGACCCCGCTGCTGGGCAACCGCGCCGTGCGCGCCGGCTTCTGGCGGGCGCACGAGCGCCTGCTCGGCCCGGCGGACGACGGCGACGGCCCCGGCGAACCGTTCGCCGCGCTCGCCGCCCTCCTGCTCGCCGACCGCATCGCCTGCCTGCCGCACGCCGCCCTCGATGACCGCCGGCTGCGCCCCGAGAGCCTCCCGCCGCTCGCGCCCGAGGAGCACTACGCCCTGATCGACCGCTACGAGGCCCTGCTCGACCTGGCCGAGGGCCGCCGGACCGCCCAGGGCACGCTGTACGAGCTGATGGTCCGGGACTGTCTGCGCACCTTCGCGCGGGCCGGGATGCCGGACGCGGTGGCGCGGGAGTTCTTCCGGCGGGCGTCGCGTGCCGCGGTGCGCCGCAAGCCCGAGGGGCACCGGCGACCGCCCGGCCTCGAAGGCGTCCGCCGCGGCCTGCTGGAGGAGGGCGCCTGCACCAAGTACCGCGCCTTCCAGGCCGCCAACCGCACCCGCCGGGCCGCCAAGTCGGCCCTGCGCACCAGGAGACAGCAGGTCGGCGACCTGATCCGCGACCACCAGTACCGCAGGGCGCTCGGCCGGCCCGTCGACCCGGGCCTCGCCGTCTTCGCCGCCTACTGGAACCGGGGCGTCGCCTGCAATCCGGCCGCGATCGCCGCCAAGCTCGCCGAACTCGCCCCGCACGTCCACCCGGTGTGGGTGGTGACCGCGCGGAACGCCGCTCTGCTGCCGCCCGGCACGGACCACGTGATGCCCGGCACCCGCCGCTACTGGGAGGTGCTGGCGCGCGCCGCGTACCTCGTCAACAACGTCAACTTCCCCAACGCCGTGGTCAAGCGCCCCGACGCGATCCACGTCCAGACCCATCACGGCACCCCGCTCAAACGCATGGGCCTGGACCAGATGCCGTACCCGGCCGCCGCCAAGGGGCTGGACTTCCAGGCGCTGCTGGAGCGCGTCGACAAGTGGGACTACAGCGTCTCCGCCAACAGCCACACCACCCGCATGTGGCAGCGCGCCTACCCCTCCCGCTACGTCTCGCTCGACCACGGCTACCCGCGCAACGACGTGTACTACACGGCCGGCGCCGACGACATCCGCGCGATCCGCGCCCGCCTCGGCATCCCGCCCGGCCACCGGGCCGTCCTCTACGCGCCCACCCACCGCGACTACGAGGCCGGCTGGAGCCCCCGCCTCGACCTCGCCGCGCTCGCCGACCGCCTCGGCGGCACCACCGTCCTGCTGGTGCGCGGCCACTACTTCTACGAGGGCGCCGCCTCCCCGCTGACCGGTCTGCGCCGCACCGGCCGCATCGTCGACGTGTCCTCCTACGAGCCCGTCGAGGACCTGTGCCTGGCCGCCGACGCGCTGGTCACGGACTACTCGTCCATCATGTTCGACTACGCCAACCTCGACCGGCCCGTCGTCGTGCACGCCGACGACTGGGAGACCTACCGCACCACGCGCGGCGTCTACTTCGACCTGATGACCGACGCCCCCGGCCCGGTGGCCCGCACCCAGGAGGAGCTGACGGAGATCCTGGCGACGGAGGCGTGGCGGGACGAGTGCGCGGCGAAGGCGCGGGCCGCGTTCCGGCGCCGGTTCTGCGAGTACGACGACGGACGCGCCGCCGAGCGCGTCGTACGCCGTGTCTTCCTCGGCGAGCCCGAGGAGGCGCTGCCCCCGGTCCTGCCCCTGGAGCGGCGCACCCCCGCCCCGCGCCCCGAGGAGCTCGCATGACCGCCGACGTCACCGTCATCGTCATCGTCCACAACGACGCCGCCCGCCTGCCCCGGGCCGTGGCCTCCGTGCGCCGGCAGACCCACGCCGACCTCGAAATCGTCATCAGCGACGACCACTCCACCGACGACACCCCGGACGTGGCACGCCGGCTGGCCGCCGAGGACCCGCGCATCCGGTATCTGCGGCTGCCGCGCAACAGCGGCGGCTGCGGCGTGCCGCGCAACCGTGCCATCGCCGTGTCCCGGGCGCCGTACCTGATGTTCCTGGACAGCGACGACGAACTCACCGACGACGCTGTGGAGTTGCTGCTCGCCGCGCACCGCGAACGCGACATCGACTTCGCGATGGGCGCGGTGCGGCGCATCCGCGTGGACAGCGGCCGCCGCTCCACCTGGATGCCGCACCTGGTCGCCGAGCGCCGCACCCTCGACGGCATCGGGGCCGACCCGAGGCTGTTCTTCGAGCACCTTGCGACCAGCAAGATGTACGCCCGCGCCTTCCTCGACCGGCACGGCCTGCTCTTCCCCGAGGACATCCACTACGAGGACCAGCTGTTCTCGGCGCGCGCGTACTGCCTGGCCAGGGCGTTCACGATCATCCCGGAGCCGGTCTACCTCTGGTACGTGGCGCCGTACGCACCGCCAGGCGCGGCGTCGATCTCCAACCGGCGGGACCGGCTGGAGAACGTCCGCGACCGGGTGCGCGTCCAGCACCTCATCGACGCCTTCCTCGCCGAGAGCGGGCACGGCGCGCTGCGCCCGGACAAGGACTACAAGTTCCTCAAGCACGACTTCCGCATGTATGCGGGGGACCTGCCCTACCGGGACGATCAGTGGCTGGCCGCCTTCGCGGACATCGTCGGCCCTTACCTGGACACGCTCGACCCGGACGCCTTCGCCCGGCTGCCGCGCGCCGAACGCGTCGTCGTCCAGCTGATCCGCGACCGCCGGCTGCCCGAGGCCAGGCTCGCCGCCCGGGGCCTGGGTCACGGCGTGGCACCGCGGGAGGTGACGACGGACGACGGGGGCCGCACCTACTGGGGCGACCGGATCCCCGAGACGGACTGGGCGCGCCGCGAACTGGACGTGTCCGACCTGGAGCTGGACACCCGGCCGTTCCCGAGCGCCCAGTTCCGGCACGAGATCACGGAGTTCGGCCCCGGCCCCGGCGCCTGCGTCGACCTGGCGATCCGGACGTACGACCCCGGCCTGCGGCTTCCGGTCGGCCCGCAGCGCGCGGCCCTGCACCTCGCGCCCGGCGCGCGCCGCCTGATCATCCCTTTCCGCCTGTGCCCCGTGCGCCCCGGCGTCTTCGAGGGCCGGGTGCGGCTGGACCTGGCGGCGGCCCCGCTGCCGGTGCAGGGCTTCGACGGCGTACGCCATCCCCTGCTGCGCCTCACGCAGCGCGGCCTGAGCCACACCGGCCTGCTGCTCGCCCCGCTGGATTTCCCCACGCTGACGGCCCGCGTCGACTACCGCTCGGGCACCGCCCCGCACCGGGTCACCGTCGAACCGGAGGGCCACGCGCCCGGCCGCCTCCAGATCCGCTGGGTGCCGGTCGGCGTGACGGCACACCTGATCCGCCCCGTCGTACGCCGGGTGGCACGGCCCCGGCTGAAACGGGCGGCGCGGCTGGTGGCGGGGGCGCTGCGGTGACGGCCGGACGGCCTCGGGGGTGACCCCCTGACGGCGGCCTCGGGACCACTGACGGCCTCGGGATCCCTGACGGTCTCGGGGGCCTCTGACACCCTCGGCGGGGTGCCTCCTGACGGCCTCGGGGACCTCTGACACCCTCAGCGGGGGAGCCTCCTACGCCCCCGGGCCCCTGGCACCCTCGCGGGGTGGCCTCCTGACACCCCTCGGGGTGACGGCCGCCGGTCACCCGACCTCGTACAGCACCTGTCCGCCGGGCCCGCGGGCCACCTCCCGCAGGCCCGCGCCGGGCGGCCCCGCGCCCCGGTCCACCACCCACCGCACCCCGTACTCCCGCAGGATGGCCCGCCGCTCCCCGGCCGCCGTGCCGGGCGCGAAGTACCGCCGTACCGCCTCCTGCCGGGCCTCCTCGTCCGGCAGGAAGACGTCGGGATAGCCGGGGGCGACGGTGTAGGCGCCGTAGGCGGGGATCTGCCGGGCCGGGAAGGTCCGGGCCATGACGACATCTCCGTGGCGCACCCACGGCGTGATCCAGCCGTAGCCGGTCCACGGCTGCCGGTACTTCGCCGCGACCGCCTCCGGCAGCGCGTCGCGGGGCACGACGTATCCGGCGGTCCCGGCCTGCGTCCACGCGCCGACGGCCAGCGCGGCGGCCAGCAGGACCGCCCACCCGGCGCGGAGCCGACGCGGTGCCTCGACCGGCGCCAGCGCGGCGGCGAGCTGCGCCGGGATCAGCGCGGCGGGCAGGACCCGCCCCCAGGAGTAGTGGCCGGTCAGCCCGCCGGCGGCGAACACCAGCGCGCCCAGCGCGAAGAACAGCACCAGCGGGTCCCGGTGGTCGCGCCGCCACCGCGGGACGAGCGCGGCCATCCCGAGCAGCACCAGCCAGAACCGCGCGGGCAGGTCCCGGTACAGCGGCCGGTGCACGTGCTCCAGCTCCGCCCCGGCACCGAGCAGCGCGAAGAAGTCGTAGTACGGCCACAGCCACAGGACCAGCAGCCCCGCCCCCGCCCCGAGGACCCACCTCGTCCACCGGTGCCGCGCCGGCCGGGCCGCGAGGATCACGGCGAGTCCGCCCAGCGAGGCCACCACCCCGGTGAACTGGTGGCACAGCAGGATCACCCCCCACAGCGCCCCCAGTCCCGCCCAGGCCCCCCACCCGGCCGCCCCGCGCAGCGCCCGCGTCAGCCACGCCCAGAAGTGGAAGGCGAGCCCCAGGGCGAACACGCTCGGGTACGACACCGTCAGCGCGAGGGAGTTCAGGCCCAGGAAGCCGCTCCAGGCGAACGGGGCCGTGCCCCAGAGCAGCAGCAGGCTCAGCACGGCGAGCGCGGGCGCCGCCCGGTGCGCGCTCAGCGTCCGTGCGTACCGCCCGGCCCCCGTCACCAGCAGCGCCAGCCCGGCCAGCGCGCCGATGCGCAGCACGACGAACACGGACAGGCCGGTCAGCCGCGCGACGCAGCCGAGCAGCAGCGTCCACGGCGAGTAGTACGGGCTCGGGGTGTCCGCGGCGACGAGCGGGTTGCCGGGGTCGGTGAGGTCGTGGCGCAGGCGTTCGATCGTCGCCGCGTGCATGCCGAGGTCACCGGCCCACGGGAGCCGGACGACCACCGCGAGGAGCAGCAGCACCAGCAGCCCGGCCGCCGCCCCGGCGGTCAGCGCGGGTGCCGCCGCCGGACGGGACGCGGCCGGGGCGGTGGCCGGCCCGGCCGGTGCCCGCTTCGTACGGGAACGCCCAGGAGTCACCCCACCAGCCTCGGCCGCCCCCGGCGACTCCTCCACCGCAGCCGCGCCCGGACGGCCCAGGCGGGCCTCCGCTGAAGGCCCCGCACCCCGGGGGGCGCCCCGACCGGCTCGGCCCGGGGCGCCCCAGAGGTGCTGGGCCGGGACTACCGGTGCGTGCGCAGCAGCGTCCGCATCGTCCGCATCGCCACCGACAGGTTGGCCAGGTCGAACGACTCGGAGCCGCGGATCTCCTCCAGGGTGGTGCGGGCCCGGGAGAGGATCGCCGCGTTCTTCTGCTCCCACTGCTGGAACCGCTGCTCCGGCGTCGACGAGCCGTTGCCCACCGCCAGCACGTCGCCCGTGAGGGCCGCGTGCGCCGCGAACAGGTCCTCGCGGATCGCCGCACGGGCCATGGACTGCCAGCGGTCCGTGCGGGGCAGCTCGATGATGCGGTCCATCAGCTGCGAGATGTGCAGCCGGTCGCCGAGGTCGTAGTACACCTCGGCCACGTCCAGCGGCTCCTTGCCCATGCGGTCGGCGATCAGCACGATGTCCAGCGTCGGGAAGGCCGAGGAGAAGCCCGCCACCCGCGTGGCCAGCTCGTCGGGGACGCCCGCGGCCGTCAGCTCGTCGTGGATCTGCTGGTACCACTCCAGGTCCGCGCCCCGCAGCAGCTTCGGCAGCTGCGTCCACACCTGCTCGACGCCCTCGGCGAAGAACTCGACGGTCTCCGCCAGCTCCAGCGGCTGCGGCCGGTTGTTGAGCAGCCAGCGCGTGCCGCGCTCCACCAGGCGCCGCGAGTGCAGCCGGATCCGGGTCTGGACCGCGGCCTCGACCTTGTTGTCGAGGGTCTCCACCGCGTCCCACACCTCGTTGGACCGGAAGATCGCGCGGGCCGCGGTCTGCGCGCGGACGATCTCCTCCAGCGAGGCGCCGGTCTCCTCGCGCAGCCGGTGCAGATACGTCGTACCGCCCGTGTTGACCGTGTCGTTGACCAGGACGGTCGTGGTGATCTCGCGGCGCAGCGGGTGGTGGTCGATCTGTTCGCCGAATTCCTCGCGCAGCGGCGCCGGGAAGTAGGTGTGCAGCAGGCCGCGCAGATACGGGTCGTCGGGCAGCGAGGTGTGCAGCAGTTCCTCGGCGACCGTGATCTTCGTGTAGGCGAGCAGGACGGCCGTCTCCGGGCCGGTCAGGCCGTGCCCGACGGTGAGCCGCTCACGGATCTGCCGGTCGGTGGGCAGGAACTCGAGGGCCCGGTCCAGGTGGCCCTCGCGGACCAGGTGGCGCATGTAGCGCTGCTGGGCGTGGAGCATGTCCTTGGACTGGGCGAGCGCGTTGGCGATCGCCGTGTTCTGCGCGTAGTTGTTGCGCAGGACCAGACGGCCGACTTCGTCGGTCATCGCGGCGAGCAGCTTGTTGCGCTGCTTGACGGTCATGTCGCCGTCCGCCACGAGCCCGTTGAGCAGGATCTTGATGTTCACCTCGTGGTCGGAGGTGTCCACGCCCGCGCTGTTGTCGATGGCGTCGGTGTTGATCCGGCCGCCGTGCAGCGCGAACTCGATCCGGCCGAGCTGGGTCAGGCCCAGGTTGCCGCCCTCGCCGACGACCTTGACGCGCAGGTCCTTGCCGTCGACGCGAATGGCGTCGTTGCCCTTGTCGCCGACGTCGGCCTGCGACTCGGTGGACGCCTTGACGTACGTGCCGATGCCGCCGTTCCACAGCAGGTCGACCGGTGCCTTGAGGATCGCCTTCATCAGGTCGGCCGGGGTCATCTTGGTGACGCCCGAGTCGATGCCGAGGGCCTCGCGGATGTGCGCGTTGACCGGGATGGACTTGGCCGAGCGGGGGAAGATCCCGCCGCCCGGGGAGAGCAGTTCCGTGGCGTAGTCGGCCCAGGAGCTGCGCGGCAGCTCGAACAGGCGGCGGCGCTCGGCGTAGGAGACGGCCGCGTCCGGGTGGGGGTCGACGAAGATGTGCCGGTGGTCGAAGGCGGCGACCAGGCGGATGTGCTCGGACAGCAGCATGCCGTTGCCGAAGACGTCACCGGACATGTCGCCGATGCCGACGACCGTGAAGTCCTCGCTCTGGGTGTCGACGCCCAGCTCCCGGAAGTGCCGCTTGACGGACTCCCAGGCGCCGCGCGCGGTGATGCCCATGCCCTTGTGGTCGTACCCGGCGGAGCCGCCCGAGGCGAAGGCGTCCCCCAGCCAGAAGTTGTACGCCTGGGCCACCTCGTTGGCGATGTCCGAGAACGTCGCCGTGCCCTTGTCGGCCGCGACCACCAGGTAGGTGTCGTCCTCGTCGTGCCGGACGACGTCCGTGGGGGGCACGACCTCGCCGGCCACCATGTTGTCGGTGATGTCGAGCAGCGCCGAGATGAACGTCCTGTAGCAGGCGATGCCCTCCGCCATCCACGCGTCCCGGTCGACGGCCGGGTCGGGCAGCTGCTTGGCGACGAAGCCGCCCTTGGCGCCGACCGGCACGATCACGGTGTTCTTCACCATCTGCGCCTTGACCAGGCCGAGGATCTCCGTGCGGAAGTCCTCACGGCGGTCGGACCAGCGCAGCCCGCCGCGCGCGACCTTGCCGAACCGCAGGTGCACGCCCTCGACGCGCGGCGAGTACACCCAGATCTCGAACGCCGGGCGCGGCGCCGGGAGGTCGGGGATGGCCTGCGGGTCGAACTTCATGGAGACGTAGTCGTGCGGCTCGCCGCCCTGCGCCTGCTGGAAGAAGTTCGTGCGCAGGGTCGCCTTGATGACCGTCAGGAAGGCCCTGAGGATGCGGTCCTCGTCCAGGCTCGCCACCTGGTCGAGGGCGGCGTCGAGTTCCTCCAGCAGGGCGTCCACGATCTCGTGCCCGGCGCGCTGCCGCTCCGGCGACATCCGCGCCTCGAACAGCGAGACGAGCAGCCGGGTGGTGTGGACGTTGTTGCGGAGGGTGTCCTCCATGTAGTCCTGGCTGAACGTCGAGCCCGCCTGACGCAGGTACTTGGCGTACGCCCTGAGCACCATCGCCTGACGCCAGGTCAGCCCGGCGCTCAGCACCAGGGCGTTGAAGCCGTCGTTCTCCGCCTTGCCGTTCCAGGTGGCGGCGAAGGCCTCCTGGAACCGCTCGCGGGCGTCGTCGCCGAAGTGGTCGCCGCCGCTGAGCGACCGGGGCATGCGCAACCCGAAGTCGTAGATCCAGGCCACGCTGCGGTCCGAGGCGCGCAGCTCGTACGGCCGCTCGTCGACGACCTCGACGCCGAGCCGCTGGAGCACCGGCAGCACCGCGGACAGGGAGACCGCGTCGCCCTTGCGGTAGATCTTGAAGCGGCGCTCCTCGGGGGCGGCGCCCACCGGCTCGTACAGGCTGAGCGCGAAGTCCTTGCCGCTCTCGCCCGCCTTGAGCTGCTCCAGGTGCACGAGGTCGGCGACGGCCGCGCGCGGGGAGTGGTCGGCCTTGTAGCCCTCCGGGAAGGCGTCGCCGTACTGGCGCAGCAGCTCGGCCGCGCGCTCCTCGCCGCACTCGGCGTTCATCGCCTCGGCGAAGCCGTCGGCCCAGGAGCGGGCGGCCTCCACGAGCCGCCCCTCGATGCGCTCCTTGTCGGCGTCGGACAGCTCCGACAGCTCGGTGCCGGAGGGGACGCGGACCACGAAGTGCAGCCGGGACAGGATCGACTCGGTGTTCCAGGCGGTGAAGTCGACGCTGATGCCGCCCAGTTCCTCCTTGAGGATGTCGATGATCCTCAGCCGGACGCCGGTGGTGTAGCGGTCGCGCGGCAGGTACACGAGCGCCGAGTAGTAGCGCCCGTACTCGTCCTGGCGCAGGTAGAGGCGCAGCCGGCGGCGCTCCTGGAGGTAGAGCACCGAGGTGACGATGGCCTGGAGCTCGTCGACGGGCGTCTGGAACAGCTCGTCGCGCGGGTAGGTCTCCAGGATCTGCAGCAGGTCGCGCCCGTCGTGGCTGTTGGCCGAGAAACCGGCCCGGGTCAGCACGTCGGCGACCTTGCGCCGGATGACGGGCACCCGGCGCACCGACTCGGTGTACGCGGCGGACGAGAACAGGCCGAGGAAGCGCCGCTCACCGATCACGTTGCCGTCGGCGTCGAACTTCTTGACGCCGATGTAGTCCAGGTACGACGGCCGGTGCACGGTGGCGCGGCTGTTGGCCTTGGTCAGCACCAGCAGCTTGTGCTCCCGGGCCTTGGCGCGGGCGTCGGCCGGCAGCCGCTCGAAGGACGGGCTGACGGGGTGGGCCTCCTCCTCGGCGTGCTGCGGGTCGGCGCGCAGGATGCCGAGGCCGGTGCCGGGCACGGCGGCCAGGGAGTCGTCCTCGCGCAGCTGGTACTCGCGGTAGCCGAGGAAGGTGAAGTGGTCGTCGGCGAGCCAGCGCAGCAGCTCGCGGGCCTCCTCGACCTCGGGTTCGGCCAGGTCCCCGGGCAGCGGCTCGGAGGGCAGCGCCCCGGCGAGGCGGACGGCCGCGTCGCGCATCTTCTCCCAGTCCTCGACGGCCTCGCGGACGTCGGACAGGACGCGCAGCAGGTCGGCGGTGATCTGCTTGAGGTCGGCGCGGTCGGTCTCGCGGTCGATCTCGACGTGGATCCAGGACTCGGTGTGCGCGTCGTGCGGAAGCTCCCCGCTGGGCGGGGTGGCGAACACCTCGATCAGCTTGCCGGTGACGTCGCGCCGCACGACGACCTGCGGGTGGATGACGACGTGGATGCCGCGGCCCTGCCGGGTCAGCTCGTTCGTCACGGAGTCGACGAGGAAGGGCATGTCGTCGGTGACGACCTCGACGACGGAGTGGGTGCACGTCCAGCCGTTCTCCTCGACCGTCGGGGTGTGCACCCGCACGTTGGCCGTGCCCTGCGGGCGGTTCTCGGCCAGCCGGTAGTGGGAGACCGCGGCTCCGAAGACGTCGACCGGGTCGCGGTCGGTGAGGTCCTCCGGTGCCGTGTGCAGGTAGTAGCGCTGGAGGAACGCGAGCACGGATGCGTGGTCCGCACCGGATGTGCCCTCGCTCGTCTTCCCAGTCGGTAGGTGCCCCCCGACCGGGCTGTTCTCAGCTACCCGGGCGGCCCTCTCGAGCAGCTCGGCCTTTGCTTCGTCCAGCTTGGTCTGCATTGTCCTCTGACTCCTGTCGCGCGCCGTTGCGTGACGTAGAAGGAAGTACGGTCTCTGCCCTTGTGACGCGACGCCTCGGCACGGGGTGTCCGTCCTGTTCCGGCGCTGCGCCGCAAGGGGAGAGGAGCGGGGGCCTGTCAGCCGGTCGTGACGCGTCCGACGGGTGTGACGCTGCTGTGCGCGGCGCCACCGTCCCGCAGGAGTGCGGCGCCCCGGGGAACCTCGATGTCCCCTCCCGCCCGCGAAGACCAGCGACCGCCGCCCGGTCACGGATGTCGTCCGTGCGGCCCGGGCGCAGGGCAGGGGCGGCGGTGCCCCCGCGAGCTATCGCGCTGATCACGCCACCAAGGCTATCGCTCATGACAGGGGGCCCGTCATGAGCCGTATGTGTACAAAAGCAGGGGCGGAAGTTTGACGTTCTGCACAGAGGGGAGAGGTGCGGTCCTGTCATAGGGCAACGTCAGGCCGCGAGCCGCTCCGCCTCGGCGACCGCCTCCGCCAGCGTGTCCACCACCGGGACGCCCACCGCCTCCAGACTGACCCGGCTGTGCGATCCCCCCGTGTAGAGCACCGCCCGCGCTCCCACGTGCGCCGCGGCCAGCGCGTCGTCGGCGGCGTCCCCGATCACCACCGTGCGCGCCGGGTCGACGCCGGCGAGGGCGCCGAGGTGGCGCACCATGTGCTCGGCCTTGGTGCCGCCGGACGGCCCGGTCCGCCCGTCCACGCGTATGAAGTACGCCTCTATCCCGAAGCCCTTGACCAGCGGCAGCAGGTCCTCGTGCCCGTACATGCTCAGGATCGACTGGCTGTGCCCGGCCGACCGCCAGCCGGTGAGCAGCTCCGTCACCCCGTCGGCCAGCCCGCACCGCACCCGGTGCTCCGTGTAGTACCGGTGGAAGATCTCGTCCATGACCTCCCACTCAGCGTGGCTGGGCAGCCGCCCGAGCAGCCGCTCGTAGAACTTCGGCACCGGTACGCAGTACAGCTCCCGGTACTTCTCCAGCGTGATCGGTGTCAGGCCCAGCTCGGCGAAGGCCGCGTTCGTCGCTCCGATGATCGCGTCCAGGTCGTGGAACAGCGTCCCGTTCCAGTCCCAGACGATGTGTGCCCCTGTCTTCTTCCCCATGCCAAAAACGTACCCGCCGCCACTGACAATCGGGGAAACCGCAGGCCGGTCAGGTGCCGAGGCCGACCAGGCCGGGGATTTCCTGCGTGGCGAACCACAGCAGCTCGTGGTCCTCGGCACCGTCCACGACGAACTGCGCGTCGTCGTCCCCGGCGTCGGCCGCGGCCAGCGCCCCGGCGGCGGCGGTCACGTCCGCCTCCGCGTCGTCCGCGTCCACGTGCACCGCCGCCGCCTTGGCCAGCGGCACGGGCCCGGCCAGGCGCACCTCGCCGAGCGCGGCCGGGTCGAGGCCGCGGTCCGGGTCTGCGCTCGCCGTCCCGTCGGGCACGTCGACGGCGACCACGACCCGGCGCCGCGGCGCCGCGGCGTCGGCGGCGAGCAGCCGCAGGGAGGCGAGGGCGGCGCGGTTCAGCGCCGCGTACTCCAGTTCCTCGATGTCGTCGGAGAGGTACCACTCGCGCAGCGCGGGCGTGACCGCGTACGCCACCAGCGCCCCTGTCCCCAGCTGACCCGCCTTGTACGCCTCGGCGAGACCGGGGAGGGTCAAGGGGACGTAGACGCGCATGTCTGGCCGCTTTCGTCGTGGTCGTAGGGCTCGGCGGGACCCCTGGGAAGGGCGGTCCCGCGTCTCCCGGAGGGCCTTCAGGATACGTGCGCGAGCCCTCTTTCGGGTCCCTGCCCACGGGCCCCGAACCGTCCACCCCGGTCCACGGATTCACCCGGTACGCCCCCGGCAGTACGGGCCTCGGCACACCGGAGTCACCCGGACAAGTGAACCCTGCGGGCGCGCCACGCCGTCCCCGGCCTGCTTGCCCCCCGTGCCCATGTCCCCGTACAAGGTCACCCAACAACAAGTTACTGTCCGGTATCAATGCCGGCCTGCCGAACGGGGACCCCATGATCAAGGTCATGACCAGGAGCCGACGCCGCCCGTCCACGCGTCCGCCCGGCCGCCTCGACGCCCGCCGCCCGTCCGGTCCGCCGCCCCGCACCCCGGGCGGAGGCACGGCCCGCACGACGGCCCCGGACGACCGCCCACCGGGCACCCCGCGCGGCCCGGCCCCGAGGCCGGCCGACACCCGCCCGCCCACGGCCACCGCGACCACCCGCCCACCGACCACCATCGGCAGCCGCCCCGGCCGCCCCTCCGCCGTCCCCGCCCGCACACCCCGCAGGCCCGTCCCCGTCCCGCAGCCCCGGCCCACCGATCTCTTCGCCGACCGTCTCCTCGCCGTGCTCAGCGGCCAGCGCCCCGTGCACTGGATGCTCCGGCACACCGCGGGGCCCGCCTACGACGAGCTGATCCGCCTCGCCGAGCGCCGGCCGCTGCGCACCCGCGGCCCGCGCCCCGTCGTCCGCGACATCGGCTACTTCGAACCCCGCCCCGGCGCCATCGAGGCCTTCGCCCGCATCGGCGCCGGCGACCGGCTGCGTGCCATGGCCTTCCGCCTGGAGCAGGGCCCCGACCTGCGCTGGCGCTGCACAGCGGTCGAACTGGGCGGCCCCCGCCCGCCCCACACCACCGACGACTGACCAGCACCCACCACCCGGCCGGAAGGCCCGGGCCCGCCCATCACCGCTCACGCCAAGGCCCGGGCCCGACCGCCACCACGCACGCCGAAAGGCCCGGCCCGTCGCATGCCACGCACGACGAGGGGCCGGGCGCCCTCACAGATGCCGTTGGTTAATTCGGGCCTGGTTGCTTCGCCCCGTCGCTATGCGGCGGGGCGAAGTGCTGTCAGAGGGCTGGTGCGGGTGCGGGCTCGGGGCGTGTAGGTGAGCCAGGCGTCAATGCGGATGAGGTTGACGGCGGCGCCGGTTAGCTGGTGTTGAGGCTCGTCTTGGGCAGGCCGCGGTAGCGGGATCTGCGCAGGCCGCAGACTTGGACTGCCTGGGAGATGGTGCCTTCGATGCCGGCACGGATCT